>NZ_JBKEAY010000255.1:0-9929 GCF_047972865.1 Microbacterium sp.
GGTGCGATCATCGGCGGCGCCTTCGCCCCGATGATCTCGGAGGCCCTCGTCCAGGCCACCGGCACCACCGTCTCGGTACAGGTGTACTTGGCCGTCATGGTGCTACTCGGATTGGTCGCCACGCTCCTGGTGAAGGACCGGCCCGGAATCGAACTCGGCCCCGACAACGAGGCCGAGCAGGCGCGCATGCCGCTGGTCTGGACCTCGCGCTCCTGACACCTCGCGGCATCGCGACGACCGCGACGCACCGGTGGGCTGCCCGGTTCAGCTCCCCAGTGCGTCGCGGATCGCCGCCGCGGAGCGCTCCAGTCGTGCCGCCAGCGGGGCCGGGTCGGCGGGGGCGGCGACGTGCACGACGGCGATGGCCGCCGGGCGATGACCCTCGCGTAGCCTCAGCGGCACGGCGACGGCCTGCACCGTCGGGATGACCTCGTCGTGACTGGTGGCCCATCCGCGTGCAGCGGCGTCCGCGATCTCGTCGCGGAGCGCGGCATCCGGCTGCACCGGCCACTGCGCGTCGGAAAGAGCGGACAGGATCGCCTTGCTCGGCGCCCCGACGGTGATGGCGTGGCGGGACCCGGGGCGCTGAGCCACCGAGGCGAGGGCGTGGCGGGGTTCGATGCTCGCCAGCGTGATGCACTCGTCGCCGTCGAGCACCGCGAGGAAGCACGTCATCCCGAGGTCGTTCGCGACGGCGGTGAGCTCGGGCAGGGCTTCGGCCTGAAGATCGCGGGCGACCCCGGTGGCCAGCGCGGCCATCCGGGCGCCGAGGGTGACGCCGCCCGCGGAGTCCCGGGAGATCAGCCGGTGGTCCTCGAGCGTGCGAAGCAGCCGATACGCCACCGACCGGTGCAGATCCAGGCGCCGGGCGATCTCGTCGATCGTGAGCGGTTGGGGCGCGTCGGCGAGGATCTCGAGGATGCGGATGCCGCGGCTGAGGGTCTGGGATGCCGGTGGGGAACTGGTCATGGACGAAACTCGCTCTTGCTCGCGACGCGGACGTCGTATACGATCTGTTCAATAGTAGAACAGCGAATTCTAATATAGAATATCCAGTTCTCGGACACAACTTCGCAGACGACCTCGGTGCCGTAGCCGAGGAAGGGGATCAACGACGATGCAGTTCCACCACCACGGTTACGTCTCCGGCGACCCGCGGGTCCGTCCGGCCGCAGCAACCGGAATCGACCGTCCCACTGACCTTCCCGATGAGGTCGACGTCCTCGTCGTCGGCTCGGGCCCGGCGGGCATGCTCCTGGCCGCTCAGATGTCGCAGTTCCCGACGGTGACCACGCGCGTCATCGAGAAGCGCGACGGACGTCTCGTGCTCGGGCAGGCCGACGGGATCCAGCCCCGCAGCGTCGAGACGTTCCAGGCCTTCGGATTCGCCGGGGCCATCATGGCCGAGGCATACAACATCGGCTGGATGAACTTCTGGGGCCCCGACCCGGACAACCCGCAGAACATCATCCGCACCTCGCGCACCGCGGACTACGCGTATGACATCAGCGAGTTCCCGCACCTGATCGTCAACCAGGCCCGCGTGCTGGACTATTTCGCCGCCGCGGCCGCGGGAGGCCCCGGCCGGATCGTCCCGGACTACGGCGTCGAGTTCGTCGGGCTCACCGTCCACGACGACGGCGAGTACCCCGTCGAGGTGCGCGTGCGGTACACCGCAGGGGACCGGGCGGGGCAGGAGCGCACCATCCGCGCGGCCTACGTGGTCGGTGCCGACGGCGCCCGTAGCGGCGTGCGCGACGCCATCGGCCGTGTGCACGTCGGCGGTGTGTCGCTGCACGCGTGGGGCGTCATGGACGTCGTGGTGAACACCGACTTCCCGGACTGGCGCATCAAGTGCGCCATCAACGCCGAAGCGGGCAACATCCTCCACATCCCGCGGGAGGGCGGATACCTCAGCCGTATGTACATCGACCTCGGTGAAGTCGCAGAGGACGACGAGCACCGGGTGCGGCAGACGCCGATCGAGGAGATCATCCGGCGCGCGAACGAGATCCTGCGTCCCTACTCCATCGACGTGAAAGACGTCGCCTGGCACAGCGTCTACGAGGTCGGCCACCGCGTCACCGACGGCTTCGACGATGTCGCGGAAGGGTCCGACCGCGCCCCGCACGTGTTCCTCACCGGCGACGCCTGCCACACCCACAGCGCCAAGGCCGGCCAGGGCATGAACGTGTCGATGCAGGACGGCTTCAACCTGGGCTGGAAGCTCGGGTCGGTGCTCACCGGCCGCAGCCCCGAGTCGCTGCTGGCGACCTACTCGGCCGAGCGGCGCCCCGTCGCGCAGCAGCTCATCGACTTCGACCGGGAATGGTCCTCGCTGATGGCGCGCAAGCCGGAGGAGATCTCCGACGCCGGCGACCTCGCGACCTACTATCTGGCCACGGCGGAGTTCCCGTCGGGATTCATGACCCAGTACGCCGGTTCTGCGCTCACCGGCACCGACGAGCACCAGCAACTGGCCGCCGGCTTCCCGCTCGGGAAGCGCCTGAAGTCGGCACCGGTCACGTTCGTCGCCGACGGCAACGTCGTGCACCTCGGCCACCACGCGCGCGCCGACGGCCGCTGGCGCATCTACGCCTTCGCCGACGCGGCGCCGGTCGGCGCCGACTCCGCGCTGGCGGCCTGGGCGACCTGGATGCAGTCGGCCCCGGAGTCGCCGCTGCACCGCCACACCCCGGCCGGCGGCGACATCGACGCGGTGTTCGACATCAAGGTGGTCTACCAGCAGAGCTTCGACGAGATCGACATGACCACCGTGCCCGAGCTGTTCCGCCCGCAGACCGGTCCGCTCGCGGTCACCGACTGGGAGAAGGTGTTCGCCGCCGGCGCGTCGAGGTGGAACGACATGGACATCTTCGCCGAACGCGAGATCTCCCGCGACGGCGCGGTGGTCGTGGTTCGCCCCGACCAGTACGTCGCTGCGATCCTGCCGCTGTCGGCCACCGCCGAGCTCGCGGACTACTTCGCGCGGCACCTGCTGCCGGCGTAGATGCGGGAGGCCGCACCTCTGCCTCAGGCACCGATAATCGGAGATGGCAGGTAGCGCGCACGCGACCGGGCGCGCTGGGTACGATGGTGCGGGCGGTCAGGGGCCGCCGGAACATTCGACGCGTCGGCGCGTCGCGGCAGCCCGCGCCTCGCCGAAGAGGAGGACGCATGAGCACGTACGACGAGAACCGCGCGGCCTGGGTCGCGCGGGAACAGCTCGCCGAGCGGATGATCCCGCACATCGGTGCGCTGTACCGTGACCGCGGCGTGGTGACGTCCTTGCAGGGACACCGCTTGATCAACCTCTCGGTGACCGGCCTGCTGGAAGCGCACGAGCGCGTCGCTCAGCTCGGGCACGCGGAGGTGCCGCTGGAGTCGACGCTGCGGATCCTCGAGGGCCTGCGGGCGGTGGCGCCCGGCCCGTCGGCGCTCGACGTCGCCCGCCTGGCCGAGGGCTTCGCCGAGTCGGATGCCGAGCTGGAGGACTTCCTGCGCACCGAGCTCGCCGACGTGCTCGACGCCGCCGACAACCGCGGCGCCGGTGAAGACGTCGTCCTCTACGGGTTCGGACGCATCGGCCGGCTCCTCGCCCGCATCCTGATCGGGCACGCCAGCGGGGGCCGGGGCATGCGGCTGCGGGCGATCGTCGTGCGCAAGGGCGGCGACGGCGACCTCATCAAGCGCGCCAGCCTGCTGCAGCGCGACTCCGTGCACGGTCCGTTCGCCGGCACCGTCAGCGTCGACGAACAGGCGCAGCAGATCATCGCCAACGGTACCCGCATCCAGGTCATCTACGCCGACGACCCGGCATCCATCGACTACACCGCGTACGGCATCCGCGACGCCATCGTCGTCGACAACACCGGAAAGTGGCGCGACGAGGAGGGGCTGAGCCAGCACCTGCGGTCCACCGGCGTGGCACGGGTGCTGCTGACCGCTCCCGGCAAGGGCGCGCTCAAGAACATCGTGTACGGCATCAACGACGACACGATCACGCCCCAGGACCGCATCCTGTCGGCGGCCTCGTGCACGACCAACGCGATCACCCCGGTGCTCAAAGCGCTCGACGAGGCGTACGGCATTCAGCGCGGCCACGTCGAGACGGTGCACTCGTTCACCAACGACCAGAACCTGATCGACAACTTCCACCGCGGCGACCGGCGCGGTCGCTCCGCCGTGCTGAACATGGTGATCACCGAGACCGGTGCCGCCAAGGCTGTCGCCAAGGCACTGCCGGAACTGGCCGGCAAGCTCACCGGCAGCTCGATCCGCGTCCCCACCCCCGACGTGTCGCTGGCGGTGCTCAACCTCACCCTGCAGCGCGCGACGACCAAGGACGAGGTCAACGACTACCTGCGCCGCGTGTCGCTGCACTCCAAGATCCGCCGACAGGTGGGATACGTGGAGTCGCCCGAGATCGTCTCCACCGACTTCGTCGGCTCCACCCACGCCGGAGTCGTCGACGGGCTGGCGACCATCTGCGACGACGTGAACCTCATTCTTTACGTCTGGTACGACAACGAGTACGGCTACTCGACGCAGGTCATCCGCGTGCTGGAGAAGATGTCCGACACGCACCCGGTGGTCTACCCGCTGCGGCGCGAGGTGACGCTCCAGGCCTGACCGCTCCTCACGCCGGGGCGTGCCGGTCGAGGAAGTCGTACACCTCGTTGTCGTCGACGCCCGGGAACGCGCCCGACGGGAGCGGGGAGAACAGCTGCATGTGCACGCGGGCGCTCGGCCACGCCTTGCCCTCCCAGCGGTCGGTGACCTCGGCGGGGGGACGACGGCAGCAGGCCGGGTCGGGACACGTGGAGACGTTGCGGATGGCGGTGTCCCGGCCGCGGAACCACCGCGCGTCGTCGAAGGGCACCCCGACGGTGACCGAGAACTCACCGTCGCCGGTGGCGCCGGTCTGGCTGGAGCACCAGAACGTCCCGGCGGGAGTGTCGGTGTACTGGTGGTACTCGGTGGTGCGGTTCTGCTGGGCGAACGCGGAGCGGGCCCCGAAGCGACGGCAGACGACCTGCCCCTCCACCGATCCGGTGACATCCATCGGCAGCGGCAGCTCGTCGTTCTCGTAGACGCGGGTGATCGCCCCCGACCCGCTCACGCGCAGGAAGTGCAGCCGGATGTCGAGCCGTTCGGTGAGCAGATTCGTCATCCGCATCCCGGCCGCCTCGTGGGTGACACCGAACGCGTCACGGAAGTCCTCGACGGCGAGGTTGCGGTCCTTCTTGGCCTGGGTGAGGAAGGCCACCGACGCGGTCTCGGGCATGAGACAGCACGCAGCGTAGTAGTTGATCTCCAAGCGTTGCTGCAGAAAGTCGGCGTAGTCGGTGGGGGCGGCGTGGGCGAGCAGCCGATGCGCCATCGCCTGTAGCGCCATCGACCGCAGGCCGTGGCCGCCGGGGATGGATGCGGGGGGCAGGTAGATGCGACCGTTCTCCAGGTCCGTCACCGAACGGGCCGAATGCGGCAGGTCGGAGACGTAGATCAGCTCGAAGCCCAGCTGTGAGGCCATGATGCTCACGGTGCGGTGGGTCAGCGCGCCGGTGCCGTGCCCCGCGGCCCGCAGCTGCTTCTCGGCGAGCTGCTCGATATCGGGCAGGTAGTTGTGCCGCTCGCGCATCCGGCGGCGGAGCTCGGTGTTGGCGCGGCGGGCCTCTTCGGGCGTCGCGCTGGCCTCGCGGTCGCGGCGCTGCAGTTCCCGGTGCAGTCCCAGCACCGCCTCCAGGGTCTCATCGGGCATGGTCTTGCCGGCCTTGACCGGCGGGATCCCCAGTCGCCGGAACACGGGGCTGGACTGGGACCGTTCCAGTTCCAGTTCGAGCGCGGCACGACGGCTCGGCGGCTCCGGCGAGAGCAGATCGGTGACGTCGGTGCCCACGGCGGTGGCGATCGCCTGCAACAGCGACAGCTTCGGTTCCCGTTTGCCGTTCTCGATGAGGCTGAGCTGGCTGCCCGCGACGGCGACGATCGCCCCCAGTTCGTCAAGCGTGAGCCCGCGCGCGGTGCGGTGATGGCGGATGCGGTGACCGAGGGTCGACAGTTCGAGTGCGGACGGCATTCTTTGAGAATATCGAAAGAATTCAGGTTCTTGCGACAGCTCAGGGAGGCAAAAGCCGCGGCATCCATCGCACAGTGGAGGGACGACCGCCCCTCTGAGGAGATTTCGCATGGCCATCGCCAACATCGTCACCTACCCCGTCGCGAGCCGGCGCGCTCTGCTGGCGGACTTCGGTGCTCGCCCGCAGGTCACCGGGCCGGGCATGGCCGAGCTGATCGCGTGGGTGGACGAGATCGCCGCGCTCACCCAGCCCGACCGCATCCACTGGGTCGACGGCTCCCGCGCCGAGAACGACGCGCTGCTGAGCGAGATGGTCGCCGAGGGGAAGCTCATCAAGCTGAATCCGGAGTGGCGACCCGGGTCCTACCTCGCTCGGTCGCACCCGAGCGACGTCGCGCGCACCGAGGCGCGCACGTTCATCGCGTCGGAGCGCGAAGAGGATGCCGGGCCGACCAACAACTGGGTGGCGCCCGCCGAGATCCGCGCCACCCTTACGCCGCTGTTCGCGGGGTCGATGCGGGGGCGGACGCTGTTCGTCGTGCCGTTCTCGATGGGCGCCGTCGGCGGACCACTGTCGCATATCGGGGTGCAGGTGACCGACAGCGCGTACGCGGTGGCCTCGATCGAGATCATGACCCGGGTCGGTTCGGCGGTGCTCGACGAGATCGCCGCAGGCAAGCCCTGGGTCAAGACCGTCCACTCCGTCGGTGCACCGCTCGAGCCAGGGCAGGCCGACGACGCCTGGCCGTGCAACGACGAGAAGTACATCGTGCACTTCCCCGAGAGTCTGGAGGTGTGGTCGTTCGGCTCGGGCTACGGCGGTAACGCCATCCTGGCCAAGAAGTGCTTCGCGCTGCGCATCGCGTCGGTCATCGGTCGCGACGAGGGGTGGCTCGCCGAGCACATGCTCCTCATCCGGGTCATCGATCCGCAGGGCACGGCGTACCACGTCGCGGCTGCGTTCCCGTCGGCGTGCGGCAAGACGAACCTCGCGATGCTGCGTCCCACCATCCCGGGCTGGCGTGTCGAGACCCTCGGCGACGACATCGCCTGGCTGCGTCCCGGCGAAGACGGGCGGTTGTGGGCGATCAACCCCGAGGCCGGATTCTTCGGGGTCGCGCCCGGGACCGGCGAGTCGACCAACGTCACCGCCGTCGAGACGCTGTGGGGCAACACGATCTTCACGAACGTGGCGCTGCGGCCCGACGGCGACGTGTGGTGGGAGGGTCTGACCGACGAGGCCCCGGCCGAACTCATCGACTGGGAGGGGAACCCCTGGACGCCGGATGCGGGACGGCCTGCGGCGCACCCGAACTCGCGCTTCACGGTGAGCGCCGGGCAGTGCCCGCAGATCGCGTCGGACTGGGAAGCGCCGGAGGGGGTGCCGCTGGACGTCATCCTGTTCGGCGGTCGCCGCGCCACCAACGTGCCGCTCGTGGTCGAGGCCACCGACTGGACGCACGGGGTGTACCTGGGGTCCACGATCTCTTCGGAGCGCACGGCGGCCGCCGAGGGAACGGTCGGCGAGTTGCGCCGCGACCCGTTCGCGATGCTGCCGTTCTGCGGTTACAACCTCGCCGACTACTTCGGTCACTGGCTGAGCGTCGGCCAGAGTCTGCGGTTCGACCGGGCCCCCCGGATCTTCCAGGTGAACTGGTTCCGCAGGGGCGCCGACGGCCGGTACCTGTGGCCGGGGTTCGGAGACAACGCCCGTGTCATCGACTGGATCATCCGACGCGTCGACGGTTCCGTGGGCGCGGTCGATAGCCCGATCGGGCGGTTGCCGCACACCGACGACCTGAACCTCGAGGGCATCGAGGTGCCGCAGGCGGATCTGGATGCGCTGTTCGAGGTGGACCCGCAGCTGTGGCTGGCCGAGGCCGACCTCACCGAGGAGTTCTACCGGACCTTCGACGGCAAGATCCCCGCCGCGCTGCATGCCGAGTTGGCCGCACTGCGCTACCGCCTGAAGCTCGCCGCCGTCTGAGGACGACCGGGGCTCCTGTTCCCACCCCGCGCACGGTTCAGAGTTCAGTCTCTGCTGCCGTCCGGGCGGCCGGATGCCGGGTGTGTGGCGTTCGCGGCATCGGGCGGACTGAATTCTGGACGGGCGGGGCGGGCGCCTAGTGTGCTCGTACCCGTGCGGTCTCAGAAGACGATGACGGGTTTCACCGCGGCTCCCTCGTGCATGTCGGCGGCGGCCTGGTTGATGTCGTCGAGCCGGTAGCGCGCCTGGAGCTTCTCGATCGGGAGCCTCCCGTCGGCGTGGAGCGCGACCAGCTCGGGCAGCAGGGTCGCCGGCAGCGCGTCGCCCATCGTGACCCCGCGCAGGATCTTTCCGGTGAGAATCCCCTGGATGTCGACGGGGATCTCGGTGCCCGGGGCAGGCGCACCGCACACGAGCACCGTCCCACCTGCGGCGGCGGCATCCAACGCTCCGCGCGCGACCCGGGGGTTTCCCGTGGTGTCGAAGCTGAGGTCCGCACCCCGCCCTGACGTGATGTCGAAGATGCCCTCGGCCACGTCCTCGGTCTTGGCGTTGACCGTATGCGTCGCTCCGAGCTCGCGCGCGAGGTGCAGTCGCTCCTCCACGATGTCGACGGCTATCAGCGCCGCAGGCGCCCGCAGCGCGGCCGCGATGACCGACGACAGTCCCACCGCGCCCGCACCGTACACGACGACCGTGTCGCGCGGACCGGGATCGAGGACGTTCCACATGGATCCGAACGCGGTCAGCACGCCGCAGCCGAGCGGCGCGAGCACGGTCAGGTCGACGTCGTCGTCGACGACCACCAGCGAGCGGGCGTCGGCGATCGCGTACTCGGCGAAGGAGGACTGCCCGAAGAAGTGGTTGCGCACCGGTTCGGTGCCGCGGTCCACTCCGGCCGAGTCGTCGGCGCGCATCTCACCCATGAGATTGCGCGGCAGCCAGGTCGAGCAGTACGCGGGGTGGCCGTCGTCGCAGGCTCCGCACGCGCCGCAGGAGGTGAACGACAGCAGCACCTTCTGGCCGGGTTGGATCGCGTCGACGCCCGGTCCCACGCGTTCGACGACGCCAGCCCCCTCGTGCCCGATGATGCCCGGTGTCGGGAACGGGATACCCCCGGCGATGACGCCGAGGTCCGTGTGGCACAGTCCGGTTGCGACCAGTTTGACAAGCACCTCGCCGGTTCCGGGCGGATCGAACTCGACGTCGACGACCTCCATGAGTCCGCCGGGCGCGTTCAGCACCGCGGCGCGTCCCCGCGTCACGGCGCGGCTCCCTCATCGAGGTTGATGACGATCGACTTCGTGCGTTGGTACGAGGCGAGCGCTTCGGGACCGTATTCGCGACCCCAGCCCGACGCCTTGACCCCGCCGAACGGCACCGAAGGATCCAGCATCGCCCAGCCGTTCACCCAGGTGATGCCCGCATCGAGCTTCGCCGCCACCCTGTGCGCCTTGGCGAGGTTCGTGGTCTGGATGCCCGACGCGAGCCCGTACGGGGTCGAGTTCGCCAGTGCGATCGCTTGCGCTTCGGTGTCGAACGGCTGCACGGTCAGCACGGGGCCGAAGACTTCTTCCGCGACGGCAGGGTTGTCGTTGTCCACGTCGGCGAGGACAGTGGGCTGGAAATAGAACCCATCGCCGATGTCGGCTCTCGCCCCGCCGGTGACCACGCGGGCCCCGGCTGCGACGGCCCGCGTGACCAGTTCTTCGACCTTGCCGAGTTGTTGCCGAGAGGCCAACGGACCGACGACCGTGTGCGGGTCGGTGATGTCCCCGAAAGGGACGCCCGGCACGGCGTGCTGCAGCATGCCGAGCACCTCGTCGTAGAGCGGACGCTCGACGAGCAGACGCGGACCGGCCA
>NZ_JBKEAY010000259.1:0-1929 GCF_047972865.1 Microbacterium sp.
GACGAGGTTGCGGACCCGAGCCTGCGCACGATTCTGGTCGACGAGATCGATCAGTTCACCCGGCGGATGGGAAAGACGAAGTTCGCGACGCGTCGATTCCAGGTAGTCGTCACGGCGCGCCCGAATGCATCTGGACTCGCGGAGCCGGACGGGGAGATGTTCGAGGTTCTCCGGCTCGAGCCGTTGAGTTCGGTACTGCAGGCCGAGTACGTCAACCGGTGGTGTGATGCGAAGGGGCTGGATGACCGGCACCGCAACAAGCTCCGTCGCGTGTTCCGGGATCGCACCTCCCTGGAGCATGTTGCGCAACTGGCCGACAACCCGATGCAGTTGACGATCCTGCTGTATCTCATCAGTAAGAAGGGCGACGCGGTGCCGGTGACACGCACCCCGCTCTACTCCGATTACATGGCGACGCTGATGGATCGTGAGGTCGACCGGCGGCAGATCTCGCGGGAGAGCGTCCCCGATGTTCAGGAGGTCACGGCGTTTCTCGGTTGGCATATGCAAAGCGGGGTCGAAGAGACGCCGACCGCGGGACGGATGCTGGCCAAGGACATCGTCACGACGCTCATGATCTACTTCCGTCAGGTGGGGCGCGATGTCGGGTTGGCGGAGCAGCTCTTCAAGGCGGCCACGGACCGTTTCTGGGCACTGACGAGCAATGTCGACGAGATGTTCGAGTTCGCGGTCCAGCCGGTGAGGGAGTACTTCGCTGCGCGCTTCTTGGCCGAGTGGGCAGCTCGCAGTTGGGAGCAGCCGCTCGGCAAGCAGGAAGTGTTGCGGCGCCTGATGGATCGCCCGTACTGGTTGAACACCTTGCGGTTCTACGCGGGTTTCGCCTCGCCGAACGAGCTGGCCGCGCTTCGATATGGCGTGGAGGAAGCTCTGCGGGAAGCGAGTCGGCCCCTCCAAGTGAGGTCTGCTGCCTGGACTTTGCTCAGTGACGGGGTGTTCGTCGCGAATCAGATGGTGCAGCGCGACGTCGCCCGTCTCCTCGCCGACGACATGACGATCAGTCTCATGAGTGAGCGACCCGCGGCCGACTTTCCCACCCTCGTTGGTTCGGTGGGAGGGCGCGACTTTGTACAGCGGACGCTTGACGCGGTGGAGAAGGCTGTCACGGCTCCCCTTTCGCCCGTTCGTGCAGGGATGCTGCGTCACAGGGTGGGGTTTGGCCGGGACGAGTTTGAAGCGTGGTGGGCGGCTCACCTGGCGAACGCGGTGGGCACGCCCGACGAGGCGGCGTGGCTGCGCGTGGGCGCCAGCTACGGCGGTGTCCGGCTTCCCCCGGCTCAGGTGACGCGGTTGGCAGCCGGCCCCCTCGATTCGCTCCGCGAGCTTGTCCGAATGGACATTGATCTCGCCGCCGAGCGGGCGCTTGGCGATGCCATGTTGCAGGCCGTGTTGCGCGGTGCGCTGAGCGAGGTGCGGCCAACGGCCGCGGGCCTGCCGAGCGACCTCCTCCGCGCACTTCGACCACAGTGGTATTTGCCTGCCGAGAGCGCTTCGCGGCTATCCCAGCACGGGCATCTTGGGCTCGATCGCGTTGACGCGTCCGTACGCAACAGCGCATGGAAACGACTCGAGGCTGCAGATCCTCGATATCAGGATGTGCGCAAGGCGTCCCGCAAGGGACAGCGCGCCCAAGCTGGCACAACCGAGCCATGGCAAGCGACAGCTCGCGCCTTAAGCGCCATCCACGGTCCGAACTGGCTCTCGACCGAGATCGCCCTGGCCGGCGCAGCACGCCACGAGCTCAGCGCTTCGGGCACCGTCGGTCGCGACAGCGAGCCGTTTGGGCCCGACACCGACTATGGCCGGCTGGTGATCGATGTGCGTCGCCAACGGAGCGCAGCATGGTGGCGTGAGATGTACGACACCTACAGTGACGACCTCTCACGTCGCACCTTGTGTCTCGCACTCCTC
>NZ_JBKEAY010000004.1:0-2000 GCF_047972865.1 Microbacterium sp.
CTCGACTTCCTCGTGGACGTAGAACACCCACGTGATGTCGCGTGCGGGGGCCACGAGCGCCCGCGCGATAGACAGCATGACCGCGACGCCTGCCTTCCTGTCGACGGTGCCGCGGCCCCACAGGGTGGCGCCGTCGACGTCCCACCGGCCGGGAACATTGTGCTTGATGGGCACCGTGTCCAGGTGCCCGGCGATCACGACCCGCTCGGCCGCGCCAGTCTCGGTGCGTGCAATCAGCGCGTCTCCATCGCGGGTGATGCTCAAGTGCGGGGCCTGCCCACGCAGCGCGGCCTCGACCGCGTTGGCGATGGCCTGCTCGCCTCCAGAGACCGATGGAATGTCGACGAGGTGCGCCGCGAGTTGCTCCACGGGGGCGGTGAGGTCCAGGTCATAAGAGTCGGCAAGCGTCATGCTGTCACCCTATCGATGCGAGTTCGCTCGCTTCTGTCCCGCGCCCATGGCGCGCCTAGCTGTACCGGGCCAGGACATTGGTGTCAGTGCTCGAGTTGTGAACAGGAGAACCTCCGGGCTTAGTGGAGATGTCTGACGTCTTCACAACCCGGAGGTTCTCGTGTCCCACGCCAACGCTCGTTTGACTGTTCATGGCCGGCGTCTGATCGTTGAACGCCACCGTCAGGGCTGGCCCCAAGCCCATATCGCGAAGGCGATGGGTGTCTCTCGCAAGTGCGTCCACACGTGGATCGTCCGGTTCGAGACCGAGGGCGAGACCGGCCTGATTGATCGCAGCACCCGACCGCACCACAGCCCGACACGAACAGCGGCTGACATCGAAGCGCGGGTTCTCGAGCATCGACGTGCCTGTCGTCAGGGGCGTGACGGCATCGCAGCAGATCTGAGCGTGGCTCCACGCACCGTCTCACGCATCCTGGCCCGCCACCACATGCCCCACCTGGCCGATCTTGACCCCATGACCGGCGAGATCATCCGCACCTCGAAGACCACCGCAGTGCGTTACGAGCGTGAACGGCCAGGCGAGCTGGTCCACATGGACGTCAAGAAACTCGGACGCATCCCCGACGGAGGCGGCTGGCGGGCCCACGGCCGCGGCGATGGCAGCCGTAACCGCAAGACCGGCACCGGCTACGACTACGTTCACTCCCTCGTCGATGACCACTCCCGCCTGGCCTACTCCGAGATCCTCGACGACGAGAAAGGACCGACCTGTGCCGCGTTCCTCGAGCGCGCCCTGGGCTACTTCGCCGACCACGGCATCACCCGCGTCGAGCGTCTCATGACCGACAACGCTTGGGCCTACCGCTACTCGCTCGGCGGTGTCTGTGCCGACCACGGCATCGTCCAGAAGTTCATCCGACCCCACTGCCCGTGGCAGAACGGCAAGGTCGAACGCCTCAACCGCACCCTGGCAACCGAATGGGCCTACCGGCAAATCTTCACCTCGAACGACGAACGAGCAGCGGCTCTGGCACCCTGGATCGAGTACTACAACACCCGACGTCGCCACCAAGCCCTGAACGGACTCCCACCGATCAGCCGACTGCGACCAATGTCATGACCGGGTACAACTAGAGCCAGATCACAGCGAGCGCGACGGCGCCCGCGACGGCGAGCACGCACGCCACGGTGAACGTGACGACTGCCACGCGCGCCGTGCGGCGGCCCCGGCGTCGCACCGAGGTCATCGCAGGAGCGGCCGCGCGCGTCGCGGCCGGCCCTTCTTCCACCGCTGCTGGGGGCGCAGACACTTCGGGGATGTCGCGAGCGACGTAGGTCTCGACCGCGCCGGGCCCGACTGCGGGCTCGGCGCGAGGCGCGAAGCCCTCGACGACGGGAGGTTCCGCGATGCCGCGACGGCGAGCCGCCCCGGGGAGAGTGAGCGACGGCTGCGGTTTGGCGCGGTCAACCACGGCAGTGCGGTCGTCGGGTGCGGGGCGGTCGACGACGCGGGTGTGGTCGTCTTCGTCACTCGGGCCGGGTGCGGGGCGGTCGACGACGCGGGTGTGGTCGTCTTCGTCACTCGG
>NZ_JBKEAY010000008.1:0-15800 GCF_047972865.1 Microbacterium sp.
GCGAGTGAAGTTCGAAGCCGTAACTGCTCCAGAACTCATCGTCCGGGCTGATGACCAGGATCGGGTGCAACTGCTCGTCGCGCCGTTGCACGATCGCGAGCCATTCGAGTTCGGTTTCTTGGCGCACCTGCGTATGCAAGTCCACCCAGGGAAGGCGCGCGCGAATGGATTCGAGATCAGCGGTTCGCAGTCGCCGAACGAATGTGCACTCCTCCGGCACGTTCGAGCTCACGAGCTGCAGAAACGGCACTTCGCGGAAGATGTCGACGGGCTCCATCGGATCGGAGACCGCGAAACCTTGCCCGCGGTAGAACTCCTGAAGGGAGACGTCGCACCGGCCGTAGACGGCTCCGTAGCCGGCGCGGCCGAAAGGCTGGTGAGGACGGAGAGCAAGCCGGCGGCGACGCCCCGATGTCGAAAGTCATCGCGAACTGCCACAGCGTTGATGCGCGCCAGGAGCGCCCAGATGCCTGCTACCTGAGACAGCACCCAGCCGGGAGCGGCACCTCTCGGTGCTTACTCGACGGAAGCGGCGATGAGGTCCATAGGGGCTCCAGCACACGCGAACCCGACGACCTCACCGTCGACAGTCGCCACCAGGACGACAGTGGTGTTGAGCTGCAAGTCTTCGAGGGAGGCGACGTTGCCTTGCAGGCGAATAACTTCGTCGACGTCGGCTTTGAACAGTGCTGAAACGATGCGACCCGTGTCTCCTATCCGCTGGTATAGGCGGTCGAGCCGCGAGCTGTCGACGGCGAGCCGCGATAGTCCGCGAACCCGAGTTCGATCTTTGTCCTGAGCCAGGCGAATCGTGATGGAGCCAATCGTGACGCCTCGGGTCAGGTCAGACCATCCCCAGTCGTCCGCCGTCGCATTGCTCATGTTGCCCTCATCTCTGGTCTCGAAAGCCTGGTGCACCACATGAAAGGTCTCGGAGGCCCGACGAGGGGCCTCCGAGACCAGTGCGTGTCAGGACTCGTGCTGGAAGACGGTCTTTCCCACTGTGCGTCCGTTCCGCAGCTCGGTGAGGACCGCGGGGGCCGACTGGATCGGCACGGTGTCAGAGACGTGCACCTTGACGGTGCCCCGGGCGACCAGATCGAGGGCGCGGCGGAAGTAGTCGCCGACGACCTCGGGCTTGGTGGCCGCGAAAGCGCCGAGGTTGAACCCGATCACGCCCTTCCCGCCGAACCAGAGAGCGTTGCTGCTGATCTGCTGGTCTCCTGCCTGGGCGGCATCACCCACGGCGAGCAGGCGCCCGCCCAGGCGGAGCAGATCGATGCAGGTCGAGCGTGCCGGGCCACTGACCGGGTCTGCGATGACGTCGAACTGGTCGCCCGGCTGCTGAGCGAGATCCTTGCGCAGCCAGACTTCGTCGTATCCGAGATCGAGGGCGGCCTGCCGCTTCTCCTCGCTTCCGACGACGCCGACGACTCGGTCGGCCCCCAGGTGCTTGGCGACCTGCCCGAACTGCGATCCGAGTCCTCCGGCGGCGGCCTGGACCAGCACGCTTTCGCCCTTCGCGAGTCGGGCGACGCGTTCGAGGGCGATCAGCGCTGTCGTGGTGTTGGAAGGGACGGCTGCGGCCGTGGCGATGTCGAGCCCCTCAGGCAGAGGTGCAATGAGATGCGCGTTCGTGACTGCGACCTGCCCGTAGGCACCGCCGCCGTTGATCGTCAGCGCGGCGACCTCCTGGCCGACGGTGAGGCCTTCCGCTCCTTCGCCGAGCTCACGAACAGTCCCCGAGGCTTCAATGCCCGGCACCCACGGCACCGGGAGGTCAGGCACCAGCCCTTCGGAGAAGAGGGCCTCGACGTAATTCGCTCCCGCGAAGCGAACGTCGAGCGAAGCCTGGCCCGCCGCGGGCGCGGACTCAGACGCGTCGCCATACTCGAGGGTGCCCGGTCCTTCGTAGCTGGTGATCTGAACTGCCTTCATAATCGGCCTCCTGTATCTGTTTCATGTATGTCTGCTGTATCGTAGCAGCTGTCTGCTATTGGATGCCGTGACGAAGGAGGACGCATGACGAAGCGTGAACTCGGCTCGACGGGCCGCGAGGTCGCCGCTCTGGGGCTCGGCTGCATGGGCATGAGCTGGGGGTACAACGAGAGCGGCCGAGACGATCAGGAGTCCGAGGCGGCCATCCTGTCGGCCGTCGACGCTGGCGTCGACTTCTTCGACACCGCACGGGTCTATGGCGACGGCCACAACGAACGACTCGTGGGGCGGGCCCTGGCAAATCGCCCGGAGGTGGTCGTCGCCACGAAGGGCGGGCTGATCGTCGACGACCTCGACGCTCGCACGATGCACCGGGACGGGTCCCCTGAGGTGCTGCGTCGGCAGATCGACGAGAGCCTGCAGAATCTCGGGTTGGACGTTCTGGACCTGTACTATTTGCACCGCGTGGACCCGGAGGTTCCGCTCGAGGAGAGCTGGGGAGCGCTGGCGGAAGCTGTAGAGGCTGGGAAGGTGCGTTGGCTCGGGCTGTCCGAAGTCAGTGTCGACCAGGCTCAGCGGGCGCACGACGTGCATCCGGTGACGGCGATCCAGTCCGAGGTGTCACTGTGGACGCGCGATGCCCTCGGGGGCAGCTTCTCCGCAGAGACCACCGGCTCCGCGGGGGGCGCAGATCAGGCTTCAGGGGATGTCGTCGGGTGGGCGCGCACGCACGGCGCGGCGATCGTGCCGTTCGCGCCGCTGGGCCGCGGATTCCTCACGAACACTCTTCGTCCGGGCGACTTCGAGGAGGGCGATTTCCGCAAGACGAACCCCCGGTTCGTGCCCGAGGCCTTCGAGCGCAACAGCACCATCACGCGCACCGTCGAGGAGATCGCGCGCGAGCACGGGGCAACGGCAGCGCAGGTTTCGCTGGCATGGGTACTCGGGCTGGGAGAGCATGTCGTCCCGATCCCCGGTACCCGCCGTAGTGCTCATCTGGCTGAGAATCTCGCCGCGATGGGAGTCATTCTCTCGCCTTCCGAGCGCAAGCGCCTGGATGACGTGCCGGCTGCGGTGGGCTCTCGCTACTAGGGCGAGTTATCCTGTGAGACCCCGTCCGCTGTAGCGATTGCCAACAGCGGCGGGGTCTCGCTCCTCCACGCTACGGCCAGCAGCGATCCGCTCTCGAGCTCCCGATGCGTGACGACGTACTCATCGCCTTCGTGCAGTCGCCACCGCTTCGAGGTTGAGATGCGGGCGAGGTGGGTGACCGGGAGGCCGATGCCGCGCCCGTCGGCCTTGGCGATCGCCTCGTAGGTCGTCCAGGCCGCGAGGGCATCGCTCTCGCCGACTGGTTCGAGGAGGTCGACGACGGCTACGGGGATGTGCCGGGATCGAGGCTCGATGTCGATCCCTACTGGTCTGTGGGTAGCGAAGGCGACGGCGACGGTGAGGTCGTCATGGGCGACGGAGAGGCGGGGCTCCCCCGTAGAACTGCAGGGGCGCCCGTGCTTATCTCGTCGCAGAGCGGCCTCAGTAGGCTGGCCGCTCCAGGCGCGCAGTCCTGTGCGAAGCATCCATGCCGCGGCCAGGCTCCGGTGCTGGAACTCACGGTGCTTGCGCGCGGCATGCTGGACGTCTTCGTCATGCGAATTGACGCGAGTCACAAGCTGCATGCACTGTTGATCCGTGAGGACGCAGACGGAGACATCGACGCGCTCCTGACGTACCAGCCGGATGGCTTGGGTCAGGTGCGCGTCGATGTCCTGTGGGAGGGGTGCGTCTATTCCTCTTCCCCTCGTAGCACGACAGCGAGTCGGCGGAGCAGGTCACGCAGCTGCGCACCCTCCTCCGGGGTGAACTCGTCGCGGATGCGCTGTTCGACGTTACGGGCGCCTTCATCGGCACGGAGCACGAGCGCCTCACCAGCGGCGGTGAGTGTGACGACGTTGACGCGACTGTGAACATCTGACGGCACTCGGTCGATGAGCCGCTTGTCTTCGAGCTTGGAGAGGACGTTGGCCATCGTCTGCGGGGTGACAGCCGCCGTGCGCGCGAGTTGCGCGGCCGACTGCCCTGGCACGTAGTACAGGGCCATCATGGTCGCGTACTGAGCGACGCTCAGGTCGTAGTCTCGGAGGGCGACGGACTTTTCGGCGATGATCGCTTGTTCGGCAAGCTTCACATACGTGCCGAGCCGTGCGTCAAGGTCCTGAGCGAACGCCTTCTCGCCACGACGGGGGGGCGAGAGCTTCGGATCGCTCCATTGAGATGTCGGAATAACAGGCATCTTCCTAGCATACAGTCCCTGTCGTAAGACAGAAGCATGACACGTTGTGACGAGGTGCACATGGTCAGTCTCCATTGGTCATCGCCGTGGGAAACATGTGACCGGTCTTGCTCCCGAGCACGCCGCGATCGACCATCGCCTGTAGGGCGTGTGCTGGTTGCAGTTCTGGCTGTCCGAGCCGCTGGTGCAGCGACGTTTGAATGGCGAGGACGACATCGGCGCCGATGATGCCTGCCAGGCGAGCTGGCCCGACGGGTACCCCGTAGCGTCGTCGAATGTCCAGATCGATCTCCCTGATCGGCGCTCCTTGATCGACAAGGTCGAACACGGCGTTGAGGTAGGGGATGAGCACGCGGTTGACGATGAACCCGGGAGCGTCGGGGACGTCTACCAAACACTTGCCGAGCTGCGAGACAAGCTGTCGCGTCCGAGCGAGGTGGCCTGGGGGCGCAGCACCTGACACGGCCTCGACGAGCCGGTTGCGGTCGGCTGGATTGAAGAAGTGGAGCCCTACGAGTCGACGCGGCTCGGCGAGGGCCGATGCGATGTCGCTGACGGCGAGGCTGGAGGTCGTGGTCGCGAGGACGGTGTCCTCGGGCACGATCCGTTCGATATCAGCAAGGATCCGTTGCTTACTGGCGAGATCTTCGCTGATCGCTTCGATGATGACGCCGGCGCCGGCGAGCGCTTCAATGTCGGAACTGGAGTCGACGTGTGCCGTCTGCTCGTGGATCTCTGCGATGACGGCGTCCCGCGCCCCTGCGGCACGCTCCGGATCACGCGCCACGATGCGCACGTCGATGCCCGCTTGCAGAGCTGCACGTGCGATGCCCTGGCTCATGGTGCCGGCCCCGATGAGGCCGAGCGTTCGAACGGCGGGCACGTCGGGATCGGGCGGTTCGGGGTGGCAGTCGCTCGTAGGGACGTCCAATCCGAAGACGGAGTGCGGGATGCCGCATCCGAGATGCATGGCGTCGGCGACCACAGGCAGCGGCAGGTCGACCTCGTCGTGAAGGTGATCGGCTGCCGCGGTCAGGGTTTCGATGAGCTGATCGGCGTAGGTGTTCGTCTCGCTCACGTGTTTCCTTCCAATGGGGGTCGCTCCCCGACTGCGATCAAGGGCCACTGTCGTTGGTGAGCGATCTGGTTCAGTTGAGGGTCGGAGCCCACGGCCACGGGGTGGCTGACTGCGGTGAGCATGGGCAGATCGGAGATGTGGTCGCCATACGCCCAGCTCTGGTCCGGGTCGAGCTCGTAACGCGCCGTCGCCTCCTCGACGGCGTCTCGTTTGCCCTCCCCGATGCGGGAGCGCACGATCTCACCGGTGAGGGTCCCGCCCTCTTCGACGAGATCCGTGCAGAAGACTTCGCTAGCGCCGAGGTAGGACGCGAGCGGATCGAGGCACGGGTGGAATGATCCTGAGATCAGGAACACGTGCCGTCCGGCGCTGTGGTGCTCCCGCAGGGCGGCCAGAGCGGACGGGATGAGGAATCCGGGGCGCTGGATGTGCTCGTTGAACCAGGCCCGCCCGGCTCTGGTCAGGTCGGAGAGGCTTTGACCTGACCAGAGCCGGTAGTACGCCCGGTTTCCGTCCTCGCGTGGCATCCCGACGACTGTGCGCTGGAACCGCTGCCACGGTGTGCCCAGGCCGTCGGCCTGGTCTTCGAAGTAGAAGTCAAGGAAGGACTGCATGGACTTCATGTCGATGAGGGTCTCATCGACATCGAAGAACGCGGCGCCCCGGGTGGCGATGGAGCTCGTCATGGAGTGAAGACCACCGCCGCGTTGTGCCCGCCGAACCCCGCCGAGACGGAGAGGACCGCGCCGGATTCCAGGGGACGTGCCGAGCCCGTGACGACATCGATCGCGATGGCCGGGTCTATGTCGTCGGTGTTCGCGGTCGGCGGGATCTGTCCGTGGTGCACGGTCAAGGCCGCAATCGCGCCTTCGATCGCTCCGGCAGCGGCCAATGGGTGTCCAGTGACGCCCTTGATCGACGTCACCGGCACCCGGTCCCCGAAGAGCCCGTGCAACGCGGCGCCTTCGGAGGCGTCGTTGAGCGGCGTGGAGGTGCCGTGGGCGTTGACGTGACTGATGTCGCCGAGCGCGAGTCCGGCGTCGTCTTCCACGGCCTCACGGACGGCGGCTTGCAGCCCTTCGCCGTCTGGTCGTGGTGCGGTGACGTGGTGGGCGTCGGTGCTGGCTCCGTATCCTGCGACGTGTGCGTAGACGCGCGCGTCGCGGGCTCGGGCATCGGCGTCGCGCTCGAGGACGAGCGCCGCGGCACCCTCGGCGGGAACGAAGCCGCCTCGTTGGCTGTCGAACGGGCGTGAGGCTCCCGTCGCGTTGACGGCCGGATCGACAAGCGCCCCCATGTTCGCCAGTCCTGCCAGAGTCGCAGGAGACAGCGCGCTCTCGGATGCTCCGACCACGACGATGTCGCATCGGCCGTCGCGCAGGAGCTGGCGACCGTGGCCAATCGCGGTCGTCCCTGATGCACAGGCGGTGGCGACCACGTGCGCCGGTCCCTGGATGCCGAATTCGATGGCGAGCGAACCGGCGACCATGTTCGGCATCCACATGGGCACGAGCATCGGCGAGACCTGCTCTGCGCCCTCGGTCAGCAGAGTTCCCTTGGCGGCTTCGAGCGTGTCGGTGCCGCCGAGGGAGTTGCCGAACACGAGACCGATGCGGGAGGCCTCGATCGAATCGAGATCGACCCCGGAGTCGCTGATCGCCTCACGGGCGGCGATGATCGCCAGCTGCACGAAGCGGGCCAGCCGCCATGCTTTGGATGCGCCGATGACCTTGCGTGCGTCGAACTCGGGCACCCGGGCGATGGGACGTCTCTGCCCGTGATGGTCGATGCTTTCGTGGCTGGCCGCGGTTCCGGCACCGGCGAGGATGGTGGCCCAGTTCGCGTCCCTACCGATCCCGGCAGGGCTGATCATGCCGATGCCGGTGACCGCGGTCGCAGTTGAGGGCGTGCTCATCAGGACTCGCCCTTTCGCTCTTCGAGGAGAGCGACGGTGTCGTCGAGGGTGTGCTCGGGAAGGATGACGCCCTGCTCGATCGAGACGTCGAGCTTCTTCTGCAGGTCCAGGAGCAGCTCGACGAGGGCGAGCGAGTCGAGGCCGAGCTCGTCCAGGGTGGCGGCACCGTTGGCGGTCTCGTCCGCCGGAACGCCGAACTTGTCGGTGAGGATCGAGATGAAGCCGTCGCGGAGGGTGGTGGTGTTGGACATGGTGGTTCCTTTCGATGGGGTTGTGCTCAGGAGGGATTGGTTGGGGAAGTCATTGACGGGGCGGTGATGGCGGCAGCGCCCCACGTCGCGCCGCCTCCGAAGGAGGCCATCGCGATGCGTTCGCCTGGCTGGATGCGGCCGCTGCGCAGCGCGTCGTCCAGCGCGAGCGGGATCGAGGCGCCGGCGGTGTTGCCGACGTGCTCGAGGTGGAGGTTGACCTTGGCCGCGTTGACGTCGAGACGGTCGGCAACGGCATGGAGGATGCGAGCGTTGGCCTGGTGGCCGACGAAGTGCGCGATGCTCTCTGCGTCCCAGCCGACAGCGTCAAGGCTCTGGCGGGTGATCTCTTCCATGTTGAGCACGGCGTGGAGGAAAACGGCCTGGCCCTGCATATGGAAGTAGGGGTCGTGCGTCTCATCGAGAGGGTCCAGCCTCGTCGGGTTGCCGTTGGCGGTGATGAGGTCGGCGAGGCCGCCGTCGCTGCGAACCCTGATGTCGTGCACGGCTCCGGGGGATGACGGGTCGCCGGATTCGACGATGACTGCACCGGCTCCGTCGCCGAAGATCGCGACGGTGGCGCGGTCGTTGGAGTCGAGCAGGCGGGTGAATGTCTCCGATGCGACGACGAGGATGCGCTGCGAGGTGCCTGCCAGGATCGCGTCCCGTGCGATGCGCAAGGCGAAGAGGAATCCGCTGCAGACGGCAGCGACGTCGTAGGCGGGGATGCTTCCGAGGCTGAGTCGATGGGCAACCTCCGGTGCGACTGCCGGGCAGGCCCGATCTGGTGTGGTGGTCGCGAGAATGAGCTGGTCGATCTCGGGACCGTCGCTCAGAGCATCGAGTGCCTGCTTGCCCGCTGCGACAGCAAGGTCGGCGGTGGTCTCGGTCGTAGCGACGTATCGCTGCCCGATCCCGGTGCGCTGACGAATCCACTCGTCGGAGGTGTCGAGGCGCTCGGCAAGCATGTCGTTGGTCTCGATCTGGGCGGGCACAGCCGACCCAGTCGCGGTGATGACGGCGGTGCGGGTCATGATGCGACTCCTACCCGAGCATGGGTGTCGGTGGTGGTGTGAACGGTCGCGATGCCGGGCGTGCCGAGTTCGACGGCGAGGCACGAGACGGTGAAGCCGCCTCCAGCGCAAACGAACAGCCCGATGTCGTCGGGAGCGTGGTTCTCCTGCGCGATGAGGTCGGTGAGATTCGCGGGCGTGTCGCCTGCGCCCAGGTGCCCGCTGTGGTCGCCGAGATAGACGATCTCGGCGTTGGTGAGGTCCTCCACTGCGGGCACATAGAGGTCTCCGATGACTTTGCGGCCGACGCGCGGGAGTGCGAGGAAGCGCAGGCGCGGCGAGTCGAAGCTGAGGCCTGCGTCGTGGACGGCAGTGCGGATGACGTGCCGGAGTGCGTCTCGCATGCTCGTGTTGAAGGCATCGCCGCTGCCGGACTGGAGGTGAGCCTTCTTCGTCCGTCTCACGTCGACGATGTCGCCGTGCTGGCGGGGCGCCCAGGTGTACGGGTCGCTTCCGCGGTGCAGGCCTTCGCCGTCGAGGACGGTGGTTGCGGCGCATGCGAGGAGCTTGGGGTGGCCGGGGCGCGGTTCGGTGGTCAGCACGAGGGCCGTTCCGGCGTCGCCGTACCAGAGGAAGGAGTCGCTGTTCCATCGGTCGAATCCGCCGGCGAAGATGTCCGCGGTGGTCACCACGGCCGTGGTCGCGTCGGGGTCGCAGATCAACCGGGCGACGGCGATTTCGATGGCTGTCTCGCCGCCGTTGCACATCGTCTGAACCCCCACGGGGAGGGCGTTGTCCGCGCCGACCTCGTGGGCGATGTGGTGGGCGGGCGACCAGAAGTCGTGGCCCTGGTGGTGGATCCACGCGTGGACGAGGATGTCGATCTCCTCGCCCTGGATCCGGGCTCCCTCCATCGCGGCGTGCGCGGCTTCGATCGCCAGCCGGGGAGCTCCCGGTTCGGTTGCGGCGGGTAGTTGGCGGGCGCCGACGGTCTCGGCGACCAAACGCGCGACCTTGCCTTCTTCGAGAGCGGTCGCCGTTGCGACCGTCGGCGCCAGGGCCGTGTGCAGGCCTGCGATAGAAATGTCCGGCGGGATCTTCATGGCCGGCCCTCCTTCCTGTTGGTAGTGGTGTGGTGGGAGTCGAACGTCAGGACGATCGACGCGGCGTCACGCGAGTCCTGGGTGATCTGCACGTCTGTCGTCGTCTGTCCATCCGGGTCCGGGTCGGCACGGACGCTGGCGACCAGCAGCGTGGAGGTGTCGAGTTCGACGTAGGTGCCGAAGTCGCCATCGACCTCGGAGAGCAGAGCATGCGCTGCAGGTGCGGTGGGGCAGGTCGCGTGCACGAGCTGACGTGCCGCTTCGACCATGACCATCGCGGGTGCGTGGTCCTGAGCGTGGTCGAACATGCTGCGGTTGTGGAACGGGAGTCGCAGTGAAGCGCGGCCCCCGTCCGCGGTGAAGGCAGGCAGGCCGATGGCCACGTTGTCCTCTCGCGTGCATCCCACGTCGCGGGGATCGGCGGCGATCCGTTCCGGCAAGCACGTGATGCTGGTGGGCAGTGGTGCTCCCCCGCGAGCGCCGCTGCGGAGAAACTGGTAGGTCTCCTTGCTGACGTAGCGAACGTCCAGCTCGAGGGCTCCGATGAGAGGTTCGCCGTCGTACGGCGAGGAGACCGTCACGCGGGTGGTCCCTCCGGTGAGCGTCTCGCGCATGCGCTGCGGCCGCTCCAAGGTGACGTCCATACGCAGGTCGACCGGGTCGACGCCGTATCGCGGCCGCGTCGCGACCGGGAACGACGCCTTCCATTGGGTGAGGACGAACTGCCGGTCGTCGGGCACGCCCCAGAACAGATGTGCCGCCGCCGTCGCGGCCTGGCGACATGCCTCCATGAGCGTGAGGATGTCGACCAATCCGTGGCGCGCGGACGCGCTGTCGCAGAAGTAGGCGTGCGTGCTCGGCAACTGCGCGAGGAATGAGCCGTCCTGCTCGTCGACCTCCGTGAGGAACACTTCGTGCACCTGGGCGCGGTGCACGATCCTGCGGTCTATCGTCCGCGCGCTCCTCACGATTGCTGGACTGGTCATCGGTCCTCCCCCTTCTTGCCGACTCAGCCATCTCTCACGGCGACGGCTGTCGACTAGTCTATAGTCTATAGCTGTCATGTATCAATTCCCTGACAGTTCACAGCTTTACGTCATGTATCCAATCATGGGCGTAACACTGCCTGCCGCGCGATGCGCGAAGTGCGCCGTTCAGACGATTGTAACAGCCTACGATGTCGTGACAGGTTGCTGTTACAGTGGGTTGTTGTCGAGCTAGCGAGGGATGTTAATGAACGAAGTTGAGGTTGTGATCATCGGTGCAGGTCCAGTCGGCCTGTACCTTGCCGCTGATCTTGCCCAACGTGGCGTCGCGGTACAGATGGTCGACAAGGCACGAAGACCGGTGCGCCACTCGCGCGCCTCGGTCGTCTGGCCGCGTCAACTGGAACTGCTGCATGGAGTCGGTGTTGCCGACGAGCTGATGGACCGCGGTCGAGCCATCGAGGGCGTGGCCTTCCACTCGAATCCAGGTGAACTCGGTCAGCTGCGCTTCTCCACGATCCGAGAAGCGCCCTACCCCTTCGGCTTGGCGGTGTCACAGGAGATCACCGAACGAGTGCTCATCGATCGGTACGAGGCCCTGCTTGGCCCTCTTCGGCGCGAGGGCGAGCTCGTTCGGCTGACGCAAGACAGCGCGGGCGTCTACCTGGTTGTGCGAACCGATGCCGGTGAGAAGGAGATTCGAGCCAAGTGGGTCGTCGGCGCCGACGGCGCGCACAGCACGGTCCGTGAACTCGCGGGGATCGGCTTCACCGGTCCGACCGGAGTCGCGCGGTTCGGCATTGGAGACGCCGGCATCGTAGGCAACTTGTCGACGCGGATGCTGCACTACTTCTACTCCGACTCTGCCGCCATCGGCATCTCCCCGTTCACCGAGGACACGATGAGAATCGCCGTGTCGATGCCCAACGATGCTCCTGAGCCTGACCGCGAGTTCTTCCGCCGGATGCTGACCGAGAACACGCGCTTGGTCACGGATGTACGCGAACCTGAGTGGTCGACGGCCTTCGACGTGCGGTTCCGCACCGCGGACCGGTTCAAGGATGGGCGTGTCCTCCTCGCCGGAGACGCCGCCCACGTGATGAGCCCCGCCGGCGGCCAAGGAATGAACACCGGCCTCCAGGACGCAGCGAACCTCGGCTGGAAGCTCGCCCATGTGATCGACGGCAGGGCCTCAGAAGAACTGTTGTCCAGCTACGACTCCGAGCGTCGCTGGGCTGCGGGACGCGTCTCGGCCACCTCCGGCCGGCTGGCACGATGGTCAGCCGCCCGAGGCCCGGCCCAGAGCCTGAAACGTGACGCCGAAATCTTCTTGTCGACGCGGAAACGACGCCGGCCGAACCTGGTCGATGTCATCGCTCAACTCGACACGCGGTATCCGATCGGGGGCACGTCGGCACGGCGATCTCGGCTGGGTGCCCGCTTCCCCTCGTTCACGGGCTATGCCCCGGAGCGCGCACCATGGTCGAGCTGGCCAGTCCACGACGCCAACAGATACACGCTCTTCCTCTGGCCCGGCGCGACGAGCCCCCGTGCTTGGGACAACGTGGTCGCGCAGGTCGGACAGCGGACGCATCACGTCGTCCGGAATCTTGCCGGCATCGCCTCACCGGCCTCGACGCTCGGCCTGGGACGCAGGCCTCACTTCTTCCTCGTGCGACCTGACGGACACGTCATCGAGGAGGGTCACTTCAGCGGCACCGACCCCATCCCGGCCCACGTGCTTGATGCCCCGGACCGTACGACCACAAGACACGAAAATCACGAAAGGTAGACCCACTATGCCAACTTCGGCTTCAACACGGCTCACTGCTCGCGAACGGTGGAAACTGCTCGTTCTCCTCAGTGCGAGCTTCACCCTTGCCGTGGACTTCTCCGTGCTCAACGTCGCACTTCCCGAGATCGGGCGCGACGTCGGCATCCAGGTGCAGGACCTGCAGTGGATCATCACCGCGTTCGCCCTGCCTGCGGCCGGATTCGGGCTGCTCTTCGGACGCCTGGGCGATCTCGTGGGCAGGCGCCTGTTCTTCATCGCCGGCATCTCCCTGCTGGGCGTCGGCTCCCTCATCGGCGGCGTCGCTGAGACCAGTTGGCTGCTGATCGCCGGCCGCATCGTGCAGGGCTTCGGCGCTGCGGCAGTCGCTCCGACCGCCCTGTCGCTGCTGACGACCTCGTTCGAGGAAGGCCCCCGCCGCTCACGGGCTCTGGGCATCAACGGTGCCTTGATCTCGGCGGGCTTCACCGCGGGCGCGCTCCTGGGCGGCGTGCTCACGAGCGGGCTGAGCTGGCGGTGGGCGTTCTTCATCAACATCCCGGTCGCCATCGTGGTGCTCATCCTCACCCCGATCCTGTTCGCTGAATCGCGTCCGAACGAGCGACCCCGCCTCGACCTGCCCGGCGCGGTGCTGATCAGCGCGGCGCTTGCCTCCCTCGTATTCGGCTTGACCATCGCCGGCGAGAGCGGCCTGAGCGTGATCGACCCCTACCCGTGGCTCGCGGCCGCCGTGGTGCTCCTGCTGATCTTCGGTTGGGTCGAATCACGAGCACATTCGCCCCTGGTCGCTGTCCGTATCCTTCGGAAGCGCACCGTCGCCTTCGGCAACCTCGCCGGCCTCACAACGTTCTCCATGATGTCGTCACTGACCTACCTGCTGACTCTCTACCTGCAGGACGTGCTCCTACTCAACGCAGCCCTCACCGGTCTGGTGATCGCCGTCATCGGCATCGTCTCCGTCGTGGCCGCGAACTTCACGCCACGAATCATCGCCAAGTTCGGTCAGAAGAGCCTGGTCGTGGCGGCACTGGTCTTCCAAGGCGTCGGGTCGATCGTGCTCGCCTTCGCAGGACCGAACATGACCTCGCTCGTGCTCATCCTCGTGGGCATCGTCATCGGTGCACTCGGGCACATCGGCTCCATCGTCGGCTACACCGTCACCTCGACGTCGGGCCTGCCCGACAGCGAACAGGGCCTGGCAACCGGTCTGACGACCACGAGCCAGCAGGTCGGACTCGCGCTGGGCACTCCGATCATGGCGACCATCCTCGCCATCGGCATCGGGAACCGCGCCGCCGAAGACCCCGGCGCGCTCTTGGACGGTTTGACCACGGCTGTCGCAGCCAACGGCATCATCGTGCTCGCCGTCGCCGTCGTCGTCGCAATCTTCCTGCCCGGCGCCTCAACCACTGCCAAGACGTCTAGCACCACGGACGCGGTGAGCAAACCCGTGGCCGCCGAGAGCCATTGAACTCGTTCGGAAGGAACTAGGCCGTGACCAAATCGACTATCGGCATCATCGGGGCCGGACGTATCGGGCAGGCCATCGCCGGTTTGGCCGTGCGACAGGGGCACCCCGTCGTGCTCAGCAACAGCCGCAGCCCCGAAACCCTGGAGCCCGTCGTCAAGGAGCTCGGCCCGTTGGCCAACAGCGACACCGCCGCCGGAGCCGCTCGCAAGGGCGACATCGTCGTCATCGCCGTGACCTTCGACGCGATCGACGCTCTCCCGGTCGCCGACATGGCCGGAAAGGTGGTGCTCGATGCCACCAACTACTACGCACCCCGCGACGGCGTCATCCCTGCCGTGGATGGTGATCGCGTGCCAACCTCGGTTCACCTCCAACGGGCGGTACCGGAAGCACACATCGTCAAAGCGCTCAACCACATCGTGTGGTCCGACATCCCCGCCGATGCGCGGCCGTCGGGCGCGCCGGACCGGCGAGGGATCGCCGTCGCAGGCGACGACCCGTCCAGCAAACACCTGGTGACCGAGTTCGTCGACGAGATCGGATTCGACCCGGTCGACATCGGGACGCTCGAGGAGAGCTGGTGGATCCAGATAGGAAGCCCCGGATGGATCACGAACTACTCCGCCGCACAATTGCGGGAGAAGATCAGCGAAGCCGACTCATGGCTCTCCTGCTTCGTGATGCTCATCATGCCCTTGACGGCGCTCATGGACCGGAGCGGGCCGTCGTGCCCCTCCGTGCCCCTCGCGCCGGTTGGAGGGAAAGAACCGCGAGATCCCGTGGTTCCAGGAGTCGCCTTCGCACCTCGAAGGGCACGAAGGGGCACGACATCAGGGGCACGCCGATCCCGGATTTCGGGCGACGGGCCACCCCGCTTCCATCGGAAAGGTGCGCACGTGCCCTCGGCGTGCCCCATCGAACGGGTACTGGTGTTCATCGGTGTCCTCCTCTGTCTCGTCGGAGAAGGCACGAAAAGAGGCCCGGAGCTGCAGAAACCTGCAGTTCCGGGCCTCTCGCCAGCCCTTTTCAGGACCGAGCTAAAACACGGACTACGGGGTATTCATTTGAGCGGACTGGTCTGGTGGGATGGATCGTGACATCGCCCGGCCACGGGGTGGCGTGGACTACCCTCGCTCGGCCGGCGAGTTCCGGTCCTGGTTCGGCGCTGACGAGGCGTGCCTCGATTACCTCGACTGGCTGCGCTGGCCCGCGGGTTTCGTGTGCCCGGCGTGTGGCGGCAGCGGTGGCTGGCGCGTCGGCGATGGCCGATACAAGTGCTCCGGCTGCGGGAGGCGGACTGCGGTGACGGCAGGGACGCTGTTCGATCGGCGGCGCACACCGCTGACGGTGTGGTTCGAGGTGTGCTGGGAGTTCGCGACCGCGAAGGACGGCGTCTCCGCGCTGAGCGTGCAACGGACCCTGGAGATCGGTTCGTACAAGACAGCGTGGTCGATGCTGCATCGCCTGCGCAGGGTGCTGCGTCGTCCGGGGCGGGAGAAGCTGTCCGGCCGGGTCGAGGTCGACGAGACCTACATCGGCGGCCATGAGGAGGGCCTGGCTGGTGGTCGTGCACGCGGGAAGAAGTCACTGGTCGCCGTGGCGATCGAAAGTGCCGAGGGAAGGGGGCTTCGGGCGGTGTCGGATGCAGGTGATCCCCGACGCATCCGGCGAGACTCTTGAGGCGTTCGTCAGCGACGCCGTCGAGCCTGGCGCTCACATCGTCACCGACGGATGGGGTGCGTACCGTGGGCTCGCCCAGCGGGGATACACCCATGAGCCGCGCAACCAATCCGAAGCCAAGCGAGCAGGGATGGACATCTCGACGTTGCTGCCCGGAGTGCACCGAGTGGCTTCTCTGGTCAAGCGGTGGCTGGCGGGCACGCATCAAGGATCGGCGGGAACCGAGCACCTGCAGGAGTATCTCGACGAGTTCGAGTTCCGGTTCAACCGACGCACATCCCGCTCC
>NZ_JBKEAY010000035.1:0-8997 GCF_047972865.1 Microbacterium sp.
CTCCCGCCGCTCCATCGCCCAGCAAGGCGCCTTTCCCCCCTCAGCACCCTGACCGCGAGAACGTCTTCGCACGGCTCTGGCACCACGCGATCAACGAACTCACCCGCAGGCTGCTACCCAAACGCAAGCCCCGCTCCAACCCCCGCGTCGTCAAACGCAAATACACCCGATGGCACGTCAAACGCGCCCGCCACCGCAACTGGCCCCAACCCACCGCCGCCGGCATCACAGCCGTCCAAATCGTCCCCTAATTCAACCGTATTGTAGTTAGCTGCGGAAAGTTCGGTCTGAAGCGTGGTCGACGCTTCATTGAGCGTGCTCTCGACGACGGTGTTCGAACTCGAGCATGCATCGGCGACGGACTGTTCCCCCGAGCATCCGGTCAGGGCAGCCACGCTCAGTGCTCCGATGGTGAGCAGCGTCATGGTGCGGGTGCGGTGCATGTGGTTCCGTTTCGTTGAAAATGCCAATGGTTCAGCCGCACAGCTTACCGATCGGTGTCGGTGCTCGCGTACGCGACCCGCTGGATCACGTCGGCGGAGAAGACCGACCGGGGGAAACTCGCGAGTTTCGTGCCGTGAGGGCGATGCCTCACCGCGCGGTGAGCAGCCGAGCCGCACGGTCCGACACGTCAGGCGATCGCGACATCCACCTGGATCTCGCCGGCGAGACCTTCCAGTGCCGCGGTCAGGGCGTCGGAGGCGGCGGCGTCGGGGATGCGCACGTCGACAGTGGCCTCGAAGAGCGTGCCGCCGGACATCGCGGCATCCACGGTGCGGCTGCGGAATCGGTCGATCGAGAGCGCGTGAGCGCTGACGGCGGTCGTCACGTCGCGGACGATCCCGGGACGGTCGTTACCGAGCACGGTGAAACGGCGCCGGGGAACCGAGACCGGGGTCGCCGACGATCCCGGGTGGGTCGTGACACGAAGGGTCTCGTCGAGTCCGGCCAGCGCCGCGCCCAGGGCTTCGGCACCCTCGTCGGGGACGCTCACCAGGACGATACCGGCGAAGGTGCCGGCGAGTTCGGCGAGCTCGCTGCGTTCCCAGTTGCCGCCGTGTTCAGCGATGCACGCGGCCAGGGAACGAACGAGCCCAGCGTGGTCGGCGCCGACCACCGTGAGAACGAGCTGAGCCATGGCGTGAGCATAACCCCCGGTGCCGCCCCCCGACAGCCCCCGCCGAGCAGGTCGCGAGGCGCATCCGCGAGGTAGATTGCACTCAGCGGGCACGGTGACCGGGAGACCACCCACACGGAACCCTACGGAGAGCATCACCATGAGAGCACTTCGATACTCGATCAATGTCACGCTCGACGGTTGCTGTCATCCCGAAGCAGGCGTCGCGCCGGACGAGGAGCTGATGCGGTTCTGGACCGCCCGGATGGAGGGAGCCGATGCACTGTTATACGGCCGCGTGACCTACCAGATGATGGAGTCGGCGTGGCGCAAGCCACCGACGGGCACGTGGCCCGACTGGCTCGACGGGTGGGAGATCCCGTTCGCCGAGGCCATCGATCGGACACCGAAGTATGTCGTCTCCAGCACTCTGGACGAGGTCGATTGGAATGCCGAACTGGTGCGCGGAGACGTGGAACAAGCCGTCCGACGGCTAAAGGAGGAACCAGGCGAGCGCATATCGGTCGGCGGGGTGACCCTCCCACTGGCGCTGGCCGATAAGGGGCTGATCGATGAATACGAGTTCGTCGTGCATCCCGTACTCGCCGGACACGGGCCGACCCTGCTGGCCGGGCTGCGAGAGCGGGTGCGGCTCGAACTCGTCGACCGCCACGACTTCCGCTCAGGCGCGACGGCGCTCCGCTACCGGCCCGCGCCCCCGCCCGCCCTTGCACGGGCGGACAAGAGGTAGCACGCGATCCGTTCAGGTTCGCGGATGCTCACGTCGCCTGACACCGATGCGCCTGATTCTCTCGGCCATCCGGCGCAGGAGGCGAACCCCGCAACTGCGCCGGTACGGAGCTCTCGGCGAGCAGTGTTCGAGTGTGTGCGCAGCCTTAGTTGGTCATCCGTGCTCGCCAGTGTCAGAACCAGCGCGGCGACATCGGCCGACGCCGCCGCGTACCGGCGTTGGTGGACGTTGGTAACCATCCGACTACCCGGCCCGTCCTCGGCGGCCGGGCGGGAGCAGTCCTTTGCGGCGGGCGGGGACGACCCGGGTCTGCGCGGTCGAGAGTGGCACACGGCTGATTTCGGCCATCCGCGCGGTTGGGCTCGACTCACCGTCGTCGACGAAGCGGGTGTGTGGGAGTGCGACGACCTCAGCGGCCGGCTCGGATGACCGCGAACTGGCGGCGGTCGATCGCCGCCTCGATCCGCGAAGTCGGCAGGTTGCGCAGCATCGGACTCGCCACGGGGTCGCCTGCAACGGTGCACTCTCCACATTCTCACTCATGCGTCTGACTCTACGAATCCTCCTCCCAATTGCCGCTACGCCACTTCTGCTGCAAGGTCGTTCTGGCAAGGCGACCTGGCACCCAGCAGCGCTCGCCACACGGGGCCGCCGCGCATTGTCGTCGACTGCTTGCGATCACCGGCCGCATCCGGGAACACCTGGAAGTGCTGCCGACACCGTAAGCCGGCCCGCGCACTGCGACGCGAATCAAGCATCAGGCCAGCTGTGACCTGAAGAACTCGTCTGCGAGAGCCCGGTTTCGCGCCTGGTCGCCGGTCGGTGGCATCGATTCGAAGTGCTCGGCGTGATCGAGTTCGCGTGCCACGAATCGTTCGAGGATGCTCGGTGGGCTTTGCGTGCCGAGTTCCCTGGTGCGCGACTTCAGCGCGATGAGTTCGTCCGCCGCAGCGCGCGTGTCCGCGTCCACGTCGCCCTCCTCCAGCAGGGTGGGCAAGTCCATCGGCGGAACCGTGCTCGTCGGATGCACTTCGAGCCACCTCAACGCTGCGGCGGGCCGCAACGCGTAGAAGAACCGCTTGAGCGTCACCATGCCCGTCCGCTGCCGAATGCAGACGTGGAGGTAGTGACGCCCGATGGCGCTGCGCTCGGCGATCTGGTCTGTGAGCGCGACGAGCGCATCGCGAAAAACCGGGTCGCCCGTATAGATGATCGGTGAACGCAACCACTCGATCGCGGTCGCGTTGCCCTTCGCGATCAGTCGGACGGTCTTGGCCAGGTCCCACCCGTTCACATCGAAGACCTTGTCGAGCGGTGTCTCGATCACATCCCGCCGCGGCCAGAGCGTCACGTAGTGATCACGGCGACGAACGAAGAGGAACCTGCAGTCGTAGTCGCTGTCCGGCGAAGGAAATCCCCATGCTCGGCTGCCGCTCTCGATCGCCCAGGGGATGCGGACCTGGTGATCGTCTTCAACCGCCCTCAATCGACGATCGATCTCAGCGACGACCTGCGCGTCCAGCGACGGAGGAAGCGAGCGCATAGACCGACGGTATCGCAACCACAAACGCGAAGCTGCCCACGCGACGGCTTCCTCAGCGGGTGGCGTGTGTTCTCGACGCTCCGCACGAGCAGCCCCGGCTTCCCAGAAGACGCGTGCCGGCGATGCGGTCGACGGCACCGGCCCCATCCCGATCCACCGGGTTGCTCAGCGCACCCGAGAAGCTACAGCCGCGGATCGATCGGTTCTGATTCGAGGGCGAGCACGCCGAACACCGCTTCGTGCACGCGCCACAACGGCTCCCCCGCAGTGAAGCGACGCAGCGCCTCGATTCCCAACGCGTACTCGCGCGCGGCGAGAGACCGTTTGTGCCCGGTGTCTCGGTCCCGCAGCCGTGTGAGACTCCCCGTGTCGGTGTAGTCCGGTCCGTAGATGAGGCGCAGGTACTCTCGACCGCGCACCTTGATCCCCGGCTGCACGAGACCTTTGCCGCTGCGGGTGAGGTTCGCAAAGGGCTTGACGACCATCCCCTCACCTCCCGCCTCGGTGAGGCGCTCCCACCAGGCAACAGACGCGTCGACCGAGACAGGGTCGCCGAGATCAACACGCAGACGTCCCGTCGGCGTCAGCACCTTCGGATCTGCCGAAACGAGGCGGTCGGCGATCGCCAAATGCCAGCCATGGTCACGTGATTCGAACGTCGCGTTACCCGACGCGAGCACTTGGAACGGCGCGAACCGCGCCTCCCCCGGATCTCCGACGTAACGCCGGTACACGCCGCGGAATCGCTCGACGTTGTCTGCCCTCGCGCGGGCGCGCCTCGCAAGCGAACCGACATCGAGTCCCGACGCCGCGGCCCGCGAGAGGACGGACGTCGCCGCGGCTGTCGCCGTCACACCGGCAGCGCCGACCGACGCGTAGTGACTCCGGATGAGGTCGCCCGTCTTGATCGACCACGGCAGCATCTCCCCGTCAAGGAGAACCCAGTCGCCGCCGATCTCATCCCACACGCCCGCCCATGCGACTGCCTTGTCGAGCGCATCGAGCATCCGAGCTTCGGCCTCGGGTTCAAAGAAGGGCCTGCCCGTGCGGCTGAGGATCGCCCCCCGCCAGTTGTCGGAAGCTCCGAAGCGGGCTGGATCGCGGACAAGCAGCACCATGGCCCGCGAACCCATGTGCTTCTCTTCGCAGATCAGCTCTGTGACGCCCTGCCCGCGGAAGTATGCGAAAGCCTCGTCGGGATGCTCCAGGTACCGCTCACGCTCGGACGCCTGCGGCGGCGACATCGTCGGCGGCAGATAGATCAGCCACCGAGGGTCGGCAGCCCACCGGCTCATCGTCTCGAGTCCTCCGGCGGACTGCGCCTCCTTGATGCCCACCCGCCCGTGAAGGCTCGTCTCGATGATGAGCTTTCCCTGAACGTCGGAGAGATCGAGCACCCCGTCGGCGCGCACCGGCGCCACACTGCCGAGCGGGCGGACCGGCTCGCACCAGACCCGCTCGGCCGGCACCGAAACCACTTCGCGCTCGGGGTACCGCATCGCCGAGAGCGCTCCGCCGAATACGCAGCCTGTGTCGAGGCAGGCTGTGTTGTTGATCCACTCGACTGTGGGAACTGGCGTATGCCCGTAGAGCACGACGGCCTTCCCGCGGTAGTCCTGCGCCCACGGGTACCTGATCGGCAGGCCGAACTCATCGCTCTCCCCGGTCGTCTCGCCATAGAGGGCAAATGCGCGCACCCGCCCGGAGGCGCGGCCGTGGTACTGCTGCTTGAGCCCCGCATGTGCGACGACGAGCTTTCCGTCGTCGAGGACGAGGTGGGACACGAGGTCATAGCAGAACGCCGCGACCTGCTCGCGAAACTCCGCCGACTCACCCGCGAGTTGGGCGAGTGTCTCCTCCAGACCGTGGGACACCGTCACCTTTGCGCCCCGTAGCGCCCGGACCAGCTTCGCCTCGTGGTTACCGGGGATCGCGAGAGCGTTGCCTGAACCGACCATCCCCATGGCGAGGCGCAGCACGCCGACGACGTCGGGGCCACGATCGACGAGGTCGCCAAGGAAGATCGCGCGACGACCTTCAGGGTGACGCGCATCGTTCGGCCGACCCTGATCGTCGCGTGTGATCTCGTAACCGAGTCGAGCGAGCAGCGCCTCGAGCTCGGCACGGCAGCCGTGAACGTCTCCGATGGCATCGAAGGGCCCATATTCGTCGCTGCGGTCGTTGAGAAGCCTGGTCCGCGTGATGCTCGCAGCCGCGACATCGTCGAGCGTCCGCAGCACATGGACTTTCCGGAAACCCTCCTTCGTCAGGTGCCGCATGCTCCGTCGGAGCTGGTCACTCTGCCGCTTCACGACTCCGGCGGGGATATCCCGGTCGGTGCGCGCCGCGTTGCGCGCCACGCTCACCGACTCGGGTAGGTCGAAGACGATCGCGACGGGCAGCACGTCATGGGCCCTCGCGAGCTCCACCAGGCGGCGACGCGCGTCGGGCTGCACACTCGTGGCATCGATCACAGTGAGGAGGCCGGCTTCCAGCCGCTTGCTCGCAACGTACTGCAGGGCGTCGAAGGCGGCTGCGGTCGAGGACTGGTCCGATTCGTCGTTCGAGACGAGGCCACGAAATGCATCGCTCGAGAGGGTCTCGTAAGGGCCGAAGTGCTGACGCGCGAAGGTGGATTTGCCGGAGCCAGAAGCACCCATGAGAACGACCAGTGACAGTTCGGGGATGTCGAGGGCGGTCATGCGGCAGCCTCAGTCCGGAAGAGTGCGAGCTGAGTCGGGGCGCCGAAGGCGGCATCCTCGCCGCTGACGGATCGGTACTCGACGACGTAACCGTGACGCTCAGCGACGCCGTCGGCCCAGCTGCGGAATTGCGCGCGCGTCCACTCGAACCGGTGGTCACTGTGGCGGAACCCGCCCGCGGCCAGGGCCGGATACAACGCGTTGTATTCCGCGTTCGGGGTGGTGACGATCACCGATGCGGGTTGGGCGTGGCCGAACACGGCGTCCTCGAGCGCGCTGAGGCGGGAGGGGTCGACGTGCTCGATGACCTCCATCAGCACCATCGCGTCGTATCCCGCGATGCGGTCGTCGCGATAGACGATCGACCCGTGGAGGAGCACGACGCGCTCACGCTCGGTGTCGGATGCCGCATCCAGCCGGAGCACACGCGCCGCGATCTCCAGCGAGCGAGCCGAGACGTCCACCCCGACGATCTTCGTGAACGAGCGATCCTTCGCGAGACGGGCGAGCAGCGCACCCGGGCCGCACCCCATGTCGACGACGCGTCGAGCGCCTGAGTCATGCAGAGCGGTCAAGACGGCCTCGGCGCGGTGGACACGAAGCGGGGTCTCGGCCGATGCGTTGTCGGCCTCCGGCGCGGGCGCGAGCAACGAGCGCTGATGCAGCAGATATCGACGCGTGATCAGATCGCGTTCCGGATGCTGCGCCAGCCAGCCCTCGCCCGCGCGTTCGAGCTTCGCTACCTCATCGTCTCCGACCCAGTAGTGCTTTGCGTCATCGAGGACGGGGAGCAGCACGTAGAGCTGACGAAGCGCCTCGGCGAGCCGGATGCTTCCGACGAGGACGACCGAGCTGTATCGGGAGTCGCCCCACTCTGGGAACTCAGGGTCGAGCGGGAGCCGATTCTCCGCCACCGTCCAGCCGCAGGGCGCGAAAAGCCGGCGCACGAGATCGTCTTCGCCCCCGCGGGTCGACACGACCGGGATCTCGATCCGCAGCGGCAGCGGAGCCGCGGCAAGGTGGGGATAGGTATCGCTGCGCCCCGTCATGGCCGTACGGAGCACGGTGCCGATCGCGACCGCCAGCATGCTCGAAGCCACGAACGGCCGGTCGTTGACGTAGTGATCCAGAGCCCCGGCGTCGCCGCGGAATCGCTTGTTGCGCACAAGACCGATCGGATCGACCTCGACCAGAACGGCGACCGTGCATCTGTCGGGCGTGGCCTCGGGATAGAACACATGGATGTCGCCCACCGGTGCAGAGAAGGTCTGCACCTTGCCAGGATGCTTGTGCAGTAAGAACCCCAGCACCGACGCGTCGACCTCGGGACCCGGTTCGGGCTCGTAGGTGACCATGATCAGCATTGACACCTCCGGCATGATCGCATCCGGCCAACTATATGCGGCTGTCCAGCGCACGTGGTCGAGCAGTGCTGCGTGCGACGCGCGTCCACCACAGGCAGCGCTGCCGCTGATACCAAAGCTCCTGCTGACTGACGATCCGCTCAAGACCCCATCTGCCAGTGGGACAGCCAAGCGGTCGCGCAGTGGGGACTCGAATCCCGCGCACGCGACCGCTCTCGACGGATCAGCTGTCCATCAGTTGCAGTATTCGCCCATCGCGGTGCCCGCGTCGTTCAACGCATCGGTCGCGTCAGCGATCTCGCCGTTCACCTTGAGCAGAGCGTCGAGGTCTTGATCGGCGACCACCGTCAGCAGCTCGTCGTAGGTATCCGCGAAGTTGTACCACGCCGTCGAGAAGCCGCCGAAGGCGTCCGCAACCTCGGGGTTCGTCACCTGAGCGGAGACCGTATCGACCTTCTCCGAGAAGGACTCGATCAGCTCTTCCACACCCGACGTGTCGCCCGACTGCACCGCGGCGTTCATCTGAGCGACCGACCCGGAGAACTCCCGCATGATGGCCCTCATCTCGGCGTTCGCGATCCGACAGGCCTCGTCGACGCTCTGGGTGGAGTTCGCTGGGGCACCTTCCGGTGCCTCCTGCCCTGTGGTGGCCGAGCCGCAGCCGGTGAGTCCGACGAGAGCGAGTGTGATCGCCCCAAGCAAGGCGGGAGTGCTGAGTTTGCGTGACATGTGATTCTCCTTGGACAGATGCGGGCGCGCACGCAAGAAGTGCACCCCCCTCGGGTCTTCCAGCGTAGACGCTCGCGTGCCGTGCCCCGCGCCGTCGCCATCGCGCACGGGAAGCGCGAGGCACTCGCCGACGCGCAGAGCGGTGCCGAGGAGCACCTCGATGATGCCGCGCACCCGGCCCTCGGGCTTCGGCCCGTTGACGTCGGGATCGGTCCGCCAGACGCGACTCACACGGGTCGGGCGCATGGCGGAAGCGTCATGTCGATCGCCCGGAGGTACGAGGCGGCCCGGGTGCTTCTCCCTGGAGGACGGATCGGCATTGCAAACTGGGCCGAGTCACGTCACAACGACATTGAGACCGTGGAAGCGGCGCTCATCGGCCCGAGCAAGACGGTTGATGAGGACTACCGCTGTGAGGGCGGCTTAGAACGGCTCTTGGTCAACGCGGGCATCACCGTGATCGCTTCTGGCCTGACCCCCGTCAACTGGCGAGTCCCCCGACGATGAGACTCTGATCCGCGGCGTGCTGCTGGGCGACAGCGCTATGAGAAGTACCGCTCAGGATGCAGCGATCGTGCGTGCAGCTCGCCCGTTCGGGAATGCGGACGGCGACTACTTGCAGAACGCCTTCCGCTTCGCGGTCGGCGTTGTCCCATGAGTCAGCGACCGTCAGCAGAGCGAGCGCAGCAGCTCCGCGACCGCTTCGAACACGACCCGCGCCGCGAGGGGCCAGCACGCGGGCTGTAGTCCCGAGACTTCCGTGAGCGGGTCTGAGAGAATAGGAGCAGGAA
>NZ_JBKEAY010000062.1:0-6401 GCF_047972865.1 Microbacterium sp.
CAAGCTCGACGTCGGCCGTGAGCTGACTCGCGGACTCGGCGCCGGAGCGGACCCCGAGGTCGGCCGTCGTGCCGCCGAGGATCACGCGGAGGAGATCGAAGAGGCCCTCGCGGGCGCCGACATGGTGTTCGTGACCGCGGGCGCGGGCGGTGGCACCGGCACCGGTGGTGCGCCCGTCGTGGCCCGCATCGCGAAGTCGATCGGGGCGCTCACGATCGGTGTCGTCACCAAGCCGTTCTCGTTCGAGGGCCGCCGGCGTCAGCAGCAGGCCGAGCAGGGCGTCGCGAAGCTGAAGGAAGAGGTCGACACCCTCATCGTCGTGCCCAACGATCGTCTGCTGGAGATCAGCGACCGGGGCATCTCGATGGTCGAGGCGTTCGCCACGGCCGACCAGGTGCTCCTGGCCGGTGTGCAGGGCATCACCGATCTCATCACGACGCCGGGTCTGATCAACCTCGACTTCGCCGACGTCAAGTCGGTGATGCAGGGCGCCGGGTCGGCGCTGATGGGCATCGGCTCCTCGCGCGGCGCCGATCGCGCGATCAAGGCCGCTGAGCTCGCCGTCGAGTCGCCGCTGTTGGAGGCGTCGATCGAGGGGGCGCACGGCGTGCTGCTGTCGATTCAGGGTGGTTCCAACCTGGGCATCTTCGAGATCAACGATGCCGCCCAACTGGTCAAGGAAGCCGCGCACCCCGAGGCGAACATCATCTTCGGCACCGTGATCGACGACACCCTCGGCGACGAGGTGCGGGTCACGGTGATCGCGGCCGGCTTCGACGGCGGCGAGCCCCAGGTCAAGGTCGAGCCGATCACGGCGAGCCGCCCCGCCAGCGTCCCGGTGCTGCCGGACATCCCGGCGACGACACTCGCCGCCGATCTCGACGCCGTCGAGGCGAAGGAACCCGTGCCGGTCGCGGTGCCGTCGGCATCCGAGTCGTTCGACTCCGCCTTCGGGGATGACGACCTGGACATTCCCGACTTCCTGAAGTAGCCACGGGCGGGTACCGCTCCATGCGTCTTGCCGAGCGTCTTTCCGACGTCGACGCCCGCATCGCCGACGCGATGCGGGCGTCGCGTCGCGCGCCGGAAGAGCTCACCCGGATCGTCGTGACCAAGTTCCACCCCGCCGCGATGGTCGCCGACCTACACCGGCTCGGGGTGCGCGACGTCGGGGAGAACCGGCAGCAGGAACTGCACGCCAAGCGCGGGGACCTTTCCGACCTCGCCGATCTGCGGTGGCACTTCGTGGGGCAGGCCCAGACGAACAAGGCGCGGCACATCCGCGCCGATGCCGATGCCGTCCACTCGGTCGACCGCATCCGCCTCGCAGACGCGCTGCACGGCGCCGGCGAGGACGCGGCACAGCTGGACGTCCTCGTGCAGGTCAACCTGACCGACGATCCCGGACGCGGTGGCGCGCCGCCGGGCGACGCCGCCGCTCTCGCCGAGCACATCCTGGCGCACTGCCCGTCGTTGCGGTTGCGCGGTGTGATGGCGGTGGCGCCCCGGGACGAGCCGGCAGCGCGTGCGTTCGAGCGCCTCGCAGACAGCGCCGCCGCCGTGCGCGGCGTGGCTCCCGCGGCGGACTGGATCTCTGCCGGGATGACCGGCGACTTTGCCGAGGCGATCGCCGCGGGCGCGACACACCTACGGATCGGATCGGCAATCACCGGTCCACGCCCGGAGCGCGGATAACCTCGAAACGACGACAGCAAACGGAGGATGCGATGTCGAACCCCCTGAAGAAGACCATGGTGTACCTGGGCCTCGCCGATGAGGAAGAGGGCTACGACGAGCCCGAACAGGCCCCCGCGCGTCGCGAGCGCACGACCGAGAAAGCTGCTCCCGTGACTCCCATCCATCGCCCCGCCGTCGTCCGTCAGCCCAGCGCCGGGACCGTCAACGAGATCGTGACGGTGCACCCGAAGCAGTACCGCGATGCGCAGATCGTCGCCGAGAACTTCCGCAACGGCATTCCGGTGATCATCAACCTCTCGCAGATGAGCGACGCCGACGCGCGCCGGCTGATCGACTTCGCCTCCGGGCTGTCCCTCGGTCTGTACGGTCGCATCGAGCGGGTGACGAGCAAGGTGTTCCTGCTGTCGCCCGAGAACGTCGCGGTCTCCGGTGACGGGGCCGTCGCCCAGGCCGACCCCGAGACGACCCCCTTCCCGCAGTAACCCGTGGCCGTCCTGCAGACCGTCGCGGCGATCGCGAACGTCCTGCTGCTGATCTACATTCTCCTGATGTTGGCTCGGTTGATCATGGAGTACATCCCCATGTTCAATCGGGAGTGGCGGCCGCGCGGTTTCGGGCTGGTGCTCGCCGAGATCGTCTTCACGGTCACCGATCCTCCGATCAAGTTTTTCCGCCGTCTGATCCCCCCGTTGCGCATCGGTCCGGTCGCCCTCGACCTGGGGTTCGCGTTGACGATGTTGCTGTGTTTTGTCCTGCTGTCGGTTGTACGCACTGTTTTGTTGCTATGAGCGCACTCTCGGACGACGGCTATTATGCTGAGTGGCTACGGCCCGGAAACCGCGGGTTGTAAAGTTTTACCCGTGCCTGAGCCCCGAAAGAGGACAACACCATGGCTTTGACCCCTGAAGACGTCGTCACGAAACAGTTCCAGCACGTCCGATTCAAAGAGGGGTTCGACCCGGACGAGGTCGATGACTTCCTGGACGAGATCGTGGTCGAGTGGCGCAAGGCACTCGCGGAGAACGAGGAGCTGAAGGCGAAGCTCGCCGCGTACGAGTCCGGCGATGCGTCGCCGCCGCCGGCCGCGGTCGTCGAAGAGGCCGAGGTGCAGGTGGAGGACGAGGCACCGGCCGAAGCCAGGCCGGCCACCGAGGCCCCTGCCGCTGCCGCGCCCGCCGCCGATCTCGCCCCCGCCGCCGCGTCGGCGGGCATTATCGAGCTCGCCCAGCGCCTGCACGACGAGCACGTCGCCGAGGGCATCGCGCAAAAGGACAAGCTGATCGCCGAGGCGGAGGCGCAGGCGACCTCGATCGTCGCCGAGGCCGAGAACCGCGCCCGCGAAGAGGCGGCACGCCTCGAGGGCGAGCGCGCCACGCTGGAAGGGCGGATCAGCGAGCTGCGCCAGTTCGAGCGCGACTACCGCAACCAGCTGCGCACGTTCATCGAGGACAAGCTCAAGGACCTCGACATCGCGGGCACCTCGGGTGCCACCCCGGTTCCGGCCTCCTGAGCCCGGGACGTTGACGCGACCACTGCGTACTGCGGCGGCCGGCGCCATCATCGCGATCCTCGCGGTGGTGGCGCTGGCCGCCGATCAGTTGACCAAGAACATCGCGCTGGCGGAGTTGCCGTATCAGCAGCCGGTCCCGGTCTGGGGCGACGCGCTGCAGTGGTATCTCACGCGCAATCCGGGTGCGGCGTTCTCGCTGGGCGAGAGCGTGACATGGGTGTTCACGCTCGTCCTGGCGGCGGCGGCCGTCGCGATCGTCGTCGCCGCGGTGCGGGGAGTGCGCTCCCGGCTGTGGGCGGTGGCGCTGGGGCTGCTGCTCGGCGGCATCCTCGGCAACCTCACCGACCGGCTGTTTCGCGAACCCGGATTCCTGCACGGACACGTCGTGGACTTCATCAACACACCGTGGATGTGGCTGGGGATGAACCCGGCGATCTACAACGTCGCCGACATCTTCATCGTCTCGATGATGATCGGCGTCGCGCTGCTCGTCCTGACCGGGGTGCGTCTGGACGGTTCGCGCGAGCGCCGGGTGGATGCCGCCGTCGACGACGGTGAGGCCTGACGTGCCCTCGCGGGCTCTGCCGGTCCCGGACGGTCTGGACGGGGCACGGGTCGACGCGGCGCTCGCGAAGATGCTGGGGTTCTCGCGCACCTTCGCGGCCGAGGTCGCCGTCGGCGGCGGCGTTCGCCAGGACGGCCGCGAGCTCGCAAAGTCCGACCGGTTGCGGGCCGGCTCCTGGCTCGACGTGCAGTGGGAGGAGCCCCGCGAGCCCGAGGTGGTGCCCGTCGCGGTCCCGGAGTTCGCGATCGTGTACGACGACGACGACCTCGTCGTCGTGGACAAACCCACCGGCGTGGCCGCGCACCCGTCGCTCGGCTGGGAGGGCCCGACCGTTCCGGGCGCGCTGGCGGCGGCCGGGTTCCGGATCGCGGCGACCGGCGCCGCCGAACGGCAGGGCATCGTGCATCGGCTCGACGTGGGAACGAGCGGGCTGATGGTCGTCGCTAAGACTGATCGCGCCTACACCGGCCTCAAGCGCGCGTTCAAGGAGCGAGAGGTCGATAAGGTCTATCACGCGGTCGTGCAGGGGCATCCCGATCCCCTCGCCGGCACCATCGACGCGCCGATCGGCCGGCACCGGTCGCACTCGTGGAAGTTTGCGGTCACCCCCGACGGCAAGCCGTCGGTGACGCACTACGAGACCCTGGAGGCCTTTCCGGGCGCCTCGCTGCTGGAGATCCACCTGGAGACGGGCCGGACCCACCAGATCCGCGTGCACATGGCCGCCCACCGGCATCCGTGCGTGGGCGACCCGCTCTACGGGGCCGACCCGACGCTGTCGGCCCGGCTGGGGCTGACCCGCCAGTGGCTGCACGCGCGGGAGCTGTCGTTCGCGCATCCGGTCACGACCGACTGGGTCACGTTCCGGTCCGACTATCCCGCCGACCTCGCGCACGCGATCGAAGCGCTGCGCGGCGAATGACCCGCGCCGGAGGTTCTGCGACGGCGGTGAACCTTCACCTTCGAGTCGAGGGTGAGACGGACTCGCGCGAACGCGGCGGGGACCGGCCGGTGGTGTCGGTGGGCTTCGTAGACTCGAACACGTGACATCCGACTCCTTCGTCCACCTGCACGTGCACAGCGAGTATTCGATGCTCGACGGTGCCGCGCGAATCGGTGCGATGGTGCAGGAGGCCGTCGACCAACGGATGCCGGCGATCGCGGTCACCGACCACGGCAACACCTTTGCGGCGTTCGAGTTCTACCGCGCCGCGAAAGACGCCGGGATCACCCCCATCGTGGGCCTGGAGGCCTACGTCACCCCTGGCACCCACCGCTCCGACAAATCACGGGTGCGGTGGGGCGGTCCGGACCAGAGCGACGACGATGTGTCCGGCGCCGGCGCCTACACCCACATGACGCTGCTCAGCCGGAACAACGACGGCATGCACAACCTGTTCCGCTTGGCATCGCTGTCGTCGATGGAGGGGTACTACTTCAAACCCCGCATGGACCGCGAGCTCCTGCAGACCTACAGCAAGGGCCTCATCGCCACCACCGGCTGCCCGTCCGGTGAGGTGCAGACCCGTTTGCGACTCGGGCAGTACGACGCGGCACGCGCGGCGGCGGCGGAGTTTCAGGACATCTTCGGCAAGGAGAACTACTTCACCGAGATCATGGATCACGGGCTCGACATCGAGCGGCGGGTGATCGGCGACTTGCTCCGGATCTCGAAGGACCTCGATATCCCGCTGCTCGCGACGAACGACTCGCACTACGCCCACCAGCACGACGCGACCAGTCACGCGGCCCTGTTGTGCGTACAGTCGGGTTCCACCCTCGATGACCCGAAGCGCTTCAAATTCGACGGGGACGGGTACTACATCAAGTCGGCCGCCGAAATGCGGCAGATCTTCCGCGACCACCCCGAGGCGTGCGACAACACCCTGCTGGTCGCCGAACGCTGCGACGTCTCGTTCAACACGTCCGCCAACTACATGCCCCGCTTCCCGGTGCCCGACGGCGAGACCGAGGAGAGCTGGTTCATCAAGGAGGTGGAGACCGGCCTGCACTTCCGCTACCCCGGCGGAATACCCGACGCGGTGCGCAGACAGGCAGAGTACGAGACCGGCGTGATCGTGCAGATGGGGTTCCCGGGCTACTTCCTTGTCGTCGCCGACTTCATCAACTGGGCCAAGGACCACGGCATCCGCGTGGGGCCGGGGCGCGGTTCCGGTGCTGGTTCGATGGCCGCCTACGCCATGAAGATCACCGATCTCGACCCGCTGCAGCACGGCCTGATCTTCGAACGCTTCCTCAACCCCGACCGCGTCTCCATGCCCGACTTCGACGTCGACTTCGACGACCGTCGTCGTGGCGAGGTGATCCAGTACGTCACCGACAAGTACGGTGACGAGCGCGTCGCCCAGATCGTGACCTACGGCACCATCAAAGCGAAGCAGGCGCTGAAGGATGCCGGTCGCGTGCTCGGGTTCCCGTTCAGTATGGGGGAGAAGCTCACCAAGGCGGTGCCGCCGGCGGTGATGGGCAAGGACATGCCGCTGACAGGCATGTTCGACAGCCAGCATCCCCGCTACAAGGAGGCCGGCGAGTTCCGCGCGCTGATCGAGTCCGACGCCGAGGCCAAGACGGTCTTCGACCGCGCGCTCGGGCTGGAGGGGCTCAAGC
>NZ_JBKEAY010000081.1:0-2357 GCF_047972865.1 Microbacterium sp.
CAGCAGAGCGAGCGCAGCAGCTCCGCGACCGCTTCGAACACGACCCGCGCCGCGAGGGGCCAGCACGCGGGCTGTAGTCCCGAGACTTCCGTGAGCGGGTCTGAGAGAATAGGAGCAGGAAGGAGGCGTGGTCATGGTGTTCCAAGGCGAAGTGCTGTCAGTCGGCGCGCTGCTCGATGCTGCCCGCACGACACCGGAGACCGCGCCGAGCCTGAGCGTGGGCGTGCGGCACACCGCCGCCCAGAACGCGGCCGCCTGCCGCACGATGCTCGCAGCCGGCGAGACCGTCGATGCGTGCTGGCGGTTCGGCATCCTCCAGGCACTGGACGACTACACCTCCGTTCTGCGACGCGGCGGCCCCGACCTCGCCGCCGGGGTGTTCGCCGACGAGCCACCCCGCACCGGCTCGGTCGAGGTCGATGCCGCGTTCGCCGCACTCGCTGAGCATGTGGCCGAACGTGACGGCTGGCTCACGCCCGCCTGGGCATCCGACCCCTCGCGTCACACGAGCGGCTGGTACCCCGCTGTTCCGGCGATCTTCCACGCCGACGCCGACCAGGAGAGCCCCGAGGCATTCAGACGGCGCGGAATCCTCATCACTTCCCGTTCTCTGGCGAGGGCATGACCCAGGCCGGGCAGCTCGACGCGGACGGGGTACGCGCCCTGTTCCAAGAGCTGTCCGACCGACTCGCAAGGGCAGGAGTGTCGCGCAGTCGTTCGTCGTCGGCGGGGCAGCGATGGCGCTGGCCTACGACGCCGACCGGCTCACCCGCGACGTGGACGCCCTGTTCGTCCCCGCACCCGAGGTCAGGCGGATCGCGGAGGAGATGAGCAGCCCGCACGGGCTCGAACCGGACTGGCTCAACGACGCCGCCAAGGGATTCCTGCCCGGCACCGACGAGCACCCCCGCACCGTGTTCGAGTCCGAGTCGCTGCTGGTGCAGGTGCCCTCACCGGAGTATCTGCTGGCGATGAAACTGCACGCCTCCCGCGACGACCGCGACCTCGATGACGCGGCGCTGCTATTCAACCGGCTCGGGTACGCCACCGCGCAGGAGTGCATCGACCTGCTCGCCGCCACCTATCCGACCGGGCAACTCCTGCCCCGACACCGCTACATCGCCGAGGACGTCGCCACCCGCGCACACGCCCACCGCGATGCCCCGGCGATCGATCCCGCGAAGCGTCGCCGGGAACCGAGCGTCGATGACGGCTTCGACCCGTTCCAGAACCCCTGGCAAGATCGCTCCGGCCCAGGCCGACACGATCCAGTCCGCAGCCTGTAACCCGCCCGCCCCGCTCCACAGCGGTAGACTGAAGCTGCGCACACGCGCACGATCACAGGTGAGTGCGTTTGGGGCACCTCGGCTACGCGGCCACCGCCTATGGCGTGCAGGGCGTGACCGCGCCAGCCTCGCATACGTTACTCACCGAGCAGATGAGCGGCGCAGGGCTACATGTCGGCATGACCAGAGGCCGCGCCGAGAACACCCCGCACGTCGTCGCGGAGAGCATGGCCGAGGCACGGCAGCAGTTCATCGAGGCGATGGAACGCGACCGCGCCGACCGAGGACTTGCCGACGCCACCCGCCGCGCGACCGAGGAAGTCGTAGGGCTGACCGAACACGGCCCCGTGCAACTCGTGAACAACGAGATAGCCGCACTCACGAGACAGGCACAGGACACCGCGAAGCGTGCGGAACGCTGGACGAAGATCGCGCAGCACCTCGGCACACAGGCCCAGCAGCACCAGGCCGAGGACGCCGAGACGATGGCGGTGCTCAAAGCGGCACGCGAGCAAGCTGAGCAGATACACGAGAGTGCACGAGCGCCGATCTTCGCCGCCGTCGAAGCGGACGGCCGCGACTACGACGACGCCAGGGCATGCGAGGCCGACACCGCCGAGCAGATGCGGACGGCTTCCCGGTTCGGGAAACCCAAGGTGCGCCGCACCCATCGCGCCGCGACCGAGCACACCGAGCAGGTGTTCCGTCCCGTCTACTTCGTCGTCGCTGTGTTCGTGGGCTTCGCGGATGATGGTGGCGAACGGGGTCCGCGAGTCGCGGGCGTAGTTGCTCGTCGTCGGTGACGTCGAGCCGGGTGTAGAAGGCTTGGTTCGCCAGCCGCCGGTCGGTATCGCCGGATCGGGCGTAAGCGTGGTGCGCGTCGGTGAGTAGCCGCAGACTGTCGTGCAGGAACGCGCGCCCGCCGGTGTCGTGCTCGTCGCGCTCCCCGAGTTTCTGGTTCACGTCCGTGTCGCCAGGCCTGCCCGGATGCGGTCTTGGCGCCGTGTCAGGGCCGGCAGGTCGATGGCGTCGGCGAAGTGCGCAGCCAGCAGCTTGTCACTCTCGGATTCG
>NZ_JBKEAY010000010.1:0-18751 GCF_047972865.1 Microbacterium sp.
GTCACCATCACGTTCGCCCCGTGTGCCACCGCGAAGTCATGCGATTCGGGGCTGCGGGCGGCGACCCACACGGGCGGGTTCTTCTGAATCGGCTTCGGGACGCTGGTGGATGCCGGGAACCGGTAGACCTCGCCCTCGAAGGCGAAGTCGCCGTTCCACAGCTGGTTGACCGTCGTGACGATCTCGTTCATCGCCTTCCCGCCGTCGGTGGCCGGCATTCCGTCGGCGAGCCTGTCGAACTCGAACTGGTAGGCGCCGCGGGCCACACCGAGTTCGGCTCGACCCCCGCTGATCACGTCGAGCAACGCGATCTCACCGGCCGCGCGAATCGGATTCCAGAACGGAGCGATGATCGTGCCCGCTCCCAGACGAATGGTGGTCGTGCGCGCCGCGAGATACGCGAGTTGCGGAATCGGGCTGGGAGAGGCGGTGTATTCCATCGAGTGGTGCTCGCCGATCCAGACGGTACTGAATCCTCCGGCCTCCGCAAGGAGAGCGAGTTCGACGAGGTTCTCCCAGTGCTGCGCCGCCGGGATCGAGTCGTCATAGCGTTCCATGTGGATGAAGAGCGAAAAGCGCATGGCCTCCTCCGTTCTGTGGATGTCTACTCCGTCGCGGTCCGCTCGGCGACGGTTCGGTTTGCGCGGGACCAGTGCTCGGGCTCGACCTCGCGCACGAGTACCGTGATGTTCTCCGACTGAGCACCGACGGTCTGTTCGACGGCACAGTGCAGGGCGTCGATGAGTGCGCGCAGCTGCTCCGGTGCGCGCCCGCGGGCGATGGAGACGTCGATCAGCGGCATGGACTCAACCTCGCATCACGAACGGGTCGTCGACCGGGCCCTCGTCGGTGTTGATCCACACGCTCTTGAGCCGTGTGTACTCGTACATCGACTCGATGCCGTGTTCAATACCCACACCAGAACTCTTGAAGCCCTGACGCGGCGACATCGGCGACATCGCGCGGTAGGTGTTCACCCACACCGTGCCGGCATCGAGTCGGCGCGCGAGGCGGTGGGCGCGGGCGAGGTTCTGCGTCCACACCCCCGCCGCCAGACCGTACTCGGTGTCGTTGGCGAGCGCGACAAGCTCGTCCTCGTGCTCGAACGGCATGATCGCTGCGACCGGGCCGAAGATCTCCTCCCGCACGTCCCGAATGTCGTTGTCTAGATCGGTGAGCACGGTCGGTGAGTAGAAGTAGCCCGGGAGTTCGAGATCGTCCGGTCGCGCGCCGCCTACGCGGACCGTCGCGCCCTCGGCTGCTCCGAGCTTCACGTACGAGTCGACCTTGGCGAGCTGGTCGGCGAACGCGAGAGGTCCGAGCTCCGTATCGGAGTGAAGAGGGTCTCCGATGCGAATGGTGCACGCGCGCTCCGTGACACGCTCGACGAGCTCATCGTAGACAGCGCGGTGCGCGAACACCCGGCTTCCCGCGATGCAGGTCTGACCCGCGGCGGCAAAGATCCCCGCGACGACTCCCCTCGCGGCGTTGGTCACGTTCGCGTCGTCACACACGATGTTGGGGCTTTTCCCGCCGAGCTCCAGCGTGCAGCCGATGAACCGTGCGGCCGCTTCTGCAGCGATGCGGGACCCGGTCGCCGTCGATCCCGTGAACGAGATCTTCGCCAGCGCGGGATGGCTCACCAGCGGCACACCGGCTTCGTTTCCGAATCCCGTGACCACGTTGACCACGCCGGCAGGGAACCCTGCCTCCACAGCGAGCTCTGCCAGGCGCAGCACGGTACGAGACGTGTGTTCGCTCGGTTTGATGACCACGGTGTTGCCCGCCGCGAGCGCGGGCGCGATCTTGGAGGTCGTCAGGGTGAGCGGTGAGTTCCACGGCGTGATCGTTCCGACCACGCCCAGCGGTTCGCGCTGCGTGTAGTTGAGGATGGCGGGAACGGCGACCGGGATCTGTGCGCCCTGAATCTTGTCGGCGAGTCCACCGTAGTAGTAGTAGTACTCGGGAAGCGCGTTCATCTGCCCCCGCATCTCGCGCAACAGTTTGCCGTTGTCGAGACTTTCCAGGAGTGCGAGTTCCTCGGCGTTCTCGCCGATGAGATCGCCGAGCCGACGCAGGAGATGTCCGCGCTTGGTCGGAGTGAGCGTCCGCCACGCCCGCGACTGGAAGGCATCGCGCGAGGATGCCACGGCTCGGTCGATATCCGCGGCATCGCCGCGCGCTGCCGCATACAGAACACGCAGGGTCGCGGGATTCGTACTCGGGAAGTACTCCCCGCTCGACGGCGGGACGGTCTCACCGGCGATGAAGTGGCCGAGCCTCTCAGTCATGGTCGTGCCCTTTCCCTTCGTTGAGCAGCGTGGCGATGGCCGCGACGAGCGTCACGGGATCCTCCAGGGGCATCATGTGCCGGGTGCCAGGAACAACCTCGACGCGACAGTTCGGGATCGCGTCAGCCAACCTTCGCGACATCTCCGGGGTCGAACCCGGGTCGTCGGCTCCGGTGATTGCGAGCGTGGGGGCGTGGATGCGGGCGAGTGCGGGAGCGATCTCCCGGTCGCCACGGGCGAACACGGCGTAGGCGTGCAGGTAGGATTCGACGTCGTTCGCGAGCAGCACTCGGCGTGTCGCTTCGATGTCGTGCGATGACACGGCGGTGCCAGGCGGGAACCACCGCGCAATCGAAGCCTCCACGCTGCCTGCGAAGTCGTCGCCGGCAGCGGCGAGTCTCGATGCGACGTTCGCCGCTTCGCTCGGTGTGCGCCGGCAGACAGAGCTGACACACGCAAGGGTCGCAACGCGCGCGGCGCTGAAGCGCGCGATGTGCTGAGCGATCAGGGCACCGAGCGAGAAGCCGACGAGATGGAGCGGCGCCGGCGGGATCCGGTCGATGACGTCCGCGGCGAGGCTGGCCAGGCTCTGCGGCTCTCGCAGCGGCGGGCGCGTCCCGTGACCGGGCAGATCGACCGCGACCACCGGGCCGAGGGCATCCCCCATGACACGGATGACCGGTTCCCACATGGTCGCGTCCAGACCGACGCCGTGCAGGAGCACGATCGGGGTGGCCTCAGCGCGCATGCCGCCTCCTAGTCCCCACCCAGCGGTGCCAGCCGCTGCTGCGGACGACCGCGGTTGGCGCCTGCGAGCGCGACCAGGATCTCATCGGGGTGGGGCGCATCCGCGACGCGCACTTCGACCGTCTGATGATGCGAGCGGATGGTCATATCGGTGAAGTGCTTGAGGGGGATGTCGAACCCGATACCCGCCGGCCCCCGCTTCTCCACTGCCGGCAGAAGAGTGGTCCCGTTTGCCGCGCGCCGGAAATGGTCGCCGAAGCGGAGGTTGTGGATCAATCCGGATCCGTGCTCGATCTCTCCGTCGAGCCCGACGATGGCTGCCTTCCCGTACGCCTCCAGCGGTGCACCGAGCACCTCGATCACTCGGGGAGCCAGCAACGCACCGAGATCGGAGGCGATGGAGTTGATCCCCGGCAGCAGGTCTCGGACGAATCCCTGCCCTGCCCACGGATTCGCGAAGACGACGCCCACCACCACGACACGAGCGACCGGTTCGACCGGTTCACCGCCTTCGAGCACGGTCTCGTCCACATGGGTGAAGAGTTTGCGGTGGGTGAAGGTCGAGGCGTTCACAGCGGTGTCTCCTTGAGAATGTCTGACGTGACGGGAAGGTCTGTGGCGCGATCTCCGATCCGCGCGAACGGCCGGGGCCCCGTGGAGGCCGCAGCGACGATGACGATCTCGTCCGGCTGGGGCGCACCGGCGAGGTGCACCTCGATGGATTGGTAGTGGCTGCGCGTGGCGGCGGCGAGCTTGTGCCACATCGGCACCCGCAGAAGCTCACCGGCTTCGCCTCTTCCGTCGACGAAACAGATGATCGCGGTGCCCTTGAGCGCCTCGCGCACGAGATTGCCGAAATACGGGGTATGCACCAGCGCCGCCGCGTGCTCGAGCTCACCGGCTGTCCCCGCCAGCGCGGCCTTGCCGAAGGACTCGATCGCGTCGGCGCCGCCAAGCGCCTGCAACAGCCGATCGGTGAGCATCTTCGCTAGCACCGGCGCGATACGTCGGGTCTCGGGCTGCAAGTCGGTCGTGACATCGGTCCCCCGCCAGGGGTTGCGGATCACTGCCGTCGCTGTGGCGCGCCGGATCGGCGCCGCGTCCGCGCGCGGAACCTGCTCCGTCCGAGTGAACACGGTGCGCAGCCCGACCGCGGCGGCGATGTCCGCGTAATCGGTCAGCGTCGATCGGGCCACGAGATCGACTGTCGGCGGGAACGGCACAGACTCAGTCATGGGGTTCCCCCGCCGTCGTCGATGAGGTCGCGCCGTCCTCACGCCCCGACACCGCGATCGTGGCGGACTGCCGCGTCTGCGTGACATGCCGACGAGCGGCGAGCTCGGCCGCGAGGGGGTCTTTCGACTGGATCGCCTCCACGATCTGCGCATGCTCGCTCATCGAGCGATCGAGTCGGCCCGGGAGCGCAAGTGTCTGGGTCACGATGCGGTGGTACGCGAGTTGGTTCATGAGCAGGTCGTAGTGCTCGGACAGCTTGTGATTGTCGGCGCCGGCGACGAGAGTGTGGTGGAACTCGTGCACGAGCGCGGCGTAGGCTGCGCGATCCTGTGCGCGCACCACGTCCCGCTCACTCTCCACGTTGCGGATGAGACTGCGCAGCTCGGGGACATCGCCGCGTTGCGCCAGCAGTCCCGCCGCGAGTCCTTCCAGCGACTCTTTGAGCTGGAAGAGCTCAAGGATCTCTCGGGAGGTCGGCTTGCGGACGAACGTCCCCACGCGCGGTCGGATCTCGACAAGACCCTCCCGTTCGAGTTGCTTGAGCGCTTCGCGAATCGGCGTCCGGCTCACGTCGAACTCGGCCGCGAGCGCCGTCTCTGCCAACAGGTCGCCCGGGGCAACCGCCCCGCCGACGACGAGATGCCGCACCCTATCGAGGAGTGAACTCGCACCGTTGCGCAGGGTCAGGGATTCTTGCATACAACAAAGGTAGCGCGGCCCTTCCGCTTGGGCAACACCCGGCCTGGATTCAACGTGATATTCCGAGAAATACTCGCGAAGTCAGCGAAGGCTATTGACCCAACGCCTAGGGATACTTATCCTCTGTTGCATGCAAGCATCATCGATCCGCTCGGAGCGGCAGCCGATGGCATCCGCCCTGGCCGAAGCATGGTCCGCGGCCTGGGACCGTGGAGACGCGAGTGCTTTCGACAGCATCACCCACCCCGACTACATCCGCGAGAGCACAAGCTCCGGACACACGACGGATGCGGCCGGCCTCAAGCGGCAGATCATCGCGACCCGCGATGCGTTTCCCGATCTGGTGACGACGATCGACCAGATCGTCGTCGACGCCTCCGAGACGACCGCGGCCGTGTTCTGGCACTCCGAAGGCACCTTCGTCAACGATCTCGAGGGTGTGCCTGCAACCGGCGCTCGCGTGCAGACGCGCGGGTCGAATCTCATCCAGATGCGCGACGGCGAGATCATCCGCGAGCGCGTCACGTGGGACCACGCCGAGCTTCTCGCCGACCTGGGCGTGCCGACGCTGAACTCGGCGTTCGAGCAGGCAACCGGATCGGAAGTGGTGGTCGATGACCTCAGTGGCATCCCCAGCCTCGACGTCCTCAAGGGATTCAACCGGCAGTTCGTCACCGGCGTCACCGTGGTCACCACCATTGGGCGCGACGGCAAACCCCGCGGACTCGCCGCGAACTCGTATGTCTCGGTGTCGCTCGACCCCCCATTGATCCTGGTGTGCGTGCAGAAGACGACCTCGACCTACCCGGAGTTGTTCGCGTCGACCCACCTGGGCATCAACATCATGAGCAACGCCCAACGAGCTGTCGTGGCGGTCTTCGCTGCGCGTGGCGATGACAAGTTCGCCACTGTCGGCTGGCATTCCGGCCCTGCGGGCAGCCCACTGATCGACGGGTCCGCCGCATCGCTGGAAGCGGAGATCAAGGAGCGCTTCCAGGCTCGGACGCACACCCTGTTCATCGCGCGGGTGACCCACGCCACAATCGCAGACGTTCCGCCGATGGTGTATCAGGGTGGGCGCTTCTTCGACGCCACCGGCCTGACCGAACTCTGATACCCACCCCCCTGGATACGAGGAAGTAGACATGCGTGACAACGACAACAATCCCCCATCGGACGATTCCGTCGGCGGCGAGCTGGCGCTGGGTACCCGGCGCACCGATCCGGCCTTCGCCACGCACTCGGTCACGGTCGTGGAGGCGGAGCGATTGCGGAAGCGTCCGGGTGCCGTGTTCTGGGTCTCGGTGGGCGCAATCGTCGCGCTCGTCGTGTGGGCCACGATCGCACCCACCCAGGTAGGCGAGGTCATGGCGGCGGCATCGAATTGGTCGACGCAGAACATCGGGTGGTCGTATCTGGTGGTGACACTCGGCTGCATCGTCCTGATGCTCTATTTGGGTCTGGGACGATTCGGGCGCGTGCGACTGGGCGAGGACGACGATCGACCGGAGTTCAGCACCGTGGCATGGATCGCGATGATCCTCGGAGCAGTGATGGGCATCGGGCTGGTCAGCTACGGCGCGGCCGAGCCCATGACCCACTTCATGGTTCCTCCGCACGGTCGGGCCGAACCGGAGACGATGGATGCTGCCGTCACCGCCATGCAGTTCGCCTACTTCGATTGGGGTCCCAACGCGTGGGCACTGTTCGGGGTGTTCGGCCTTGCGATCGCGTACTCGACACATCGTCGCCACAACTCGGGACTCGTCTCGCCCATGCTGCGCCCGGTCCTGGGCGCCAGCATGGACGGCTGGGCCGGCCGCACGATCGACATCTTCACCGTGATCGCCACCCTGTTCGGCACGACGACCTCGCTCGGCCTCGGCGCATCGCAGATAGCCGAGGGCGTGAACAGGCTCACCGGAGTACCCGCCGACCTGTTCGTCAAGGTCGCCATCATCGCCGGGATCACGGTCGTGTTCACCCTGTCGGCCGTTTCTGGCGTCGGCCGCGGCATCAAGTGGGTGAGCCAGGTGACGATGATCGGCGCTGCGTTGCTGGGGCTGTTCGTTCTGACGCTGGGACCGACGAGCTTCATCGCCAACCTCTACGTCCGGTCGGTCGGCCAGTTCGCCGGGGAGTTCCCGATCGTGGCGCTGCTCACCCCGAGTGGCCCCGAAGACCTGCAGTGGATGCAGTGGTGGACCTACTTCATGATGGCCTGGTGGCTCAGTTGGGGTGCCTTCGTCGGGATCTTCCTGGCCCGGATCTCGAAGGGGCGCACGATCCGGCAGTTCGTCTTCACCGTCTTGGGTGTGCCCACCATCGTGTTCACGGCCTGGTTCGCGATCTTCGGAGGGACGGCGATCAACTTCGACATGTTCCATGGAACCGACATCGGCGAACGCACCCTCAACGACACCAATACCACCTTCTTCGCCGTGCTCGCGGAGCTTCCCCTGCCGGCGATCACCTCGGTGCTCACGATCGTCCTCGTCGTGCTCTACTTCGTCTCGGGCGCGGACTCGAACACATTCGTGCTGAGTTCGCTGTCCTCTCGCGGCTCGATGAACCCCTCGCGTGCTGTCCTGACGATCTGGGGCATCCTCACCGGTGTCTGTGCGATCGTGCTGCTCCTGGTGGGAGGCTTGCAGGCGCTGCAGCAAGCCGCGATCCTCTCCGCCATACCGTTCACGGTGATCGTCACGCTTCTGGGCATCTCCCTCGTCAAGGAGTTGCAGAATGACCATCGGTTCGGGGGAACACGCCCCGTCACCCGCGCCGAGCTCGACCGCATCCTGGCCTCCTGAGTCCCGACGGGCGCGCCGCGCGCCCGGAACCGAGGAACCACCTGCGCCGCGAGAAACTCACGCCGCGGACGGCGCGACTCAGAACGGCGCGTGGTCGACGGTGCGGGGAGCGCAGGCGGCAGGTCCTTCGACGGGCGGCGGATCGTGCTCGGGGTCTGTGCTGAAGGTGACGCGGCTGGTCGGCGTGTCGATGTAGGTACGACCGGTCGGCGAGGTCCATTCCAGTTCTCCGTCGACACGCTGACGGACGGACCATCGGGTGTGGTGTTTGAGCGTGTGGTGCCGTCGGCACAGGTGGCTGAGATTGGCGGCACGCGTCGGACCGCCGTGGGCATGATCGATGGAGTGGTCGATGTCGCAGCGTGACGCCGGCTGGCGGCACCCCGGGAATCTGCAGTGCTGGTCTCGCACCCGCAAGTGACGGCGCATCTGTTCGGTGGGCCGGTAGCGGTCGGTGCACAGCGGATGACCGGTGATGGGGTGGGTGAGGATGCGGTCCCACACGGGCGCCGCGGCGGCAAGGCACCGTGCGGTGTCGGCGTCGATCGGAACCCGGCCGTCGAGGGCGACGGTGTCGAACGGGTCGGCGACGACGTCGTCGAGCAAGGTGAGGACCGGAACGGTGACCTGCGCGATCGGAGTGATCGCCGACAGGCTCGGCAGCCCCGTGTACGCGGTCGGGTCGGCGGTGAGCAGCGTGTCGCAGAACACATCGGCGCGGATCTGGTCGATGCCGCGCGTTTCGGGAGTGCCGGTCGTACCCGTGGCGTGTGCGGGGTCGCCGCACGCGCCGGGAGCGCCGCCGGCGGGAGTGTCTGCGGCGGGCACGACGGCACCAGCGATGACGGGCACCCGCGCGGCGGGATCGTCAGGCACCGGCGCGCCGGGAGCGTCAGGCGCACGCGGGCACGCGGGGGCCGCGTCGGACCTGTCGGGCGATGCGTTGGCGATCACGAGCGCGTGCTGACTGAGACGGTCGTAGGCGGCGTGCAGCAGCACGGACGGGCCGTACACGGACAGCGTGGACATGCCGTCGTCGTGATCTTCGAGGCTCACGCACCGGCCGGCCCGAGCGTGTGCGTGCCGGTCGGCCAGGGAGGCGTGTGCGTACCACTGGGCGCGGCGGGCCGCCACCGGCTTCAACCGTGAGGCGGAGACGTTCTCGGCGTAGTCGAGCAGGTCTTGTTCGAAGGCGCGCCGCAGGTCCGTTTCGTCGATGATCGCGCCCGCCGTCTCGATCACGCGGACGTGCGCGATACTGATTCGCCCGGCCGCGAGAGCGTCGAGAGTCTCCGGGTAGTCGCACTCCAGTGCGGCCGCGGCGCCCATGCGGCGTTGGACGGTGCGGTCGGACACCCGCCACGCCGTCGCGATCTCCGCCGCGACCGAGCGGTAGGGGAGCTCGGCATCCTTCGCCTGCGTGGTCGCCACGTCCTCGGACCAGTCGTCGGCGATGCGGTGGGCCTGGGCGAGCAGCCGTTCCTGCTCGGCTTGCAGCTGCGCGATCAGCGCCTGCGTGTCGACCAGACGCGGCAGCAACGCCCGCATGCGGGTCGTCGCCCGTTCTTCTGCTGCTGCCGTGGTGGTCATGTCCCCAGCATGACACAACCCTCCGACATTGATTCGATGCTAGATCGCTAATCCTCGACTATATATCGGATATTTCTACGATCATTGACACCTGGCGCGAGATCAGCACCCGACCCCATCGGGGTCTTCGATACAGTCGTGCGCGACCAGGGCGTTGCGCACCTCGTAGACGCGCACCGTGACCTCGGCGGTGGGGATGTCGAGGGTGCCGGGCACGAGGACCCATCCGCCCCCGAGGTCGATGTCGGCGCTGTAGCGAACGACAGCGCGCGCGCTGTAGGTGCCGCGCGCGGAGTACGCGTAGCTCGTGTCCGTCGCCGTGAATTGCGGGAAACCGAGGTCGTCCCAGGTCCGCCCTGCGGTGCGGGAACCCTGCCGCGTCCCATCACCATGCTCGAAGACGTACTCGACCGGCGTGAACCGCACCCGTAGCGGCTGACCGAACAGCGTCCCGGGCACCTCGTGGACAGTCGCGGGAGCGACGAAGTTCACCGGCAGGCCGACGACCCCCACGCCGAACGGTTCAGCCACCGTCGCGACATCGCGCGGGGCGAACCGGGCAAGGTCGGTGATCGTGACCGTGAACACCTCCGGCGCCTCCGCCGCCACCGGATCGGTCGGCGCAGCATCATCGGTCGAATCACTGCAGTCATCCAGCTGCTCAGGAATCCTGCCCGATTCCACCCGCCAACAGATCGTCCGCCACCGCGGCAGCTCAGGCTCCGCCGTCGGCGCAGCCCCTCCCCGCTGCTCCACCTTCGACACGGGACCAACAGTCCTCCTCGTAGAGTGGGAGCGGTCCGTCGTCTGCAATCCACGGAGCGGTACCTCCGCATCGTTGCCCGTCGAGGAGCACTCGGTCACAGTCGGCAACGCGCATCCAGGCTCATCGGTCTGCGCCAGCGCCGCTGACGGCCCCATCGCCAGAGCGGACACCAAGAGCGCCAGGCTGACCAGGCAGCTCGGGAGAACGTCTACTCGCATTCTGGTGGGCCCTCTCTCCCGACCATTGAGTTGATCAGCCAACCGCTACCATGACGTGTCAGTGATATGGAAAGCGACTGCAGGGCGGGTCGGTCATCAGTCACATGTGAGTTTCCCTGAGAATCGACAAGGTCGACCTCGCTGACATCGAGGCACACCAGGAGTTCGGCCTCGCTCACCGTCGACTGAGGCGTGAGTTGGACGAGCGTAACGATTGACTCACCCGTGATGGCGCCTCCCGCGGCATGCAGCCCCGAGAACGCGACCTTCGCGTCGTCCAGAGCCGGGCCGGTCATGTACGCGTACATCGGCTCGAATGTGGCCGGGTCGGCCAGATCGACCGCATTCAGGGTGTCGACGTACGCCCGGTAGGTCGCCTCGGCTGCGGCCAACGCCTCAGCCTCACTGGCGAAACCGGTCGGCGTCGGGGTCGACTGCGACTGCGGCGTGCAGGCAGACGCCATCCCCGCAGCCACCAGGACCCCGACCATCAGCCATATCGCTCGTGCGCGCCACACCCCGCTCACCGTACTCGGGTCACCGCCCGCACGCGGCCGTTCTCCACAGCCCCCAACCACCCACAGCTCAGGCGGCGGCGCGGGCGGCCTGCACCTTGCCCGCCCACCGCTGGAACGCGGGAGCGTCGGGGATGCGCGCCAGCACCGGTCCGAGCAGGATCGTGATCAGCACGTATGCGGTCGCGAGTGCCGTGATCGCGCGGTCCACGCCCGCCGTCAACGCCAATCCCGCGATGACGATGGAGAATTCCCCGCGCGGCATGAGCGCGAATCCGGCACGCCACCGGCCGGCCTCACCGATCCCTGTCCGCCATGCGGCGAAGTACCCCGTCGCGAGCTTCGTACCCATCGTCACGACGGCGAGGATCGCAGCGGGAACCAGAACCGGCCACAGATCGTTCGGATTGGTCGACAACCCGAAGAAGAGGAAGAACACCGTCGAGAAGAGATCACGCAGCGGCATCAGCACCCTCGAGGCATGCTCGGCCACGGGCCCCGAGATCGCGATGCCCACGAGGAACGCGCCCACCGCCGACGAGGCCCCCACTTGAGCCGCGACACCCGCGACAAGCAGCGTCACGCCCATCACCGACAGCACCAGCACATCGCCCTGCTTCGACCACACGAGCTTCGACACCAGGCGCCCGTGCCGCAACGCGATATAGAGGATGACGAGCACGCACGCGAGCGCGATCAGCACCACGAGCATCCCCTGCCCGAGTTCGAGCCCCACGAGCGTCGCCGTGAGGATCGGCAGATACAACGCCATCGCGAGATCCTCGATCACGAGAATGGACAGCACCACCGGCGTCTCACGGTTCGCAAGACGACCGAGGTCGCCCAGCATCTTCGCGATCACCCCCGACGACGACACCCACGTGACGCCCGCGAGCACGACCGCTCCGATCGGCCCCCAGCCGAGCCACAGCGCGAGCAGCGCCCCGGGCACGGTGTTCAACACCATGTCGAACACCCCGGCCAGCCGCGAGGCCCGCAGGTTCGACACCAGCTCGTCCGCCGAATATTCCAATCCGAGCATGACCAGCAGCAGGATGACGCCGATCTCGGCGCCGACGATGATGAACTCCTCGCCCTCGGCGAAGGGGAGGATGCCGCCGTCGCCGAACGCGAGACCGGCCAGCAGGATCAGGGGAATGGGCGAGATGCCGATGCGCGCCGCAAGGCGCCCGAGGAGGCCGACACCCAGCAGAAGCGCACCGATCTCTATGAGAACGAGTGCGCCGTGCTCCATGAATTCAGCCTCCGTTGATGATGCGCGCCAGCGCGTCCAGACCCTCACGCGTGCCGACGGCGATGAGCGCGTCGCCCGCGTTGAGACGGTCTTCCGGACCAGGGGCGGGAAGCACCCCGGTTTCACGCACGATCGCCACGATCGAACAGCGAGTGCGAGTGCGGGCCTTGGTGTCGCCGAGCGGGCGACCGATGTAGGGGGAATCGGCCCGCATCGGCACCTGCTCGGTGTACAGGCCCGCGATCTGTTCGCGCAAACCCGCCACCTGCGACAGGATCAGCGACCCGCCGAGCAACTCGCTGAGCGCGGTGGCCTCGTCGTCGGTGAGCTCCACCGTCAACGACGCCCGGTCGGGATCGTGGGCATCCGAGACCGCGACCTCCCGCCCGCCCTCCCGGTAATCGATGATCGAGATGCGCCGCCCCTCGGCGGTCACGAGGTCGTGGCGCACGCCGATGCCGGGCAACTCAGCCCGCTCCACGTTCACTGGCATGCTTCCATCATGGCACCCGCTCGCCGGCTCACGTAGCCGTCACGGATGCCGGCACGCGGTACGCTGACCGCGCACCCCCGCAGGGGGTCAGCTGTCGAAGGGACCCCGCCCCATGTCCGCGCACCCCGAGCCTCCCGCGCCGCCGCGCCGCCAGGTCCTGTCGTGGGCACTGTGGGACTGGGCGACCCAGCCGTTCAAGTCGGTCATGCTCACCTTCGTGTTCGTGACGCTCTACCTCGTGTCGGACGCCTTCCTCCCCGACGAGATCGCCGCCCAGAACGCCGACGGCACCCTCGTCTGCGCACAAGGCCCGGATGCCGCGACCGAGTACTGCAGGGGGCTGTCCCAGCTCACCGAGTGGTATGGCTGGGCCACGTTCGCAGCTGGCATCGCGGTGCTGCTGCTGGCCCCCGTCCTGGGTCAGCGGGCCGACGCCAGCGGCTCGAAGAAGCGGTGGGTGGTCGGTGCGACCGCGTCCCTCGCGGTGCTGCAGTTCAGCCTGTTCTTGGTCATCCCCGAGCCGCGGTTCTTCTGGCTCGGCGCGCTTCTGGTCGCCGTCGCCTCCGTGGTCTCGGACATCGCCGAGGTGAACTATTACGCGCTGCTGGTGCGGGTGTCGACGCCGCGGACGATGGGCCGGATCAGTGGCCTCGGCTGGGGCCTGGGCTACCTCGGCGGAATCACCGCACTACTGATCGTGGTGGCACTCGACAACGTGTCGTGGTTCGGGCTGGATGTCTCCGACGGACTCGCGTACCGGATCATCGCCGCCGGAGCCGCCGTGTGGACGGTGACCTTCGCGGTGCCATTCGTGCTCAACGTACCCGAAGCACCGGGCCGCACCGATCGGGCCCGGGTCGGCTTCTTCCGAAGCTACGCCCGTCTCGTCACCGACATCGCACAGCTGTTCCGCGAGCAGCGCGCCACCGCCGGGTTCCTCGTCGCCAGCGCCCTGTACCGGGACGGCCTCGCCGGCGTCTTCGCGTTCGGCGGGGTACTGGCGGCCATCTCCTTCGGGTTCTCCGCCACCGAGGTGATCCTGTTCGGCGTGGCCGCCAACCTCATCGCGGGCATCCTCTCCATCGTTGCCGGCCGACTCGACAACCGGTTCGGCGCGCGGAACATCATCGTGACGGCACTGATCGTGATCCTCATCGCGGGGATCTGCATCTTCGCCTTCCGCGACGGCGGCAAGCCGGTGTACTGGGTGGGAGGAGTGGCGCTCGCGGCCATGGTCGGGCCTGCGCAGGCGTCCAGCCGCACGCTGCTGGCGCGACTGACTCCCACGAACATGCAGGGTGAAGCGTTCGGCCTCTATGCCACCACCGGGCGCGTCATGAGTTTCCTGGCGCCGCTGCTGTGGTCGGTCACCATCGCGTGGTTCGGTGCCACCCACTTCGGCATCCTCGGCATCGTGCTCCTGATCGCCGTAGGCCTGGTCGGGTTGCTCTTCGTTCCCCTGCCGCGGCACCGGCGGGCCAACAACACACCCTGACATCTCGGGCCTCACCGACGTATAATCCTGTCACCACCCCCGGTAAAGACCGCTCTTTTGTGGGAAGAGCGGCGCCGGCGGTTCTCGGGGAACGAGGATGCCATGACGGATCTCAGTCCGACCGTGGTCGAAGCCAGCACCGTGGACGAGGCCCGCACAATGCTTGCGAGTGCGTTCGAGCCGTACACGGTGACCCCCACCGACTCGGGCTCGCGGTTTCACCTCACGGCGACCATCACGCACCTGGGGCGAGTGACCTTCGCACGGATCTCTTACGTCTCGGGCGTCATCGTCGAAGCAGAGGCACCCCTGGACGCAACCTACTGCGTCGCGCAAGCCACGCGGGGACAGGTCCGCCTTACATCGGGACGCAACGACGTACGCCTGGAGGGTGACCACTCGGTGGTGTGCGACGATCGACGCCGGATCGTGTCGCAGCGCGAAGCGGGAGCTGAATTGACCATGCTCCGCATCGCGAGCACCGCCGTCAATGAGTTCTCGCTCGACTACAGCACCGAACACCATGCCCTGTTCGACATGGAGCCGCCGCATGAGCCGAAGGACCGCGCGCGGTGGCAGGCGGTGCTGACGATGGCCTGGCGGATCGCGGAGCTGCAGCCCACGCGCGCCGGTTCGCTCTGGCACTCCGCGATGGAGCAGTTCGTCGTGACGGCGATGCTGTCGACCCACCCGCACACCTTCGCCACCCGGGAGCGCGCCTCGACCTGGAGCGCGAGCGCCCAAGCCGCCAAGCGTGCCGCCGAGTTTTTGCAGGACCATCACGCCGACCCGGTGAACATGACCGAGCTCGCGTCGTCGCTGGGCCTGACCACTCGCGCACTGCAACGGGGCTTCCTGTCAGTGCACGGCGTCACAATGACCGAGTACCTGACCGATCTGCGTCTGGCCTCGGCCCACCGGGAACTCGCGTCGAACCCCACCGCCACGGTCTGCAACGTTGCCTACCGCTGGGGCTTCTCGTCGCCGTCCCGGTTCGCCGCCCGGCACCGCAAGCGCTACGGCGTGCTCCCCTCCCAGGTGGGGCTGCGCGCGGCGGATGAGTGAACCAGTCGGATTCCGTCTCGGATCGGTCGCTCACCGTACTGCATCGCATCAGCGCATCTGCGAACCTATATATGTCATTCCCCTCATGGGTATGACCTCGCCGGGTCGCCCCGCCAATAACTTCGCCCCCCGGATCGGCAGGTGGCCCGGCGAGATCCCTCCCTCGGCCATCCGACGCATGTTTGTCGAAGGTACGATGCCCTTCCGAGCGTGCGCCGGTGGGCGGCCGGGGCCGCGAGTCCTCGGTTACCGCCCCGGCCAGGAGTCTGCCAGTTTGACGAGCAGGCGGAGCAGGTCGACGCGCTCGGCGGTGGTGAACCCGGCGAGCGCCTGCGTCAGTTGATCGCGACGCTCCCCGCGCATTCCGCGCGCGACCGCGAGTCCCTTGTCGGTGAGGGCGATGCGGGTGCGGCGGGCGTCGTCGGGATCGGCCTCGCGACGCACCAGCCCGTGCGCGGATCCTTGTTGCACGAGCTTGGAGGCGCGCGGCTGGTCGACGCCGATCCGCTCGCCCAGGTCGCTCACCGTGAGCGGAGCGGAGGCGGTCGCCAGGGCGTCCAGCATCCGCACCCGGGCGGCGCCGCCGCGAGGGCCGTGACCCCGCTCCCCATGACCCGGACCGAACCGGTGCACTCCGGGAGGGGGTCCGGCGGATCCGGGCGGGCCGAACGGCCCGGGGCCGCGCCCACGCAGTCGCGAAAGCGCGTCAAGCAGCGTGTCGAGCTCGGTGGGGGTGGGTTCGGCCGCGGGCATCCTCCCAATTTACATGCAATTTGACATGGATGATATATCCATGTCATAGTGCATATACATGTCATAAAGCATGCATGGCGATCGAAAGACGATCGCCCACGAAAGGACTTCTTCTCATGAACACCTCTGACAACACACAGACTGACTCCCCTCGCCCGCTGCACTTCTGGCTGCACGAGGTCGATTCCCGGCTGGCAGACGAGTTCGCCGACGCGTGCCGCGCGGCGGGCATCACCCCGCGTGAGGCTCACGCGCTGCGCATGCTCTCCGATCGGCAGCAGCGACCCGACGACGACCCGCGCCGCGGCAAGAAGCTGCGCCGCCTGGCCGAACGCGGCTGGGCCGTCGAGACCGACGGCGACTGGTCACTGACCGACGCCGGCCGCGAGGCGGCCGAGCGGATCGCGGCGGCGTTCGCCGGCATCCGGTCCCGTATCGCCGACGCCGCCCCGGCGGATGATCTTGCGACCACCGTCGCCACGCTGGAGGCGATCGCGCGCGGGCTTGGCTGGGATGAGTCCCAGCCAACGCGGTCACCGCGACGCCCGGGGTCGCGCCGCGGCCGGTCCGCGCGGCACGGTTCCGTGGACGATGCCTCCGGGCGTCGTTGCGGACGGGGCGCGCGGGGCCACCGCGGACACGGTCACGACGACGGCACGGACCGTGAGGCGCACGGCCACCGCGGCGGGCGTCCGCATGGCGGGCGCGGCGCACACCGCTCGGACGGGCAACAGCATGCACGCGGCGACGCGGCGCAGTCCGGGCATCACGCCCACTGAATGACAGCGTCGGGCACCCTCACACGATGCGAGGGTGCCCGACGCGTCCGCTCACGGCTCCGCAGGCTCGTCGCGTGCCCGACGTCGGCGCACCGCCATCCAGGCGAGCGCCCCGAGCGTGGCTGCGAGGGCGGTGGCGAGGACGGCAATGGTCGCAACAGGTGCCGCCGCTTCGGCGCCTGCCGGGTCGGCGGCATCCGCAGACAGAACCGGCGACTGCGTCGCGGGCGAAGTGCTCTCGGTGGCCGAGGGCGTGGGCGCACGGGTGCTCGGCGCGGACGTCGCCGACGCGGTCGGGGTCGGAGTCGGCACCGGGGTGGGCGTCGACGGCACGGACGTCGGGGGGGTCCGCTTCGGCGTCGCGGGCGGATCCGCCTCGTCATCACGGGCGGGCGGGGGGCTCGGCGCAGGCGATGCCGCCGGTGCCGCGGTGTAATCTCCATCGACCGCCCCGGAGTAGCGTGCGAAGACGTGGACGATCCACCCTGTGCCGGCCGAGTCGACGGCGTACCCGACGCCGATGTGCGTTGCGTCGCCCAGGATGTTCGCGCGGTGCGGTGAAGAATCCATGAACTGCGCGTGCAGTCCCTCAACAGTGGGCCTGCTGGAGAAGCCGACATTCTCGGCCGCGCTCGACCAACCTGACGGGATCTGCGCCGAGTATGAGGGGTTGTGGGACAGTTGGCCTGCCGCCGCGAGGTGTTCCGCCCAGTCGCGGGCGACCGCATCCATACGAGCATTGGGTGTGAGGTCCGCAAGCCCGGCTTGGCTGCGGGCCTTGTTGATCAGCGTCTCTGTATCGGAGGTCACCGACGCCACAGCCGGCGCCGTCACACCGAGCAGCAGCGCGAGCACGCCGAGGAGCGCCCCCAGCATCCGCCATCGTCGTCCCATCGACACCACGGTAGCGAGACTGAGCGGCGTTGACTTCTCCCCTGTGGATAACGTGAGTGGCAGAATGTCGGAATGTCGATGACCACCACGTCCGCGGACGGCACCACGATCTCATACCACGCCGTCGGGCAGGGCCCGACGGTCGTCGTGGTGAACGGCGCCATGTCGACTGCAGCGGACGGGGTGGCGCTGGCCGACGCGCTGGTGGCCGCCGGTTGCACCGCCGTCACCTACGACCGGCGCGCACGGGCCGGCAGCGGTGACGCCACCGACGGCCCGCACCCCGGCACGACCGCCCCGGTCGATCCGACGCGCGAGGTCGAGGACCTTGCTTCGGTCCTCGCTGCCGTCGACAGCCCCGTCGCGGTGTTCGGGCATTCGTCGGGGGCGGTGCTGGCACTGCTGGCCGCCTCACGTGGATTGCCCGCGGCCCATCTGTTCCTGTCCGAGCCGCCGTTCCGTTTCGGGGTGGCCGAGGCGGATGCCGATCTCCCCGACCGGATGCTGCGGCTGATCGATGAGGGCCATCCCGACGAGGCGGTGCTGGCGTTCCAACTGGAGGGTGTGGGTCTGCCGCCGGAGCTGGTGGAGCAGATACGGATGAGCCCGATCTTCCCCGGTCTGGTGGCGCTGGCGCGGTCGACCGTGTACGACGCGACGCTGACCCGAAACGTGTCGACGCCGACCGAGGCGATGCTGGCTGTGTCCGCACCGGTGACGGTGCTGCTGGGAAGTGACACGTTCCCGGTGCTGGAGGCCGCCGCACCGCGACTGGCCGAGGCGATCGCCGGCGCCGAGCTGGTGCACGTGCCCGAGTCGATCGGGCACCGCCCCGACCCGGAGGCCACGGTGCGGGTGATCACGCAACGCTGGCCGGGCTGAGCAGTTCTGCCCGGGCGAACAAGCCCTGTGGACAATCCGGGCGGATGCCTCTTCCGGGTAGCTACGGTGTGAGCATGCGGCACGCACGTGGACTCCCAGTCATCGGCGCGACAGCGGTCCTGCTCACGCTGCTGACGGCGTGCGTCCCCGAACCCGAACCCACGCCGACCCCCACCCCGACAGGATTCGCGAACAGCACCGAAGCGTTCGCCGCCGCCGAGCAGACCTACCACGACTACATCGACGCGCTCAACGCCGTCGAC
>NZ_JBKEAY010000127.1:0-9278 GCF_047972865.1 Microbacterium sp.
TTCTTCGGCGCCGCGCGCAACATCGAGAACGGCGGGTCGCTCACGATCCTCGCCACGGCGCTCGTGGAGACCGGTTCCAAGATGGACGACGTGATCTTCGAGGAGTTCAAGGGCACCGGCAACAGCGAGCTTCGACTGAACCGCCAGCTCGCCGACAAGCGGATCTTCCCCGCCGTCGACATCAACGCGTCCTCGACGCGCCGCGAGGAGATGCTGCTGTCGCCGGACGAGGTGAAGATCACCTGGAAGCTGCGGCGCGCGCTGGCGGGGCTCGACCCGCAGCAGGCGCTGGAGGTCGTGCTCGGCAAGCTCAAAGAGACGCAGTCCAACGTCGAGTTCCTGGTGCAGATGCAGAAGTCGATCCCGACGCCCACGCACGAGGGCGGCACGAACGGGCACGACAACAGCATCCGCTGACCGTGTTCGAGTCGGTCCAGTCGCTGGTCGACGAGCACCGCGCGGTGCAGGAGGAACTCTCCGATCCGGCGGTGCACGCCGATCCGGCGCGTGCCAAGCGCGTCAACCGCCGGTACGCGGAGCTGTCGAAGATCGTCGCCGCCTACGACGCGTGGACGAACGCGTCCGGTGACCTCGACGCGGCGCGCGAGCTCGCCGCGGAAGACGACGCGTTCGCGCGTGAAGTGCCCGTGCTGGAGGAGGGCCTTGAGGCCGCCCAGGAACGGTTGCGGCGCCTGCTGATTCCTCGCGACCCCGACGATGCCCGTGACGTGATCATGGAGATCAAGGCGGGGGAGGGGGGCGCGGAGTCCGCACTGTTCGCCGCCGACTTGCTGCGGATGTACCTGCAGTACGCCGCCGCGAAGGGCTGGAAGACCGAACTGTTGGAGCGCACCGAGTCCGACCTGGGCGGCTACAAGGACGTGCAGGTCGCGATCAAGGGCGTCTCCAGCGACCCGGCGCAGGGGGTGTGGGCGCACCTGAAGTACGAGGGGGGTGTGCACCGGGTGCAGCGGGTGCCGGCGACCGCGTCGCAGGGCCGCATCCACACCTCCACGACCGGGGTCCTCGTCTTCCCGGAGGTCGACGAGCCCGAGGAGGTGCAGATCGACCCGAACGACCTGAAGATCGACGTGTACCGGTCTTCGGGTCCGGGTGGACAGTCGGTGAACACCACCGACTCCGCCGTGCGGATCACCCACGTTCCCACCGGCATCGTGGTCGCGATGCAGAACGAGAAGTCGCAGCTGCAGAACCGAGAGGCGGGCATGCGGGTGTTGCGCGCGCGGCTGCTCGCCAAGCAGCAAGAGGAGCGGGATGCCGCCGCGTCCGACGCGCGTCGCTCGCAGATCCGTGGCATGGATCGCTCCGAGCGCATCCGGACGTACAACTTCCCTGAGAATCGCATCGCGGACCACCGCACCGGGTACAAGGCGTACAACCTCGATCAGGTGATGGACGGCTCCCTGGACCCGATCGTCGAGTCGGCGATCACCGCCGACGAAGAAGCGCGGCTGGCCGAGATCGGCTGAACCGGCCGACCGTCCGATCCTCGCGGTGGGTCTGCCGCTCGCGTTCAGCGGCTCGACGGTGCCGCCCCGTGACACGGTGGTCACGGGGGACCCGCCCAGGTCCCGGATGCCCTGAGGACCGCACGTCACCGAGTCTCCCGAGCGACCTCGGACCGGTGACGACGCCGCCCGCCGCGCGACGCGGAGGCGGCGTCGCCGTCAGATGTGGTACTCGGGCGCAGCCAGCAGGGCGCGGGTGTCCTCGCCGGGCACGCGTGGCCGTGCCTTTCCCGGGATGCCGACGATGACGGAGTCCTCGGGGGCATCGCGGGTGACGACGGAGTTGGCACCGATCGCCGAGCGGGCGCCGATCACGACGGGGCCGAGCACCTTCGCGCCTGAGCCGACCAGGACTCCGTCGCCGAGTGTCGGGTGGCGCTTGCCGGCATCGCGCGTGCGACCGCCGAGGGTCACCTGGTGGTACAGCATGACGTCGTCGCCGACCTCCGCCGTCTCACCGACGACGACCCCCATGCCGTGGTCGATGAAGAAGCGCCGGCCGATCGTCGCGCCGGGGTGGATCTCGATGCCGGTCAGCCAGCGGGTCACCTGCGAGCCGGCCCGCGCCAGAAAACGCAGACGACGCTGCCACAGCCGGTGCATGAGCCGATGCGACCAGATGGCGTGCAGGCCCGGATAGAGCAGGGCGATCTCCAGGGCGCTGCGCGCGGCGGGATCGCGCAGCTTCGCGGCCGCCAGGTCTTCCCGCATCCGATCCCATGCCCCGGCCATCAGTCCTCCCGCAGGTGCTCGTACAGTGCGGTCGACAGATATCGTTCGCCGAAGGAGGGGATCACCACCACGACGTTCTTCCCGGCGGCCTCGGGACGCGCCGCCACCTGCAGCGCGGCCCACACCGCGGCGCCGGAGGAGATGCCCACCAGGATCCCCTCGCGCACGGCGACGTCGCGCGCCGTCGCGATCGAGTTCTCGAACGAGACGTCCTGGACCTCGTCGATCACGGACCGGTCGAGGATCGGCGGGATGAAGTTCGGGCCGATGCCCTGGATCTTGTGCGGGCCGGGGGTGCCCTCGGTCAGCAGCGGCGACTCGGCCGGCTCGACCGCGACGATCTTCGCGTCCGGGACGCGGTCCTTCAGCACCTGACCGACGCCGGTGATGGTGCCGCCGGTGCCGATGCCGGCGACGAAGTAGCCGATCTGCCCGTCGGTGTCGCGGAGGATCTCCTCGGCGGTCGTCTTCCGGTGGACCTCGACGTTCGCCTGGTTCGCGAACTGCTGTGCGAGCACCGCACCGGGGGTGGATCCGGCGATCTCCTCGGCTTTGGCGACGGCGCCCTTCATGCCGAGGGCGGGGTCGGTCAGCACCAGCTCCGCGCCGTATGCCTTCAGGAGCATGCGCCGCTCGATGGACATCGACGAGGGCATGCTGAGGATGACGCGGTAGCCGCGCGCGGCGCCCACCATGGCCAGCGCGATGCCGGTGTTTCCGCTCGTGCCCTCCACGATCGTGCCGCCCGGCTGCAGGTCGCCGGAGGCTTCGGCGGCATCGACGACGGCGATGCCCAGCCGGTCCTTGACGGAGGAGGCCGGGTTGTAGAACTCGAGCTTGGCCAGCACGGTGCCGGGCAGTCCTTCGCTCACGCGGTTCAAGCGCACCAGCGGCGTGTTGCCGTAGGCGCTGGTGATGTCGGCGTGGATGCCGTGGGTGACCGGTTCGGGCATGGCGGGGGCCTTTCGGACGGGTGTCATGGGGCACAACAACAGGTAGTCAACAACACTAGGGCCGCGGTTTGTTCCCCGAGCGAATATGACGTTGCGCCCGGATAGGGTGGTGGTCGCCGATGACCCCTCCCGACCTCCCGTTCCCGCGCCTGTCCGATCTGTTGCAGATCGCGACGACCCGCCTCGCTGCCGCAGGTGTGCCCACACCGGCCGTCGACGCGGAGCTGCTGGCTGCCCATGTGCTGGCCTGTGACCGCGGGGCACTGGCGGCCGCCGTCGTCCGCGGCGACACGGTTCAGGCCGCCGAGGAGACGCACCTGGCCGAACTGGTCGACCGGCGCGCCGCGCGTGAGCCGTTGCAGCACCTGACGGGCCGCGCGCCCTTCCGTCACCTCGACCTGGCCGTCGGGCGGGGAGTCTTCGTGCCGCGCCCCGAGACGGAGGTCGTCGCGCAACTGGCGATCGATGTGCTGCGGGCGACCGCGTCGGCAGCACCGGTGGCGGTCGATCTCGGCACCGGGTCGGGTGCGATCGCGCTCGCGCTGGCGACGGAGGTGCCCCACGCCCGCGTATACGCCGCCGAGAACGCGGTGGCGGCGTTCACGTGGGCGAAGCAGAACTTCGCCGAGGTCGGCGCCGACAACGCGCGACTCGCGTTCGTCGACCTGGCCGAGGCGTTCGGAGACCTCGACGGCACGGTCTCGGTCGTCGTGTCCAATCCGCCGTACGTCCCCGACGAGGCGATTCCACGCGACCCGGAGGTGCGGTTGTGGGATCCGCCGTCCGCCCTGTACGGCGGGTCGGACGGGCTCGATGTCATCCGTGTGCTCTCGAGTGTGGCGCTGCGCCTGCTGCACCCGGGCGGAGCCGTCGTCCTGGAGCACGGCGAGAGCCAGGGCGCCGCCATCCGGGCGCTCCTGACCGCCGACGGGTGGCGCGCCGCGGCAACCCACCCCGACCTCACGATGCGGGACCGGGTCACCACCGCGCTCCGCCCGTAGGCATCCCACCCCGCCCCGGGCCGTGACCACCCCGTCCCCAGATTCAGATCGTGTCCGCGCGTCGTCGCACGCCGCTGCCGCGGGCGGCTCGCGGGCGCGCCGTACACTTGACGGCGAGATGTCCCACCTGTTCGACAGCCGCGATGCGGCGCAGTTGCTCCCCGGTATGCGCCAGGCCCGTCAAGCGATCGGCCGGGGCGAGCTGATCGTCATGCCGACCGACACGGTCTACGGTCTCGCCGCCGACGCGTTCAGTTCTGCTGCGGTCGCGCGACTGCTGGCGGCGAAGGGGCGGGGCCGTCAGAGCCCGCCGCCGGTCCTGGTCGCCGGCGTCACCACGATGAAGGCGCTCGTCGCGGAGGTCCCGTCGCAGGTCGAGGAGCTCATCGAGCGTTTCTGGCCGGGAGGCCTGACCATCGTGCTGCCCGCGCAGCCCTCGCTCTCGTGGGACCTCGGGGACACCGGTGGCACCGTCGCCGTCCGCATGCCCGACCATCCCCTCGCCCGAGAGGTGCTGGAGGAGTGCGGTCCGCTGGCGGTCTCCAGCGCGAACCTCACCGGTCGCCCCCCGGCGATCGCCGTGGACGACGCCGTCGACATGCTGCACGATGCCGTGGCGGTTTACATCGACGGCGGCCCATCCGTCCATGGCGCGGCCTCGACCATCATCGATGCCACGGGGCTGGTCACGGGGGAGCGGCCGGTGCGGGTGCTGCGCGAGGGAGTGGTCGGGCGGGACGAACTGCGCGAGGTGCTCGGTGACCTGCTGGCGCCGGCCGCGGACGGCGCGGCGTGAAGTACTACGCGCTCGTCGTCGTCGCCACCGCGCTCGTCACGCTGCTGCTGTCGTGGGCGGTGTGGCGTTTCGGCATCCGCTACCGCATCTACCCGGCGATCCGCGAGCGCGATGTGCACGCACGTCCCACGCCGCGCCTGGGCGGTGTGGCGATGTACCTCGGGGTCGTCTTCGCGTTCGTGATGTCGGCGCAGATCCCGTACTTCCAAATCTTCTGGGACCGGCCCGAGCGCAACTGGGCGCTCCTGGGCGCGACGACGCTCATCGTGCTGGTCGGCGTGGCCGACGACGTCTGGGACCTGGACTGGATGGTCAAGCTCGGGGCACAGTTCCTCGCGGCGGGCATCGTCGTCGGACCCGGCGGGTTCCAGATCTTCGCCCTCCCCATCGGCACGGTCGTCGTGGTGTCGAGCTGGCTGAGCTTCCTGGTGTCGGTCCTGGCGATCGTCGTGGTGATGAACGCCATCAATTTCATCGATGGGCTCGACGGGCTCGTCGCCGGTGTCGCCCTCATCGCCAACGCGGTGTTCTTCGCGTACACCTACCTGTTGATGCGCGACTATGGTTTCACCAGCTACGCCAACCTCGCCGCCTTCATGGCGGTCGTGCTCCTGGGCGTGTGCCTCGGCTTCCTGCCGCTGAACTGGAACCCCGCACGTATGTTCATGGGCGACTCCGGCGCCCTCATGATCGGGTTGCTCATGGCGTGCTCGGCGCTGGCAGTCACCGGAAACCTCCCGCAGACGATGCTGACCGACAACGACGTGTTCGGCCGCTCCCAGCTGCTGGGTGCGTTCATCCCGATCCTGCTGCCGATCGTGGTGGTGCTGCTGCCGCTGCTCGACTTCGGCATGGCCGTGATCCGCCGGACGATGCAGGGGCGGTCCCCGTTCAGTGCGGACCGCAAACACCTGCACCACCGCATGCTCGATATGGGTCACAGCGACCGCGACGCGGTGCTGATCTTCTACGCGTGGACCGCCGTGGCGAGCCTGTCGGTGCTCATGATGTACATCGGCACCCGGCAGGACTGGCCGGGCGGATACTGGCCGGGGATCGCGTTCTTCGTGGTGGGCGCGCTGGCCTGTGTCGTGGTGACCGTGATCCCGGCCCGCGCACGATCGCGCTCAGACACCGATGAGAGGATGCCGTCATGACACGCCCTGCCATCTCCAGTACGCCCCTCCTGCGGACGACGCTGCGGTGGGCGGGGGTGCTGGCGGCGTGCCTGGCCGTCGTCGGCGCACTCGTCGGGTTCGCCGTCGCCGGCACCGACGGCGCGTGGAGCGCACTGGTCGCGGTGCTGATCGGGGCGGTCTTCCTCGCGATGACCGCGCTCAGCATCCTGATCGCCAACCGTTGGTACGGGGATCCGCTGTACGTCCCGATCTTCTTCGGCACGGTGATGGGCGGGTGGGTCGTCAAGTTCGGCGTCTTCATCGTCGTACTGCTCGTGCTGCGCGATCAGCCGTGGCTGAACGGCACGGTGTTCTTCATCTTCCTGGTGGTCACCGTCCTCGGGTCGCTCGCCGTCGACGCGATCGTGATGATGCGGATGCGGATCCCGCACGTGAGCGATGTCGCCTTGCCTTCGGGCGAACAAATCTCAGCCGCCGAGGAGGATTCGGGTGAGGACGGGCACTGAGGTTTGCTAGGGTGGTCGTGAGCCCGCCGCTCCTAGAGTCAGTGCGGAGTCACGCTCACCGACCATCGTCGCTTCGGTTCACGCCGACGCCCCGAAGCTGGAGCCAGTGCTGTTTACTCAAGCTGCGACCCTGATCGCCACCTCGACCGATGACGGACCGCAGTTCCATGGCCCGACGATCGATGAGTTCTTCCCGGAAGCCGTCTTCCAGATCGGCGACCTGGTCATCAACCGCATCCACCTGATCCAGTTCCTCGCGACGATCGCCGTCGTGCTGATCTTCTGGCTCGGCACGCGGCGCATGAAGGTCGTCCCCGGTCGCTTCCAGAGCGTCGTCGAGATGGGGCTGGACTTCGTCCGCACCGGCATCGCCGAAGACCTGCTGGGCAAGAAGGACGGGCAGCGGTTCCTGCCGATCCTCACCACGATCTTCTTCATGATCCTGTTCATGAACATCACGGGCATCATCCCGTTCCTGAACATCGCGGGCACCTCGATCATTGCCGTGCCGCTGCTGCTGGCGGCCGTCAGCTACGTCACGTTCATCTACGCCGGCATCAAGAAGAGCCCGAAGAACTTCTTCAAGAACTCGCTGTTCCCGTCGGGCGTGCCGTGGCCGATCTACCTCATCGTCACGCCGATCGAGCTGATCTCGACCTTCGTCATCCGCCCGGTCACCCTGACGCTTCGACTCCTCATGAACATGATGGTCGGTCATTTCCTGCTGGTGCTGTTCTTCGCCGCCACGCAGTTCTTCCTTCTCGATCTCGGCGGGTGGTGGTCGGCGCTGGCCGCCGGGTCGCTCGCGTTCGGCTTCGTCTTCACCCTGTTCGAGATCCTGGTGGCCGTCCTCCAGGCCTACGTCTTCACGATCCTCACCGCGGTCTACATCCAGCTCGCGGTGGCAGAAGAGCACTGAGCGGGCGAACCCGACGGTTCTCCCACCCAACCCCGAAAGGAAACACACCCGTGGACGCAACTACGGTTCTCGCCGAGGTCACCGGCAACGTCGCAACGATGGGCTACGGCCTCGCCGCCATCGGCCCCGCCATCGGCGTCGGCATCGTCGTCGGCAAGACGATCGAGGGCGTGGCCCGTCAGCCCGAGCTGGCCGGCCGCCTGCAGGTGCTGATGTGGATCGGTATCGCCTTCACCGAGGCGCTCGCCTTCATCGGCATCGCGACCTACTTCATCTTCACCAACTGATCGCCCGCCACCAGCCTTAAGGAGACAGGATGCTGAACGCTCTTGTCACGTACGCCGCGGAAGAGGGTGCGACGCACAACCCTCTGCTTCCCGCGTGGTACGACATCATCTGGTCGGCGGTCTGCTTCGTCATCATCCTCTTCGTCTTCTGGCGCGTCGCGCTGCCGAAGATGAAGGATCTGCTCGACCAGCGAGCCACGGCCATCGAGGGCAACATCGCGAAGGCCGACGAGGCCCAGCGCAAGGCCGAGGCCGCGCTCGAGGAGTACACGGCGCAGCTCGCCTCGGCGCGCAAGGAAGCCGGTGAGATCCGTGAGGCCGCCCGCGAGGACGGCAAGAAGATCGTCGCCGAGGCGAAGGAGGCGGCCTCCACCGAGGCGGCTCGACTGACCGCGACGGCGCACACGCAGATCGAAGCCGAACGTCAGACGGCGCTCGTTTCGCTGCGTAGTGAGGTCGGCACGCTCGCGCTCGACCTCGCGGGCAATGTGATCGGTGAGACGCTGTCGGACGACGTCAAGGCGCAGTCCGTCGTGGACCGCTTCCTCGCGGACCTCGAGGCGTCAGAGACGGCCAAGTAATGGGAAGCGCGACCACGCAGGCCCTGGCGGCGACGACGGCGGCGCTCGACGCGGCGTCCGGCGTCGACCTGGGCGTCGCACAGGAGCTGTTCGCGGCTGCGCGCGCGATGGGCGACTCGAAGCCACTCAGCGGTGCCCTCGCCGACGCCGCGGCGGCACCCGCGGCGCGGCGTCAGGTGGTGGCTACCGTCTTCGGCGGCTACCGCCCCGCGGTGACCGCGGTGATCGACGCCGCTGCAGCGCAGCGCTGGTCGTCCGCGGAAGACCTCGTCACCGGCATCGAAGAGCTCGCGGTCCGTGCCGCGGCGAAGGCGGAATCGACCGTCGACGTCGAGGGCGAACTGTTCGGTGTGACACGCACCGTCGCGGCCAACCCCGAGCTCGAACTGGCACTGGGCAGCAGGCTCGGACAGCCGTCCGCGAAGGGCGCGCTGATCGAGAAGCTCCTCGCCGGTCGCACCAGCCCGGCAACGAGCCTCATCGTCTCCTCGCTCGTCCAGCAGCCGCGGGGTCGCCGCGTGCGCTCGCTGCTGAGCTGGGCCATGCGCCTGGTCGCCGACCAGCGCGGCCGCACCGTCGCGACGGTGTACGCCGCCGCCGCGCTCACCGACGCTCAGCAGGCGCGCCTGCAGGCGCTGCTCGCGCAGCGCACCGGGGGCGAGGTGTCGATCAACGTCGTCATCGACCGCGAGGTCGTCGGCGGCATCCGCGTCGAGATCGGCGACGAGGTCGTCGACGCCTCCATCTCCTCCCGCCTCAGCGACCTGCGACAGCGGCTGGCGGGCTGACCACTCACCGCTCTCCGAGCGGTTTCGCGGGGCCTGCGCCCCGTACC
>NZ_JBKEAY010000176.1:0-6563 GCF_047972865.1 Microbacterium sp.
CAGTTGGCCGGCAAGGAGACACCGTCCGACACCGCGCGGGTGCTGGAACGGCAGGTCGCCGCGATCGTGTGGCGGACGTACGCGCAGGCGGGACTGGAGGAGATGGCCCGCGACACCCGTGTACCGGTCGTCAATGCGCTCAGCGACGACTTCCACCCGTGCCAGCTGCTGGCCGACCTCCTGACGATCCGCGAGCACAAGGGCGACCCGGCCGGGTTGACGCTCACGTTTTTCGGGGACGGTGAGTGCAACATGGCGCATTCGTATCTGCTGGCCGGGGCCACCGCGGGGATGCACGTGCGGATCGCGGCACCGGAGGGCTACACCCCCCGGGCCGACGTCGTGGCCGATGCTGAACGGATCACGGCGGGCACCGGCGGATCGGTGTCGCTGTTCACCGACCCGAAGGCGGCGGCCGCAGGCTCCGACATCATCGTGACCGACACGTGGGTCTCGATGGGCAAGGAGGAGGAGAAGCAGGCACGGCTGCGGGCCCTGGGCGACTACAAGGTCTCGCGGGAGACGATGTCGCTGGCCGCGGACGACGCTCTGTTCCTCCACTGTCTCCCGGCGGACCGTGGATACGAGGTCGATGCCGACGTGATCGACGGACCGCAGAGTGTCGTGTGGGATGAGGCCGAGAATCGGCTGCACGCCCAGAAGGCGCTGCTGGGGTGGCTGCTGCGCCAGTAGCGACCGGGGCGTTCACCTCCTGGAACGGGCCGGGGCGGGTCCAGGGAATCGACCTGGCACGCGGTCTGGCGGTGCTGGGGATGTTCGCGGCGCACCTGCTGTGGATCGACCCGTTCCAGCCCGCTGATCCGGCGACCTGGTTCGATGTGGCCAACGGGCGCTCGTCCATCCTGTTCGCGACGCTCGCCGGGGTGTCGCTGGCACTGGCCACGGGCGCGGAGAGGCCGTTCGACGGTGCGCGGATGCGGCGCGCGCGTGTGGCCGTCGCGGTGCGCGCCGTGATCGTCTGGCTGGTCGGGGTCGCGTTGATCTCGACCGGTGTGCCTCTGGTGGTCATCCTGCCCGCCTACGCGATCCTGTTCCTGCTCGCGATCCCGCTCCTCACGGGGTCGGTCCGGGCGCTGTGGTGGCTCGCGGCGGGCCTGGCCGTCACGACGCCGTGGCTGGTGCCGCTGTGGAATGCGATGCCGTTGTGGTGGACGGTCGAGGGTGAGGTCCTGGCCGACGCGATCGGCTGGCACTATCCGTTCCCGCTGTGGCTCGCCTTTCTCGCGGCGGGGCTCGCGGTGGGGAGGTCCCACCTGCTGCGGATCGAGGTGCAGGTGCGGCTGCTGGTCGGCGGGGCGCTCGTGGCGGCGGGTGGGTATGGTGCGGCGGCGCTGTTCGCCTGGCCCGGCGACACGTATTTCGCGGCGGTGTGGAGCGCCGAGGCCCATTCCAGCGGGCTCGGGGAGGCGATCGGCTCCGGGTCGTTCGCCGTCGCGGTCATCGCCGCGTCGTTGCTGATCTGCCGGACTCCGCTCACGTGGGTGTTGCTGCCGGTCCGCGCGGTGGGGACCATGCCCCTGACCGCCTACGTCGGGCAGGTGGTGGCTTGGGCGATCTGGGCGCAGCTCGCCCTCGGCGACACCGGCGACATCGTCGGGATGCGGGCGCTGGCACCGTTCGGGCCGTTCGCGCTCGTGACGCTCGCCGGCTGCACGATCTGGGCGGTGTGGGTGGGCCGCGGACCGCTGGAACGGGTCGTGGCGGCTGTCACCGGCGCCGTCGCCGCCCGCGCGGTCGGGTCGCGGAGAGGACCTCGGTAGGCTGAACGGGTGAGCCAGAACACCCCCGACGCCAGCACCGACCCCGACCGGCACGGGACGAACGCCGGTTCGCTGTGGGGTGCGCGATTCGCCTCCGGCCCGTCGCCTGAGCTGGCCGAGCTCAGCCGCTCGACGCACTTCGACTGGGTGCTCGCGCCGTACGATCTCGCCGGCTCGCACGCGCACGCACGGGCGCTGGCGGCGGCGGGCTACCTCACCGCCGAGGAAGAGGCCCGCATGCAGGAGGGGCTGGATGCGCTCGGTCGTGCCGTCCGCGACGGGTCCCTCGTCGCCCGCGAGGAGGACGAGGACGTCCACGGCGCGCTCGAGGCCGCGCTCATTCGCGAGGTCGGCCCCGAACTGGGGGGAAAGCTACGCGCCGGCCGGAGCCGCAACGATCAGGTGGCCACGCAGGTGCGGCTCTATCTCTTGGATCACGGGCGTGTGATCGCCCGGGATCTGCTGCGGGTGATCGACGCGGTCGTGGCGCAGGCCGAGCGGCACCCCGAGGCGATCATGCCGGGGCGCACCCATCTGCAGCACGCGCAGCCGATCCTGCTCGCCCACCACTTGCAGGCGCACGCTTGGCCGCTCGTGCGAGACCTGGAGCGGCTGCGGGATTGGGCCGTGCGCGCGCGTGTCTCGCCGTACGGCGGGGGAGCGCTCGCCGGTGCGACACTGGGGCTGGACCCGCAGCTCATCGCGGATGAGTTGCGGTTGTCGCGTCCGTCGGAGAACTCGCTCGACGGCACGTCGGCACGGGATGTCGTGGCGGAGTTCGCCTTCATCGCCGCAATGATCGGCGTCGATCTGTCGCGCTTCGCGGAGGACATCATCGTCTGGAATACGCGTGAGTTCGGGTTCGTGGCCCTCGACGACGGGTATTCGACGGGCTCCAGCATCATGCCGCAGAAGAAGAACCCCGACATCGCCGAGCTGGCGCGGGGGAAGGCGGGCCGGCTGATCGGGAATCTGTCTGGGTTGCTGGCGACGCTCAAGGCGCTGCCGCTGGCCTACAACCGCGACTTGCAGGAGGACAAGGAACCGGTCTTCGATTCGGTGCGCACGCTCGAAGTGGTGCTGCCGGCGTTCGCCGGAATGGTCGCCACGGTGCGGTTCGACACGGATCGCATGGCGGCGCTGGCACCGGAGGGGTTCTCGCTGGCGACCGATGTCGCCGAGTGGCTCGTGAAGCAGGGCACCCCGTTCCGCGATGCGCACGAGATCTCCGGTGAGTTGGTCCGTGCGTGTGAGCAGCGGGGGATCGGGTTGGAGGATGCCGACGACTCGCTGTTGGCACAGGTGTCACCGCGGCTGACTCCGGCGGTGCGCGCGGTGTTGTCGATCGAGGGGTCGGTGGCGTCCCGCGCCGGCGCCGGCGGCACGGCTCCGGTGCGGGTGGCCGAGCAACGGGCTGAGCTGATCGCCCGCGCTCAGATGGCTGCGCGGGGCGAGGACGACTGACTGATCGTCTGGAAAGATTAGCGAAAAGCTAATTGTTTCGGAAGATAAGTGATAATCTGATGCCGTGGTCATCGCCGTGACATCAGACATCGTCGGTTCCCGCCGCCTGGATGACAGGGCCGGCGCGCAACGGTTGATCGATGAGGCCATCGCGCGCGCTGAAGCCGACGCCCCGTCGGCGATCCGCCCGCTGCGACCGACCGTCGGCGATGAGCAGCAGGGGGTGTATCCACGGTTGGAGTCGGCGTTGTGCGCGACGCTCCTCATCTCGCTCGCGTTGCCCGACGGCATCCAGTTGCGTTTCGGCATCGGCATCGGCGACATCGGGAGTGTGCCCGCGGCGGCCGGCGCCATCTCAGAGGGGCCGGGGTGGTGGGCCGCCCGCGCCGCGATCGAGCGCGTGCACGCGCTCGCGCAACGCGCCGTTCCGGAGGCGCGTACGTGGGTCGAGGCGGCAGCCGGCGAGGATGCGTCATCGTTGCCGACGGTCAATGCCTATGCACTGGCACGCGACCGGATCGTCGCGGACATGAGCGAACGGACGCGGCGGCTGACGTACGGACGCTGCCTGGAACGCACTCAGCGCGATCTCGCCGCGACCGAGGGCATCACGCAGTCCGCGGTCTCGCAGGCTCTCGCCGCCGCCGGTGCCGCGGCGATCGTGACCGGCTTCTCGGCGATGCGGGGCTGACTCATCCCAGCGCGAGGCGCACGGTCGCTGCGCAGAGGCAGGCCCACAGCAGGCTCGCCAGAGTGCCGATGATGAAGCGTTCCCGTGCTTCGGCGGTCGCCAGTTCGGAGAAGCGGCCGATGCCCTTTATCGCGACCACGACAGCGATGGCCTCGGGATAGCCTGCGACGACCGTGAGTGCGACGGCCAGCCGCTCGAGGTATCCGACTGTTGTGCCTCCGCGCAGCAGCGGCTCCACCTCGGCGGCGGTGTCGCCGCGGGCCGCGGGGAGGAGGATGCCGCCGTCGGCGGTTTCTCGGACGCGACCGCCGGTGGCCAAGGCAAGCACGTGGCGAGTCACCGGGTTGCCGCCGATCACGGCCAGTCCGATGGCGAGGACAGCCGCGATCAGGCCGATCATCGGGGGAACGGTCACCGGCAGGATCGCCACGGTGAGCGCCGTGATGAGCAGCAGCCCGCCCGCGACGGCCAGCGGAACCGTGCGCGGGGTGCGCAGGTTCAGCACCGTGAGCACGAGGGCCGCGCACAACGACCCGAACAGGGCGACCGACACCGCCGCCACCGTCAGCACACTCGCGAGATCGACCTGCATGGCGCCAGTCTGTCACGGTGTCCCGACCGTCGTCGTCGCCGAGTGGCGCGCCGTCGGCCGCTGATACCCTGGAGCGCGTGCCCGTAACCGCTGTCCGCGCCCTCACGCCCGCCAATGATCCCTCGTTCGAGAACGTGTGGGACGAGATCGTCTGGCGTGGGCTGGTGCACGTGTCCACGGACACCGAGTCGTTGCGCACACTCCTGGGCGGTGAGCCGATCACCTACTACTGCGGGTTCGATCCGACCGCGCCCAGTCTGCACCTGGGGAACCTCGTCCAGCTCCTCCTCATGCGCCGCCTGCAGTTGGCCGGTCACAAGCCGCTGGGGCTGGTCGGTGGGTCGACCGGACTGATCGGCGACCCCCGCCCGACGTCCGAGCGCACCCTCAACGAGAAGGACACGGTCGCCGAGTGGGTCGGCTACCTCCGTGCCCAGGTGGAGCGGTTCCTCAGCTTCGAGGGCGAGAACGCCGCGCGGATGGTGAACAACCTCGACTGGACCGCACCGATGAGCGCGATCGATTTCCTGCGCGAGATCGGCAAGCACTACCGCGTCGGCACCATGCTGAAAAAGGACGCGGTCGCCGCGCGCCTCAACTCCGAGGCCGGTATCAGCTACACCGAGTTCAGCTACCAGATCCTGCAGGGGATGGACTACCTGGAGCAGTACCGGCTCTACGATTGTGTGCTGCAGACCGGGGGATCGGACCAGTGGGGAAATCTGACCAGCGGCACCGACCTCATCCACCGCGTCGAGGGCGCGTCCGTTCACGCGATCGGCACGCCGCTGATCACCAACAGCGACGGCACCAAGTTCGGCAAGAGCGAGGGAAACGCCATCTGGCTCGACGCGGCGATGTGCAGCCCCTACCGGATGTACCAGTTCTGGTTGAACACCGATGACGCCGACGTCATCGACCGTCTCAAGGTGTTCACGTTCCTGACCAGGGCCGAGATCGAGGAGTACGAGGCTCTGGTGGCCAGTGAGCCGCATCGCCGCGCCGCGCAGAAGCGGCTCGCCGCCGAAGTGACGACGTTCGTCCACGGTACGGAGGCAGCGGATGCCGTCGTCGCCGCCTCGGAGGCGCTGTTCGGCCCCGGGGACCTGGCCGCGCTCGACGCGGTCACGCTGCGTCAGGCCTTGGAGGAGCTTCCGAACGCGACGGTCGTGCCTGGGACCACGGTGGTGCAGGCACTCGTCGACACCGGTCTGTGCGGGAGCCTCAGCGATGCACGTCGCGCCATCGCGCAGGGGGGCGTCGTTCTCGACGGCGACAAGGTCACCGACGACACCCTCGTGGTGGCGGCCCGTCTCCCGGGCGGCGTGTCGGTGCTGCGCCGCGGAAAGAAGTCGCTCGCCGGCGTCTTTCCGGCGTCCTGACGCGGGATCCGCCACCGTCGGGAGGACGCGACACGCCCGGGATACGAGGGCGATTTGGCAGGTGGCCCGAATCCGCGTAACGTATTCCTTGTTCGCCCCAAAGGGAAGAGCGAAGCGCCGGAAGGCACCGCCCCCTCAAGCAGTGAGCCACCCCCATCCCAAACCTCTCCATCGGAGAGAGCACGGCGCTTCTTCGCCCAGGCTGGGAACCTCCCCCTCACACTGCATGTGAAACCGTCCGGCATGATCCTCAGGATCACGGCGAGTCGATTTGACAAGCGAGACGCGGGGGATAAGATAGAGAAGTTGCCCTACTGGGGAAGCCGAGAGGCTGACCGGGAGGAGCATCCGATCCTTGAGAACTCAACAGCGTGCACTTGTCAAATGCCAAATAACCTCGATCTCGCTTCGGCGAGATGAGATTCCTTTGGATCAAAGACCGGCACTTCGGTGCCGGCAACGGATAGTCAGCAATGACATCCCTTTGGTCAGATCAAACTCGCTGCAACGACCCTATTCCGGTCGGTGTCAGCAACATTTCTTTACGGAGAGTTTGATCCTGGCTCAGGATGAACGCTGGCGGCGTGCTTAACACATGCAAGTCGAACGGTGAAAGCGGAGCTTGCTCCGCCGGATCAGTGGCGAACGGGTGA
>NZ_JBKEAY010000190.1:0-10438 GCF_047972865.1 Microbacterium sp.
ACCGGCCGCATCCGCGTTCCGGTGTCGTCAATCCGGCCTACGGCGCCGCGAACGAGCGGATCGTCGCGGCGATCGTCGCGGCGAACGACACCGACCCGGGGGCGGGCCACGTCTACGACGACGGCCCCGAGCTCGGGTGGCAGCTTGCCGCGGCCGATATCGCCGTCGTCGACATCTCCGCGATGGTGTACGACCGGCTCGCGCTCGACAAACCGCTGTTGGTCACCCGGCCCGTCGACCCGGCCGCTGCCGTCGACGTCAACGGTTACCTCGGCGCCGCCGAGTGGCTCACCGCCGATGCCGCCCCCGGTGTGCTCTTCGAGGCGGAGCGGGTGGCATCCGACGATGACGCCGTCACGCGGCGCACGGCCTGGGTGCACCATTACTTCGGCGACACCACGCCCGGTGCCGCGTCGGCCCGCTTCCACGAGGCGCTGGCACGGCTCATGGCGACGTGGGAGCAGTGGCACCAACGCAGCGGCACCGCCGACGGGGATGCCGACGAGGCCGAGCTCGACGAGGACACCGCCTGACGGCGCCGGGCGTCAGGCCGCGTCGTCGGTGTCGGGGTCCGCAGGCTCGTCGTCGACCCGGTCCGCGTCGTCGCCGCGCACGGCGCGACGGGGGATGATCTTGCCCACGGTTCCGGCGACGCTCTGCCCGGCGGTCGCCAGCGCACCGCCGACGCGGCGCGCTCCCGAGGCGGCACGGTGCTCGAGGCGCGACGCCCCCGGACGCGGTTCCAATTCGGCGGGGTACTCGGCGGGCACCGGTCCGAACGCGCGGTGCGAGCCGGCCACGACGCGCCGTCCCAGGATGTTGTTGCCGACCCCGCCGACCGCGGCGCCGACACCGTACGGCAGTGCTTTCCCGAGAAACGAGGCGCCGCCGCGTCCGGCGAACTGCCGCACGAAGGTGCTCTTGAGGCGATCGACCAGGGGCCCGACGGCCGCGCGGGGGAGTGACGTCGTGATCAGCTCGCCCCAGTACTTGTCGCGCGTCGGACCCTTGCCGGAAGCCTGGCGGCTCAGTTGCGAGACCAGCGCGACACCCTCGGAACCCAGCATCATCGTCAGCACGAGCGCGCGCGCCCGGTCGGGGTCGTCGACCCGGATGCCGTGCAGTTCGGCCAGCGACTGGGCGTACAGCGCGGTGGCTTCCAGGAAACCCACCGTCTCGACCCCGCTCAGGGCGAGGGTCACGCTCGTGCCGATACCCGGGATGACCGCGGTGGCTCCCACCGCGGCACCGGCCGAGGTCACGGCGGCGAGGTAACGGCGCTCGAGCATCCGCTCGATGTCGGCCGTGGTCGCCGTGGGGCGCCGCAGCCGGATGCTCCGCAGGTGCGCGATGACGACGGGCCGCTGGATGGACAGCATCCGATCCAGGGCGCGGATCGTGCGGGTGTGCTCGGTCGTGCCCACCGGCGGGACGCCGCCGAGCCAGGGCGCGTCATCGGGCATCGAATCGATGCGATGGACCCGGCTCATGTCCCTGGTGCGCGACCGCTCGGGTTCAGACGAACAGGTTGGCGCGCTCGAGGTCCTCGGCGAAGTCGACCTCGACGGCGTAGAGATCGGAGACGTCCATCGGCTCGATGAGAACGGAGTTCTCCACGATCGCCAGTTCCAGCCCGCGCTCGAAGTAGTCCTGGTCGTCGACCCGGCCCAGCTGCATGATGAGCGCCCGCTTGTCGCGCGCGGAGATGTAGTTGATGCCGACTGCTTCGCCGATGCCGCCCCGAACGGTCTTGGACAATTCGTCGATGTAGCCCTCGGCGCCCACGGTGTACTTGACCTCTTCGTCGCTCACCTGGGCCGTGTTGACCGTGACGAAGGACTGGTCACGCTCGATGTACGCGGCGGCGCGGGCGAGGATGCGGTGGTCGAAGACGACGTCGCCGTTCATCCACAGCACGCCCGAACGACCGGTCGTGCGTAGCGCGCGCAGCAGACTCTTGGAGGTGTTGGTCTGGTCGTAGCGGTCGTTGTAGACGTACGACGCGTGGGGGAAGGCCTCCACGATCGTCTCGGCGCGATACCCCACGACCGTGGTGATCCGCGCCCGTGCACCGAAGACGGCGCGGATGTTGTCGTGCTGCTGGCCCATGATCGTGCGACCGTCGGAAAGCTCGGTGAGGGGCTTGGGCAGGCTACGCCCCAGGCGCGAGCCCATGCCCGCGGCAAGGATGACGGTCTGAATGGTCAAGGGGTTCTCCTCGGGGAAGTGTTTATCGAACGTTCGACGAGAGGACACTCCTTCGTGCCGTCGCCATAGTAGCGAGATGACCTGAGAACACCCCGGAAGACCGCCGCTCGTTGTGGATTCGTGACAATCTCCGTGGTGTCCCGGGCTCGGAGCCTTCCGCGCGTGGTTGCTAGGTTGGTGCGATGGCCGACAATGTTCCGTACACCGGGGATGACTCCGACGAGCTCGCGGATGTCGACCGAATCGGCGCCGTCACTCCCGTGCCGCCGAAGCCGTCGATCGACCCGGCCGCTGCGGCGGCCGATCGGGCTCGGGCCGGCAACGGGGTCGTCGCGGCGGCAGAACCCGCCGTGGCAGAACCCGCCGAGGGCGAACCCGAGGAGGACCCCGCCGACGGTGACCCCGGGGAGGACTTCTCTGATGTGGAGCCCGGGGGAGAGCCTGTTGATGTGGAGCCCGGGGGCGAGTCGGCTGATGTGGAGTCCGGGGAGGAGCCTGTCGAGGCCGACACCGAGAATGAACCCACCGACGGTGAACACGGCGATGAGCCCGCCGATGTCGAGGCTGGGGATGAGCCTGTAGACGCCGATGCGGAGGATGAGCCCGCCGACGGTGCGCCCGAGGACGAACCCACCGACGGTGCGCCCGAAGAGGAACCCTCGGCGGATGAACCCGAGGAGGAACCCGCGGACATCGAGCCTGACGGAGCACCCGGGGGCGAACTGTCCGACGACGAATCCGAGGAGGAACCCCCCGCCGGCATCGAGACCGAGGTGAGCGGTGAGGTCGACGGCGAGGTGGCCGAGGACGTGCCCGACACCGACACGCCGGCCGAGGAGGTGCTCGGCACCATCGCGGCGGCTGCGGTCGCCTCCGATGCATCGGAGGAGCCGGACGCCGCGCCCGGAACCGACGCGCCTGCGATCCGGCTGGCGGGACTCGTCAAGGCGTACGGGGGAGTCCACGCGGTCGACGGGATCGACCTGGAGATCCCGTCGGGCGCGCTCTACGGCGTGCTCGGTCCCAACGGTGCCGGCAAGACGACGACCTTGTCGATGATCGCCGGGCTGCTGCGTCCCGATGCGGGAACCATCACCATCGGGGGAATCGATCTGGCCGAGGACCCGAGAGCGGCCAAAGCGCTGATGGGTCTGCTTCCCGACCGACTGCACACGTTCGATCGGCTGAGCGGGCGCCAGCTGCTCTTTTACTACGGGACGCTGCGCGGGCTGGATGCCGGCGTCGTAAACGAACGGATCGCCGACCTGGCGCGCGTGTTCGACCTGGGCGCGGCGATGGCTCGGCGCGTGTCGGACTACTCCGCGGGGATGGTCAAGAAGATCATGCTCGCCGGCGCACTCATCCACTCGCCGCGGGTGCTCGTGCTCGACGAGCCGTTCGAGGCCGTCGACCCGGTGTCGTCCGCGGTCATCCTCGACATCCTCACCGCCTTCGTCGGTCGCGGCGGCACCGTCGTGCTCTCCAGCCACGGGATGGACCTCATCGAGCGCGCGTGCACGCACCTGGCGGTCCTCGTCGAGGGTCGAGTGCTGGCTGCCGGTTCCCTCGATGAAGTGCGCGACGGCCTCACCCTCGAGAAGCGCTATCTCGAGCTGGCCGGGGGCGTCGACGACGCGGAGGGGCTGGAGTGGTTGCACACGTTCTCGGACTGAGGCTCTCCCTCCTGGTGGGGGCGTTCCGCGGCGGGCGGTCCTCGACGGTGCGCGCCGTCGCGGCCACCGCGGCGGCGTTGATCGTCACGCTGGTCGTGTGCAGCGCGGCCCTCCACATGCGGTCGATACCGGCGTCGGCCGCGACGGCCGCGTCGGTGCTCGTGGGCGCAGCAACCGTCCTGGCATGTGCCGGAGCACCGCTCGTGGGCGGGATGACCGATCCGCTCGACCCGCGCCGGTTCGCGGTCCTGAACCCGGCGCCGCGAGCGCTGGCGGGGACGTTGCTGGTCGCCTCGCTCGTGAGCATCCCGGTGGCGTGCCTGATCGCCATCTGCGTGTGCGTCGTCGTGATGTGGACCGCGCACGGCGTCGCACCGGCATCAGCGGTGCTGTCGGCCGCGCTCGGGGCGCTCACCTGCATCCTGTCGGCCAAGCTCGCCGCCGGTGCGAACGCCCGGATGACCCGCGAGCGGACGACCCGTCCGCTCGGAATCTTCCTCATCGCAGTCGTGGTCGTCGCCGTCCCCGTGGCGGTCTTTCTGGCCGTCCTGGCCCGGGACGGCGTCGTCCCGGCGGCGTTGCAGCGGGTCGTCGACGTCGTGGCGCTGACGCCTTTCGGGGCGGCCTGGGCACTGCCGGACCCGGCGTCAGGAGGCTGGTCGCTGGCCGTGGCCGTCGTCACCGTCGCGCTGCTCGTCGGCGGGTGGTACCTCGTCGTCGATCGCCTACTGCACACGGTTCCACGACCGCGCGACGGTGCGGTCGAGCCGGGGCGCATCTGGTTCGCGATCACGCCGCCGACGCCGACCGGGTCGATCGCCGCGCGCAGCCTCGTCTACTGGTTCACCGACCCCCGCTACCGTGCCAACGTCATCATCATCCCGGTCGCCGCCGTCGTCGCGGCCTTCCCGTTGCTCCTGGTCGGCGTGCCGGTGGAGACCGCGCTGCTGCTTCCCGCCCCGCTCATGGCACTCTTCCTCGGGTGGCTGGCGCACAACGACCTCGCCTACGACGCCAGTGCGCTGTGGCTGCACCTGTCCGCCGGGGTGCGCGGCACCGCCGACCGCGTGGGACGGCTGGTGCCGGTCGTCGTGATCGCGGTGCCGCTCCTGCTGATCACTCTGCTGGTGACGGGAGGGCTCATCGGCCAGCCGCGGCTCGTGCCCGCGGTCGTGGGAGTGAGCCTGTGCCTCTTCCTGTGCGGGCTCGGCGTGTCCTCGGTCGCCAGCGTGGCCGCCCCCTACGCGGTGGCGGGCCCCGGCGACAGCCCGTTCCAGCAGCCGCAACGCACGGGCGGCACGGTGATCCAGGGGATCGCCCTCGCGCTGATCCTCGTGCTGAACGCACCCGCGCTGTGGTGGGGCTGGCTGACGCTGACCGGTGACGACGGGGCCGCGACAGCGGCGCTGTGGGGCGGTACGGCGATCGGACTGGTCGTCGCGGTGGCGGGGGTGCTGCTGGGCGGATGGGTGTTCGAGCGCCGGGGCGGGGCGTTGATGGAGTTCGCCGTCGCGACCTGACCCGGCCGGGCCGGCGGCTACAATCGGGCGCATGAGCACTCCGATCGATCGCCCCGATGAGGGCGGTCTGGCAACCCTCGACCGCGAGCTCGAAGAGCTCATCCGCGAGGAGGAGATCGAACCCGGAGATCACGAGAGGTTCTCGCACTACGTCAAGAAGGACAAGATCCTTGAGTCGGCGATGACCGGCAAGCCGGTCCGCGCGCTCTGTGGCAAGAAGTGGACGCCCGGACGCGACCCGGAGAAGTTCCCGGTGTGCCCCACCTGCAAGGAGATCTACGAATCGATGGCGCGGTGAGTTCGGCTCACGCGTCGACGTAGACGGTGGGAAGCGCCGGGTCGGAACGGCTCAGCGCAAGAGCACGCGCCGGCAGCTCCGCTCGCGCCTGAGCGTGATGTGCCCGGGCGCGTGCGACACCGGGCGGCCCCTCCTGCTCGCGGTCCGGTTCGCCGCCGTCGACGAGGGTCACCTGCAGCGCCCGCTCGCCGCTGACGGCGCTCGTGGGCAGCGCGCCGAAACCATCCGCGACGACGATCGTCTCGGCCGTGGCGACCCCGGCATCCCGCGCGCGAAACGCCGCTTTGCGTCCGCCGCGCGACGTCTTGTGGGGTGAGTCCTTCGCGACGGCGACCCACGCGCCATCGGTACCCTGGCGTGCCACCAGTTTGTAGACCATGCCCGCCGTCGGCGTCCCGGATCCGGTCGCCACCGAGGTCCCGACACCGTAGGCGTCGACGGGAGAAGCGGCCAGCGCGGCGATCGCGTACTCGTCGAGATCGCTCGTGACGGTGATCTTCGTCTCGGTGGCGCCAAGGCCGTCCAGGAGCGCCCGCACCTCCGCGGCCATCGTGGGCAGATCGCCCGAATCGATCCGCACACCGCCGAGCTCGTGCCCGGCGAGCCGCACCGCGGTGGTGACGCCGTCGCGAACATCGTGGGTGTCCACCAGGAGTGTCGTGCCGGCTCCGAGCGCGGCCAGCTGTCCCCGGAACGCGTCCGCCTCGCTGTCGTGCAGCAGCGTCCAGGCGTGTGCGGCCGTGCCCATCGTCGGCACGCCCCACGTGCGCCCGGCTTCGAGGTTGCTGGTGGCGCCGAAACCCGCGATGTACGCGGCGCGCGCGACCGCGACGGCCGAGTGCTCGGCGGCGCGGCGAGAACCCATTTCCGCGAGTGGCCGGTCACCGGCCGCGATGCTCATCCGCGCCGCGGCGGTGGCGATCGCGCTGTCGTGGTTGAGGATGCTGAGGGTGAGGGTCTCCAGGAGCACCGCGTCGGCGAACGTGCCCGTCACGGTGAGGATCGGCGAACCGGGGAAGTAGAGCTCGCCCTCGCGGTAGCCGGTGATCGTGCCGGAGAACCGGTAGCCGGCCAGGTACCGCACGGTCTCGTCGGAGACGATGCGGTTGTCACGCAGGAATCGCAGGTCGTCGTCGCCGAACCGGAACGCGCGCAACGCCGACAGCAGGCGTCCGGTACCGGCCACGACGCCGAACCGGCGTCCGCCGGCCAGGCGCCGCGCGAACACCTCGAACGTGCAGCGACGGCTCGCGGTACCGTCGCGCAGGGCCGCGTCGACCATCGTCAGCTCGTACCGATCGGTCAACAGCGCGGTGGTCTCGGGCATGCGGACAGCCTAGGTGCCCGGCGCGCTAGGCTGGGTGACCGTGACGGACGCGCCGATCGGGATCTTCGACTCCGGCGTGGGCGGCCTGACGGTTGCGCGTGCGGTGTCGCAGCTGCTGCCCCGCGAGTCCATCCGCTACATCGGTGACACGGCCCACTCGCCCTACGGTCCCAAGCCGATCGCCGACGTCCGCCGCTACGGACTGGAAGTGCTCGACACCCTCGTCGCCGAGGGCGTGAAGATGCTCGTGATCGCGTGCAACACGGCATCCGCCGCGTTGTTGCGCGACGCCCGGGAACGGTACGCGGTTCCCGTCGTCGAGGTCATCGGGCCCGCCGTGCGCACCGCGATCTCGACGACGCGCAACCGCCGGATCGGCGTGATCGGCACCGAGGGGACGATCGGATCGGGTGTCTACCAGGACATGCTCGGGGTCAACGCCGACCTGACCGTGTTCGCGCGGGCCTGCCCGCTGTTCGTCGAGTTCGTCGAAGCCGGGGTGACCGGCACGCCCGAGGTGCTCGCCGTCGCCGACGACTACCTCGCCCCGCTGCGCGCCGCGGACGTCGACACCGTCGTGCTCGGCTGCACCCACTACCCGTTCCTCGAGGGCGCCATCAGCTATGTCCTCGGCCCGGACGTGTCGCTCGTGTCGAGCGACATCGAGACCGCGAAGGACGTGTACCGCACGCTGGTCTCCGGCGACCTGCTGGCGGGGCCGGATGCGGTGCCGACCCACGTGTACGAGGCCACCGGCGATTCGGCGGACGACTTCCTCGACCTCGCGCACCGGCTGATGGGCCGCGAGGTCTCGGCGGTACGTCTGGTGCAGACCGGCGCCATCGACCTCCCGGCCACCTGACCGGGCATCGCTCGACCCCCACCCCCGCTCCCATCGAAAGGCACTCCCGATGACCGACACCCGACGCGCCGACGGGCGCGGCGCCGCCGACCTGCGCACCGTGACGATCGAGCGCGGATGGAACGCGCACGCCGAAGGATCGGTCCTGGTGAGCTTCGGCGGCACCAAGGTGCTGTGCAACGCCTCGTTCACCGCCGGCGTGCCGCGCTGGCTGACCGGCAAGGGGAAGGGGTGGGTCACCGCCGAGTACGCCATGCTGCCGCGCGCGACCCACACCCGCGGCGACCGCGAATCGATCAAAGGGCGGGTGGGGGGTCGTACCCACGAGATCTCCCGGCTCATCGGGCGGGCGCTGCGCGCCGTCGTCGACACGAAGGCGCTCGGCGAGAACACCATCGTGATCGACTGCGATGTGCTGCAAGCCGACGGCGGCACCCGGACGGCCGCCATCACCGGCGCCTATGTCGCGCTCGTCGACGCGGTCGCGTGGGGTCGGGACAAGGGTCACATCGGCAAGAACTCGTCGCCGCTGATCGACTCCGTCGCGGCGGTCTCGGTCGGGATCATCGACGGTGAGCCCATGCTCGACCTGGCCTACGTCGAAGACGTGCGCGCCGAGACCGACATGAACGTCGTCGTCACCGGTCGCGGCCTGTTCGTCGAAGTGCAGGGTACCGCGGAGGGGGCGCCGTTCGACAAGCGCGAGCTGGACGCGCTCCTCGACCTCGGCGTCGCCGGGTGCGCGACGCTGCGCGACCGGCAGAGCGCCGCGCTGAGCGAATGAGCGGGTCGGCGGCGTCCGCGGGCGCACCCGGTCGCATCGTGCTCGCGACGCACAACCCGCACAAGGTCGAGGAGTTCGGGGCGATCGTGACGGCGACCCGACCAGACCTTGAAGTGGTCGGCTACGACGGCCCGGAACCGGTCGAGGACGGCGTGACCTTCGCCGCCAACGCGCTGATCAAGGCTCGCGCGGCGGCGGAGCACACCGGAATGCCGTCGATGGCCGACGACTCGGGCATCTGCGTCGACGCCCTCGGCGGCGCGCCCGGCGCCTTCTCGGCCTACTGGGCCGGGCACCGGAAAGATGCCGTAGCCAATCGCGACCTGCTCATCGACCAGCTCTCCGACATCGGCGACCCGCACCGCACCGCGCAGTTCGTCTCGGTGATCGCGCTGGTCACCCCCGGGGGCGCCGAACACGTCGTCGAGGGCGTGTGGCCGGGACGGCTCGCCGTGGCAGCGGCCGGTGAGGGCGGCTTCGGGTACGACCCGGTGTTCATCCCGGACGGCCAGCAGGCGGGCGTCGAACGCACGGTCGGGGAGTGGTCGGCAGCGGAGAAGTACGCCGATTCGCACCGCACCCGCGCGTTCCGCGCGCTGGTGCCGCTGCTGGGGGGACTGTAGCCGGCGGGTCCGGGAAAGCGCAGGTGAGGAGTGAGAATCACCATCATTCCGAACATGCCGCCAGTCGCGGTTTCGGCAGGGGTGCGGGCGTAGCCTGGAGGTGTGCACGACCACGCGCCCGGTATCCGCGGGGCTGACAATCGGCGGCTGCTGACGCTGTCGCTGTGCCTGACGGCGACCGTCATGGTCGTCCAGGTGGTCGGCGCCGTTCTCACCGGCTCGCTGGCGCTGCTCGCCGACGCCGTCCACATGTTCACCGATAGTTCGGCCCTCGTGATCGCGCTGGTGGCGAGCATCATCGCGGCTCGTCCCGCCAACGACCGCAACACCTACGGATATCAGCGGGCGGAGGTGTTCGGCGCCCTCGTGAACGCGGTGGTGCTGCTCGGTCTGTGCACGTGGATCACCGTCGCGGCCGTCGGGCGGCTGGTGCACGCTGAGCCGTACGAGGTCGCGGGCGGACTCATGCTCATCTTCGCCGTCGTCGGACTCGTCGCCAACGGGCTCGCCCTGTGGCTCCTGTCGGCGGCGCAGCGCACGAGCATGAACGTGCGCGGCGCCTACCTCGAGGTCCTCGGTGACCTGGTCGGGTCGGTCGTGGTGATCGCCGCGGCGATCGTGACCCAGCTGACGGGCTGGGTGCCGGCGGATGCGATCGCCTCGTTGGTCATCGCGGTCATGATCGCGCCGCGCGCCATCGGGCTGCTGCGCGAGGTCTTCTCCGTCCTGGGCGAGCGCGCTCCCCGCGGGACCGACGTGCGTCAGATCCGCGACCACATCCTGTCCGCCGACGGCGTCGTGGACGTCCACGACGTGCACGTCTGGCAGTTGACCCGGGGGCAGCCGGTGTTCACCGCGCACGTCGTCGTCGAAGAGCCCGTGCTCAGTAGCGGCCGTTCCGGGGCGCTCCTGACCGACCTGCAGGGGTGCCTGACGGAGCACTTCGATGTGGCGCACTCCACGTTCCAGTTCGAGCCCGCGGGGCACCGCGAGCACGACGCGCACTGAGCCGGGCTGGCATCCCGATCAGCTCTCTCGGCGTACCTGACGTGGGTCGATGTCGGATCGCACCCCCCGCCAGCGAGCGTGGCGCAGGCTTCCGTTCGGCGAGAACTCCGCGAACTCCACCTCACCGACCACGTC
>NZ_JBKEAY010000220.1:0-11107 GCF_047972865.1 Microbacterium sp.
GAAGGTCACCGTCCCGAAGATGACGTAGTGGAAGTGCGCAACGACGAAGTACGAGTCGGAGGTGTGGAACGTCAGCGGCGGCGAGGCGAGGATGACGCCGGTGAGGCCACCGAACACGAAGGAGACAAGGAAGCCGAGCGCGAACACCATCGGTGTTTCGAACGTAACCGATCCGCGCCACATCGTGCCGATCCAGTTGAAGATCTTCACACCCGTGGGCACCGCGATCAGCATCGTCATCAGGGCGAAGAACGGGAGCAGGACGGCACCAGTCACGAACATGTGGTGCGCCCACACCGAGACCGACAGCGCGGCGATCGAGATCGTGGCGTAGACGAGTGTCTTGTGCCCGAAGATCGGTTTCCGGCTGAACACGGCGAACACCTCGGACACGATGCCGAAGAACGGCAACGCGATGATGTATACCTCGGGGTGACCGAAGAACCAGAACAGGTGCTGCCACAGCAGCACACCGCCGTTGGCGGGGTCGTAGATGTGCGCGCCGAGCACACGGTCGGCGGCCGCGGCCAGAATCGCTGCGGCGAGCACCGGGAACACCATCAGGATGAGGATCGAGGTGACCAGCGTGTTCCACGAGAAGATCGGCATGCGCCACATCGTCATGCCGGGCGCGCGCATCGTGATGATGGTGGTGATGAAGTTGACGCCACCCAGGATGGTGCCGAAACCACTCATCCCGAGCCCGAGCATCCAAAGATTACCGCCGACGCCCGGTGAGAACGTCGCATTCGCCAACGGTTGATAGGCGAACCACCCGAAGGATGCCGCGCCCTGCGGCGTGAGGAAGCCGGCGACGGCGATCACCGAACCGAAGATGAACAGCCACAGCGCGAACGCGTTCAGACGAGGGAAGGCGACGTCGGGCGCTCCCAGTTGCAGTGGCAGGATCGCGTTGGCGAATCCGGCGAACAGCGGCGTCGCGAACATCAGCAGCATGATCGTGCCGTGCATCGTGAACAGCTGGTTGTACTGTTCCTTCGTCGGGATGACCTGCATTCCGGGCTCGAACAACTCGGCCCGGATGATCAGCGCCATCACACCGCCCAGCAGGAAGAACAGCACCGACGAGATCAGGTACATGTACCCGATCGTCTTGTGGTCGGTGGAGGTCAGCCACTTGACGACGATGTTGCCCTTCTGCTCGACGCGCGAGCCGGCGAGCAGCGCGGCCTGACGCGGGGGCAGCGTGGTGGGACGGCCCGGGCCGTCCTCCTGCAGCGGGACCGTGGTAGCCATCAGTGGTCTCCCTCTGTCTGTGCCGGCGCACCCGTGCCGGGCAGGTTCTGCAGCCGGTCGTACGCATCGTTGATGTCACCGATCTGACCCGCGGACCGCAACGACTCCAGGTACTGGTCGTACTCGGCCTGAGAGACGACCTCGACGTTGAAGAGCATCATCGAGTGGTACTGACCGCACAACTCGGCGCACTTGCCGGCGTAGGTTCCCTCGCGTGTCGGCGTGAAGGACCAGTAGTTGTCCTTGCCGACGTACATGTCCTTCTTGTACAGGAAGTCGACGATCCAGAAGGAGTGGATGACGTCACGCGAGACGAGCTTGAGCGTCACGTCCTGGTCCACCGGAAGAACGAGCGTGGGCAGTTCGCTCGTGATGTTGCCCTGAGCGTCCGTCTGTGCCTGGACACCCATCGTCCACACGGCGTTGTCGGTCTGTTCGCAGTCGTCGCCGTTGTACTGGAAGTCCCACGCCCACTGCTTGCCGATCGCGGTGATGCACACGTCGGGGTCTTCGTGCTGGGTCTCGAGGATGGTCTGGTCGCGTGCGGTGAACGCGAAGAACCCGATGATGAGGATGAACGGCACGACCGTGTAGAAGATCTCGATCGGCATGTTGTACCGCAGCTGCACCGGCAGGCCCGTCTGCCCCTTGCGGCGCCGATAGACGATCGTCGCGAATCCCATGAGGAACCACGTGATGGCGCCGACCACGAGCAACACGATCCAGGAGTTCACCCACAGCCCCGACACCATCTCGGTGCGGTCGGTGGCGGGGACCCCGTCCTCCGTGAACCCGGGCAGGTATCCGTTGAGCTCGGTCGGGGTACAGGCCGCCAGCGAGGCGGCGGTGACGAGTCCGATCGGAACTACGGCCCAACGGAGACGGCGTGTGACGCGCACAATTCACCTTTCGGGGTCATGAAGGTCGTTCTCTTGCCAGTCTAGGGCAACCTCTCACCCGATTCAGGCCAACCCCCCAGGGATGTCCCCTACGGAGTGAGAGTCGCCCCGGCCGATCAGTGGAAGCTGTCGCCGCAGGCGCAGCTGCCCGCCGCGTTGGGGTTGTCGATCGTGAACCCCTGCTCGGAAATTGTGTCCTTGAAGTCGATCGTGGCGCCGTCCAGATACGGCACCGACATGTTGTCGACGATGACCTCGACCCCGTCGAAGTCGACGGTCTCGTCGCCGTCGAGGTACCGCTCGTCGAAGTAGAGCTGGTAGATCAATCCCGAGCATCCGCCCGGCTGGACGGCGACGCGCAGGCGCAGATCGTCGCGGTTCTCCTGTGCCAGGAGGCTCTTGACCTTGATGGCGGCCTCGTCGGTCAGCGCGACGCCGTGAGCGCGCGCGGTCGTGTCGGTGGTCGGCGTGGCGATGTCGGTCATGGCTCTCCCCGGTGTCGGGCCGCCGGTGACGCTCCGGCGGCGGGATGCCACGATTCTACGCCGCCGAGGCCCGCGAGGCGCGGCCCACCCTGCTCAATCGGTGCGCTCGTCGAGCGCGGCCAGTAGCAACGCTTCCGACGTGACGGCGTTGCGGAACGTGTCCAGGTGCAGCGACTCGTTCGGGCTGTGGGCGCGCGCGTGGGGGTCTTCCACCCCGGTGACGAGGATTTGGGCGTCTGGGAAGGAGCGGACCAGGTCCGCGATGAACGGGATCGAGCCGCCGACGCCGATGTCGACCGGATCCACGCCGTACCCGGCGGCCAGCGCATCGCGGGCCTCGGCGACCGCCCACCCGCCGGTGTCGACGAGGAAGGGGTCGCCGTGCTCGACATCGTGGAAGTCCAGGTGCGCGCCGAACGGGGCGTGTGCGCGCAGATGCGCCTCGATCGCCTCGTACGCCTCGCGCGCCGGCTGTCCCGGGGCGACACGCGCGCTCACCACGACGGAGACCTCCGGAACGAGCGTGTTGGACGCGTTCTTCACGTCGGGCGCGTCGATGCCGGTGACCGTGATCGCGGGCTTGTTCCACAGGCGCCCGAGGATGCTCCCCCGGCCCACCGGGCGGACGCCGTCGGGAAGCCCCGCCTCGTCGCGCAGCGTCTCCTCGGTGTAGTCGGGTGTCTGCGCGTCGCGTTCGCGCAGGCCCGCGACCGCCGGCGCGCCGTCGCCGTCCCAAAGGGTCGCCAGCAGCAGCACGGTCGCCATCATGGCATCGGGCACAGCGCCCCCGAACATGCCCGAGTGCGACGCGTGCTCGAGCGTGCGCACCGTCAGCGTGAAACGGACGTTGCCGCGCAGCGACACCGTGAGCGCCGGCGTGACCGCATCCCAGTTCCCGGAGTCGGCCACCACGATGACGTCGGCACGCAGTGCCTCGGCGTTGTCATCGAGGAACCGAGCGAACGACGCCGAACCGGCTTCCTCCTCGCCCTCGATGAACAGACTCACGCCAAGATCCAGGTCGTCCCCCCGCACCTCGGCGATCGCCCGCAGCGCCCCGACATGCACCATGACGCCCGCCTTGTCGTCGGCGGCACCACGACCGTAGAGTCGGCCGCCGCGCACCGTCGGCTGGAACGGCGCGCTCTCCCACAGGCCGTCGTCGCCGGGCGGCTGCACGTCGTGATGCGCGTACAGCAGGATGGTCGGCCGTCCCCGACGGGCGCGTCGGGTGGCGAGAACAGCGGGCATCCCCTCCTCCCCCGTCGGCGTCTGCGCGGTCCGCACCTCGACACGCTCGAAGATGCCGGTCCCCTCCGCGAGGGCCTTGACGGTCTGGGCGCTGCGCTCTACCTCTCCGCGATCGAACCCCGGGAAGGCGACCGAGGGAATGCGCACCAGCGCTCCCAGGTCAGCGAGTGCGGCGGGCACAGCGGACTGGGCCGCCTCGCGGACGGCGGCGGACCGGGACAGCGGTGAACTCATGCGGGTAATCTTAGGAGGCACCACCGCCCACCGACCCGAGGACTCCCCCGTGGCCAAGACGCCCCCCGACGCCGACTCCGCATCCGAGGAGCCGGCCGGGCCTGGAAAGAACCGCCCCACGCCCACCCGGGCCGAGCAGGAGGCGGCCCGCAAGCGCCCCCTCGTGGCCGACACCGCCGAGGCCCGCAAACGAGCCCGTGCCGAGCTGAACGCACAGCGCGAGAAGGCACGGGTCGGCATGGCCGCCGGCGAGGAACGCTACCTGCCGGTGCGCGACAAGGGACCGCAGCGCCGTTTCGTGCGTGACTTCGTCGACGCCGGCTGGCACCTGGGCGAACTGGTCATGCCGCTCATGATCCTCGTCATCGTCTTCAGCCTCGTTCCGAATCAGGCGGTGACGTTCTACGCTTTCCTCGCGCTGTGGGTGTGTATTTTCTTCGTCATCGGCGACATGATCATCACCAGCGCGCGCGTCAAACGAGCCGCGCGCACCCGGTTCGGGGAAGACCGCGTCGAGAAGGGCCTGGGGTGGTACGCGGCGATGCGCACGGTCCAGATGCGTTTCATGCGACTGCCCAAGCCGCAGGTGCGGCGCGGCGAGCACCCGGCCTGACCCGGGCGGCAGGGGCTCAGCGTCCCCTCACCAGGTCCCGGTTGATGCGGTGGGCCCACAGCGGCCCGCGGTAGATGAATCCGGTGTACCCCTGCACCAGGTCGGCTCCCGCCGCGAGACGCGCGCGCACATCGGCAGCGGTGTCCACTCCCCCGACGGCGATGACGCAGAACCGCTCCGGTACGGCCGCGCGCACGCGGCGCAGCACCTCCAGCGCGCGCGTCGCCAGCGGCGCCCCCGACACGCCGCCCGCGCCCGCGGCCTCGACCGTCGCCGCGAGCGAGCGCAGTCCGTCGCGCGAGATCGTGGTGTTCGTCGCGATGAGCCCGGCCAGCCCGGCGTCCACGGCGAGGGAGGAGATCGCGTCGATCTCCTCGTCGGTCAGGTCGGGGGCGATCTTGACCAGGAGCGGTGTCGGTCCGGCCGCCTCGCGCACCGCCGTCAGCAACGGGCGCAGCGTCTCCACCGCCTGCAGCGTGCGCAGTCCGGGCGTGTTCGGGGATGACACGTTCACGACCAGGTAGTCGGCCACCGGCGCCACCGCGCGGGTGCTGGCGACATAGTCGGCGGTGGCGGCGTCGACATCCACGACCCGGCTCTTGCCGATGTTCGCGCCCAGGACCGGCCGGGGGGAGCGTCGACGCAGTCGCGCGAGGCGGGACGCCGCCGCGGCCGCGCCCCGGTTGTTGAAGCCCATCCGGTTGACCAGGGCGCGGTCGGCGACCAGGCGGAACAACCGCGGTCGCGGGTTGCCGTCCTGGGCGATCGCGGTGACCGTACCGATCTCGACGTGCCCGAACCCCAGTGCGTGCAGGCCGGCCGCGCCCAGCGCATCCTTGTCGAAGCCCGCGGCCACCCCGAACGGCGACGCGAACGTCAGCCCCAGGGCGCGGGTGCGCAGACTCGCATGGGGGCGGGTGATCACCCGCAGCACGGCGGCGACGGGACGCATGCCCAGCATCCGGATCACGAGCATGCCGAGGTGGTGGGCGCGCTCAGGATCGATGCGGCGGAACAGGTGACGGAAGACGAATTCGTACATCGCGTCCAGCCTAGGGTCGCGCCGAGACCACCGACGACGCGATCACTCGCCGGCGCGCCCGGCGTGATCGGCGCGCAGCTGCGCGATCGACGCCTCGAAGTCGTCGAGCGTCTCGAACGCCTGGTACACGCTCGCGAACCGCAGATACGCGATCTCGTCGAGTTCACGCAACGGGCCGAGGATCGCCAGCCCGATCTCGTTCGTGTCGATCTGCGACGATCCGGTCTGGCGGACCGTTTCTTCTACGGCCTGCGCCAGGACGGCGAGATCACCCTCGGTGACCGGACGCCCCTGACAGGCCTTGCGGACCCCCGACATGACCTTCTCGCGGCTGAACGGCTCGATCACCCCCGAGCGCTTGATGACGTTGAGGCTGGCGGTCTCGATCGTGGAGAACCGCCCACCGCACTCGGGGCATTGACGGCGCCTGCGGATGCTCAGGCCGTCGTCGCTCGTGCGCGAGTCGATGACGCGGGAGTCGGAGTGACGGCAGAACGGGCAGTGCATCGGGTGTCAGCCTACGCCGGGAAGCGGGCGGTGACCGCCGCCGCGTGCGCGGGAAGCACCTCCGCGGTCGCGAGCGCAACGATGTCGTCGGCGACCGCCGCGAGGGCGTCGCGGTCATAGCGAACGATCTGCTGGGGCCGAAGGAACGTTGACGCCGACAACCCCGACGCGTAGCGCGCCTGCCCGCCGGTGGGAAGGACGTGGTTGCTGCCGGCGAGATAGTCGCCGAGGCTCACGGGAGCATGGTCCCCCACGAAGACCGCGCCGGCGTTGACGAAGTCGGCGACCCGAGGGTCGGCCAGGTGCAGCTCGAGGTGTTCCGGCGCGTACACGTTGCTGAACGCCGTCGCCGTCGCAATGTCGTCAACGAGCACGATCGCCGACTGCGGCCCGGTGAGGGCCTGCGCGATGCGGTCGGCGTGCAGCGTGGCGGTGGCCTGGGCGGCGACTTCCTGCGTCACCCGGTCCGCCAGCGCCGCCGAGGTCGTCACCAGCACGGCGGCAGCCTGTTCGTCGTGCTCGGCCTGGCTGATGAGGTCCGCGGCGACCAGCGCGGGCTGGGCCGTGTCGTCGGCGACGATCAGGATCTCGGTCGCGCCCGCCTCGGCATCGGTGCCGACCACACCCGCCACGACCCGCTTGGCGAGCGCCACGAAGTTGTTGCCCGGGCCCGAGATGACATCGACGCGGTCCAGGCCGATGGCGGGCACACCATACGCGTAGGCGCCGATCGCGCCGGCGCCGCCCATCGCGTAGACCTCCGTCACCTCCAGCAGCCGTGCGGCGGCGAGGATGACGGGGTGGACGCGACCGCCGTGATCCCGCTGCGGCGGGGACGCGAGGACGACCTCGCCGACACCGGCCACCTGGGCGGGCACGACGTTCATGACGACGCTGGACGGGTACACGGCCTTACCGCCGGGGACGTACACCCCCACGCGCTGGACCGGTCGCCACACCTGCTCTACGACCGCGCCCGGTGCGAGCGTCGTGGAATCCGGCGGCGGCACCTGGGCGGCCGAGGCCGCGCGAACGCGACCGATCGCCCGCTCCAGCGCCGCGCGCACGACCGGATCGAGCCCCGCCAGCGCCTCGTCGAGGTGGGCGGCGGGGACGCGGATGTCGTGACCCTGCACGCCATCGAACTGCGCCGCCTGCTGACGCAGCGACTCCTCCCCCCGACCGGCGACGTCGTGCACGATGCGCGCCGCCGTCGTGAGGGCCTCGTCCCGCGCCGCGGTGGCCCGGGGAACAGCATCGAGAAGGGCGGCGGCGGAGTGTTCCCGCCCCCGCAGATCTATCGTGCGCAGCATCCTTCCAGGCTACCGGCCCGGCGCATCCTCCGACGCCGGCGGACAGTCCGTTCGGCGACCGGCGCGTGTCAGCCGCGGGTCACGTCGGAGATGTCCCGCAGATAGCCGGTGCGGCCGTCCTCGTGGCGCACGATGAAGTGGTCCACGCGGTCCTCGATGACCAGAGCCCACGCCGTCGGGCCGATGCTGAACAACGGGGTCCCCTCCAGGTCGACGACGTCCCGGAACTCGGGGACGAGAGCCCAGAAGGCCTGCGTCACGGCGGGAGCGGCCACCTCGCGGGGGTGGTCCTGCGCCGTCTCCGATTCGACCGGGGGTTCGGCCACGGCATCCGTCGCCGGCTCGGGGACCGTCGACGCGAAGCTCCCGGTCGACCAGACCTGGTGCTCGGCCGGTGCCGCCGACTGCGGCTCGGGGCGCTGCGGCGCGGGCCGGGAGACGACGGGGCGCGCCGGCCGGGCGTTGCGGTGCGCCGTCACCTCGGGGCGGTACCGGAAGTCCTCGCCGATGACCGGAACCAGCGGCGCAAGCACGGTGAAGAACACACCGGCGAGCATCAGGATCAGCTCCACCCAGACGACCCAGGAGATGACGAACACCCCGGTGACGGCGATGGCGCCCAGAGCACGCCACACGATGCCAAGCCACACCACTGCCGCGACGCTGAACGCGACCGAGGCGAACTGGTCGATCCCCAGCGAGCCGACCCGGCGGATCCCGTCGGGTGACAACCGCCGCAGCACCAGCAGAAACACCGCCGCGGTGGGCACCGCGATCGTGAGGATCCAGTCGATGCCGCCGGTCCACACCGACGGCGCATCGCCACCGACGTAGAGCGGGAAGAACGACACCACGAAGGCGACGAGCCAGATTCCCGCCAGGACGACCTCGCGCACCGAGAACGGACCCACCCCGTACTGCGGGGGTGCATCGGCGGTGGCGTCCGCACCGGTCTCACCGGCGACGGAGGGGTCCGGCGTCGCCGCGGCACCGTCGTGCGAGACGAGCCCCGGGTCGGCCCCGGTCCCCGGAAGATCTGAGGAGTCCCCCGTCGGAGCATCGAATACGGGTGTGTTGTCGTTCGTCACATTTGTCCTTCCCACAAGGCTGGAGCGATCCTATCGGGCGCGCGCGGTGTCAGCCCAGGCACTGCGGCCCGAGCAGGCCCTTCAGCTCGCCGTAGAGATCAGCGGTGACCGTGACCGGGCGGGGCACCTCGAACACCTTCGCGACACCGCCGCGGTGCAGCTTGACGGTGACCTCGGTGTCACCGCGGTGCCGGGCCAGCACGGCGGCCAGCTGCTCGATCGTCGTGGTCGTCGCCCGATGCTCGGGCAGTTGCAGCACGAGGGGTCCCGAGGTCTCGACGGCACCGAGGTCGGGCGTGAACGCCGACTGTCCGTGAAGGTTCAGCCCGTCGTCCCGGCGCGACACCCGCCCGCGCACGACCAGGATGGCGTCCGCAACCAGCATCGACTGGAACTCGGTGTAGGTCTTCCCCATGAACATGACGGTCACCTCGCCGTCGAAGTCCTCGATCGTGATCATCCCGTACGGGTTGCCGCTCTGCTTCGCGACCCGGTGCTGAACGCTCGTGACCAGTCCCGCGACGGTGACCTGCTGACCGTCCTGGATGTCCTCGGACGCGAGCAGATCGTGGATCGACATCGACGCGTGCTTGGCGAGCGGGATCTCCAGCCCCGCCAGCGGGTGGTCGGACACGTACAGACCGAGCATCTCTCGTTCGAAGGTGAGCTTGTCCTTCTTGGTCCACTCCGGCCGCTCGGGCACTTTCTGCACCTGCGCCGGCTCGTCGTCGCCCCAGAGACTGTCGAAGTCGAAGCCCACTTCGCCGTTGGCCTCGCGGCGTTTGTCCAGCACCGCCTGCTCGACGGCATCCTCGTGGACCTCGACGAGCGCCCGGCGGGTGTCTCCCATCGAATCGAAGGCGCCCGCCTTGATGAGCGATTCCACCGTGCGTTTGTTGGCGACGTGGGGCGGCACCTTGCCGAGGAAGTCGTGGAACGAGGCGAAGCCGGTCTCGGCTCGGGCGGTGACGATGCCGTCGACGACGTTGGCGCCGACGTTGCGAACCGCACCCAGCCCGAAGCGGATGTCTTCGCCGACGGCGGCGAAGTACCGGATCGACTCACCGACGTCCGGTGGCAGCACCTTGATGCCCATGCGACGACACTCGTTGAGGTAGACCGCCATCTTGTCCTTGGAGTCGCTCACGCTCGTCAGCAGCGCCGCCATGTACTCGCCCGGGTAATGCGCCTTCAGATACGCCGTCCAGTACGAGACGAGTCCGTAGGCCGCGGAGTGCGCTTTGTTGAACGCGTAGTCGGAGAACGGCAGCAGGATGTCCCACAGCGCCGTGATGGCCGCCTCGCCGAAGCCCCGCTCGACCATCCCGGCGTGGAAGCCCGCGTATTGCTTGTCCAGTTCGGACTTCTTCTTCTTCCCCATCGCGCGGCGCAGGATGTCGGCTTGACCGAGCGAGAACCCGGCGACCTTCTGCGCGATGGCCATGACCTGCTCCTGATAGATGATCAGGCCGTAGCTGATGTCGAGGATGTCGCGCAGCGGTTCGGCCAGCTCCGGGTGGATCGGCGTCACCTCCTGCTGCCCGTTCTTGCGCAGCGCGTAGTTGATGTGCGAGTTCGCTCCCATCGGGCCGGGGCGGTACAGCGCGATGACGGCGGAGACGTCCTCGAAGTTGTCCGGACGCATCAGGCGCAACAACGACCGCATCGGACCGCCGTCGAGCTGGAATACGCCGAGGGTGTCGCCGCGTCCCAGCAGCTCATACGAGGCGTGGTCGTCGAAGGGCAGGTCCTCCAAGATGAGCTTCTCGCCACGGTTGGCCTCAATGTTCTCCAGCGCGTCGGAGATGATGGTGAGGTTGCGCAACCCCAGAAAATCCATCTTGATCAGGCCCAGTGCCTCGCACGACGGGTAGTCGAACTGGGTGACGATCTGGCCGTCCTGCTCGCGCTTCATGATCGGGATGATGTCGATCAGCGGCTCCGAGGACATGATCACGCCGGCGGCATGCACACCCCACTGTCGCTTCAGGTTCTCGAGCCCGACGGCCGTGTCGAAGACGGTCTTCGCGTCGGGGTCGGTCTCGATCACGACACGGAACTCGGACGCCTCTTTGAAGCGCGGATGCGAGGGGTCGAACATGCTCTCGAGCGGCATGTCCTTGCCCATCACGGCGGGCGGCATCGCCTTGGTGAGCTTCTCACCCATGCTGAACGGGAACCCCAGCACGCGACCGGCGTCCTTCAGGGCCTGCTTGGCCTTGATCGTGCCGTAGGTCACGATCTGGGCGACGCGCTCGTCGCCGTACTTCTCGGTCACGTACTGGATGACCTCGCCGCGGCGTCGGTCGTCGAAGTCGACGTCGAAGTCGGGCATCGAGACGCGCTCGGGGTTGAGGAAGCGCTCGAAGATGAGGCCGTGCCTAAGCGGGTCGAGGTCGGTGATGCGCATGGCGTACG
>NZ_JBKEAY010000233.1:0-15035 GCF_047972865.1 Microbacterium sp.
GCTGACAGCCTGGCTCGACCACTACAACTACGATCGACCACACAGCTCACTCGGAGGCAGAGCACCCATCAGCCGCGCCACCCACCCAGCTGTCACCAACCTCGCTGCATAGAACACCTAGCGACCCCGAGCCCGACACACCACCCTTCTAGGACGGCGGAGTTCCTACGCGCGCGGAGGCTCCGGTGCCATGGGCGCCGACAGCAGATCGCTCAACGCGAACCGCGCGGTCGTGCCGTCGCCGCTGCGCCGGACGACCTCGGCCTCGCCGGCCCGCTCGGTCAACCACACCCGGGCCGTCCCGACGCGCGCTGGCGCAACCTCACCGCCCCACGCGAGCCCGCCCCACCGGATGCGAGGAACCGCGGCCCACCACACCGGCACCGTCCACCACGTCACAAGATCCCCGCGGTCGGTCAACCCCAGCTCGTCGGTCACCCACCAGCCCACCGGCCCACGCGACCGCACCGTCGTGCACTGAAAATGCCCGACGTCAGCACGCGGCCAGTGGGCGACCAACGGCGTCGGGGCCGCGCGCGCACCCCACCGTCCCGCGGCGGCGCGGCACGACAGCCTCACCCGCTGCGCCACGGTGGTCTCGACGGACGTCACCGCCCGCCGCCGATCACTCGATATCCATCGTGTACGTCACGGCGGTACCGTCGAGCACCACCACACCGTCGCCACGGACGACGCGCGTCGCGAGCTTCACGATCGGCTTGTCGGTACGCGCCTCCATCACCTCGACCTCACCGCGGATGGTGTCCCCCGGGCGCACCGGCGCTTTGAAGTCCCAGTTGACGTTGAGAAAGACGGTCCCCGGCCCCGGCAGCTGCTCGGCGACGACCGCATTGAGGATGGCGCTCGTGACACCCCCCTGCACCACGATCTCGCCGAATCGCGAGGCACGCGCCGCCTCGGCGTCGTAGTGCAACGGATTGTGGTCACCGCTGATCCGGGTGAACAGTGCGATGTCGTCGTCCCCGATGACGCGCTCCAACGATGCGGTAGCGCCGGGCAGGATCTGTTTCATGTCGTCCTCTCTGAGGGGTGAGGGTCGGTGTGTGGAAAGCAGTGGCCTCGAGTGGGCCGGCCGGGGCGATCGGGCGTACCTGATCATCGCGACGGCGCCGATCGCCGGCCCCACCGCGAGCACGACGAAGGCGTACTGCCAGGTCACGACCCCCGCCAGCAGTTCCACCCCCTGGATCGACACGATCGTCAGCAAGAACCCGTACGCCGTCTGCGCCGTCAATGCGGTGCCGACCCGACGCGGGTCGGCAACCTCGCTGAGGGCTGTGGAGAAAACACCGGAGTCGGCGATGACTGCGGCCCCCCACACCAGCATCGCCACCGCCAGCGCGGGCAACGGCAGCACGAACAACAGCGGTGAAAGCAGACAGCAGGCACCGCTCACCACGAGTGCGGCGGCGGCCGCGCGGCCACGACCGTACCGATCCGCTGCCCACCCGCCGACAACGCACCCGACGAACCCCGCCAGCCCGATCGCCACAAACGCCACCGTGTGCACACCCGGCCCCGCGACGGAGCCGTGCGCGGCGACACTGGCCACGAGGAAGGCCGGCATCCACGCCCACAGCGCGTACAGCTCCCACATGTGGCCCAAGTAGCCCACGTTCGCCAGCCGCGGCAACCGCTCGGCGAACATCCGCAGCGCGTAGTCGGGGCTCAGCGCACCGGCCGCGGGAAGCACGTTCGGACCGACCCGGATCGCCCACAGCGCCACCACCCCACCCATGGCCGTGACGGCGGCGGCGACGAGCAGCACGAGTTGCCACGACGGCAGCGAGAATCCGCGGATCAGCTGCGGCAGCGCCGACCCGACCGTGAGCCCCCCGACCAGAAACCCGATCGCACGTGCGCGTTCGGCCGGCGTCGCCCACGACGCCATCAGCTTCAGACCCACCGGGTACACGGTCGCGAGGGCGACACCGGTGAGAAACCGCAACGCCACCCCCGCCGCGAGGGTGTCGGCGACCACGGCGACCAGCACTGTCATCAGCGCCGCCGCCAGCGCCCCCAGGCCGTACAGGCGTGACGCCGACACACGGTCGGGGAGATTCAGCGCCGCCGAGGCGAGCGCGCCGACGACGAAACCGAGCTGCACGGCCGAGGTGAGCAGGCCTCGGTTGTCCCCGGCGTCCAGTGCGACGGCGAGCTGATCCGACACGGCCGAGGCCGAGAACCACGACGTCATCGCCGCGATCTGCGTGATGACGATCAGCAGGCGGGCGCGCCGCATGGTCGCCGTCCTCGCGGTCTCCACGGAGATAGACGGCGGTGCGTTCATGGCGGGTTCCGGGGGTGCCGTCCGCGTCGGGCGGGCTCAGTCCGCCGATCCGTCGGGAAGATCGAGGTTGGTCCAGACGGTACGCGTCTCCAGATATGACTCGAGGTTCTGGTGCCCCATGTCACGCCCATAGCCGGATTGCTTGAACCCCCCGAAGGGGGCAGCCGCGTCGGTCGCGCCGTACATGTTGATGTACACCGACCCGGCGCGCAGCATCGATGCCAGACGGTTGGCGCGTCCGATGTCGCGGGTCCAGACACCGGCGGCAAGTCCGTACGGGGAATTGTTGGCGCGCGCGGCGATCTCTTCCAGCGAGTCGAACGGCTGCGCGACCACGACGGGTCCGAAGATCTCCTCGCGGACGGCGGGCATGTCGTCGGTGACGTCGGCCAGCACGGTCGGCCGCACGAAGAAGCCGTCCGGATCGACCCCGTCTGGGGTGTGGCTGCCCCCGGTCACGAGGCGCCCGCCCCGGTCGAGCGTGTCGTCGATGTAGCCGCGCACCCGCTGCTGCTGGCGCGCGCTGATGAGCGGACCCAGCTGCGACGCGTCGTCGCGTCCGGGACCGACGGTCATCGAGCCCGCCGCCTCGGCGAGGCCGTCGACGACCTCGTCGAACGCGGCCCGCTCGACGTACAGTCGTGACCCGGCCGAGCACGCCTGACCCGCGTTGAAGAAGATCGCGCTCGCCGCGCCGGCGATGGCACGCGCCCGCGGGGCGTCGGCGAACACGATGTTGGGGCTCTTACCGCCCATCTCCAGGGTAACGCGTTTGACGGCGGGGGCGCAGCGGGCGGCGATCGCGGTACCGACTGCCGTCGACCCCGTGAAGGCGACCTTGTCGACCAGGGGATGCTCGACCAGCGCCGCCCCGGCGACGGTGCCCAGCCCGGGAAGGACGTTCAGCACCCCGGGAGGGATGCCGGCTTCCAGCGCCAACTCACCGAGCCGCATGGCCACCAGCGGGGTGTTCTCGGCCGGCTTCAGCACGATCGTGCACCCCGCCGCGAGCGCGGGCGCCACCTTCCACACCGCCATCAGCAGCGGATAGTTCCACGGGACGATCTGGGCGACCACCCCGACGGGGTCACGTTCGGTGCGCACCATGGTGTCGGGCATCGAGACCGGGATCGTGTTCCCCTCGATCTTCGTCGGCCAGCCCGAGAAGTAGTCGAGGTGGCGGATCGTCAGGTCGATCTCGACCGCTCGCGCCGCCCCGCGGAGCCACCCGCCGTCGAACACCTCGATCTCGGCGAGCTCGTCGGCGTGCTGCTCGACCAGGCGCGCCAGCCGGGCGATCGCGCGTCCGCGATCGAGCGCGCTCATGCGCCGCCACGGCGCACCCCACTGGAAGGCGCGGTGAGCGGCCTGCACGGCACGGTCGACGTCGACCGCATCGGCGCTGGCGGCGACGGCGATCTGCGCCCCAGTGGCGGGGTCGAGCACGGACAGAGTCTGCTCGGAGTTGGACTCCACCAGCGCTCCGTCGATCAGCAGAGACGGGGTGCGGGTGAGGATCGGCGTGATGTCGGGGGCGACGGTTGTCATGGTGAGTCCTTTCGGTCCGCGACCGGCGCGAGTGGGCGGCGCGGCACCTTCTCGGTGTACTCGGACCCGACCAGGCTCGGGCACGGCCCCGCAGCGAGCAATTGCCGTTCTCACGAATAGCGGTCGCGATTACTGAGGAATCGTGCGCGCCACGGCCGGCGGCGGCCCAGCCTGGCGGTTTGCGGGTCCCACAAATCGACGCTGCGTTTACTGAGGATTCGCGCGCTGACAAGCGTCGGGAGTCTTTCTACGTTCGGGGTCACGCGAAGCTACATCGGTTCCACCAACGTGCAATCAACACACAACGACATGAGGAGTTCGCGATGGCTGAGACAACCCCCCGTGCACCGCGCACCGACGTACCCCCAGACACCGGAGGAAACAACCGCTTGCGCGGGTCGTTGGGGATGTGGGCGATCGTCTTCATCGTCCTGGCGGCGGCGTCTCCCCTGGGGGTGATGGGCGGAACCGTACCGATCGGCATCGACTACGGCAACGGTGCCGCGTTCCCCGCGATCTTCCTGGCCTGCACCATCATCCTGTTGCTGTTCTCGGTCGGGTTCACCACCCTCACCCCGTACGTCAAGAACGCGGGCGCGTTCTACTCGTACATCGGAAAAGGGCTCGGGCGCCGCATCGGCTTCGGGGCGGCGTTCATGGCTCTGCTCGCCTACATGTGCGAGGTCATCGCCGTGTACGGCCTGCTCGGAGGCGGCGCCCAGTCACTGTTCTCGTCGTGGAACATCGACATCCACTGGGCGGTGTGGGCCGTCCTGGCCATCGTCGGCGTCGCCATCCTCGGACACCGCAACATCGACGTGTCCAAGTGGGTGCTGGGCGTCCTGATGATCGCCGAAGTGCTGATCGTGCTGGTGCTGGATGCCGTCGTCTTCGCCAACGGCGGCCCGGAGGGCCCGTCGACCGCCTGGCTGCAGCCCGAACTGATCGTGTCGGGCGCGCCCGGGCTGGCACTGCTGTTCGCCTTCCTCAGTTTCCTCGGGTTCGAGGCGACCGCGGTCTTCCGCGACGAGGCGCGCGACCCCGAGAAGACCGTGCCACGGGCGACCTACACCGCGGTGATCTTCATCGGCCTGTTCTACGTCATCTCGACGTGGGCGTTGATCACCGCGTTCGGCGACAGCGCGGCGGAGGAGTTCGCCGCCGAGAACCCGGTGGGCATGCTGCCGCAGGCGACGGCGACGTATCTGGGCACGGTCGCCGAGCACATCATCCAGGTGCTGTTCGTGACGAGCTTGTTCGCGTGCGTGCTGTCGTTCCACAACATCGTGTCCCGCTACGGGTTCACGATCGCCAACCGCGGTGCCCTGCCGCAGAAGTTCGCGGTGCCGCACAGCCGGCACGGCTCGCCGCACACCGCGTCGGCGGTCGTGTCGATCATCGCGGTGGTGTTCATCATCGCGGCAGCACTGATCGGACTCGACGGCGACACCGTCTACGCCTGGTTCGCCGGCACCACGACGATCGGGTTCGTCGTGCTGCTGGCGGGAACGACCCTCGCGGTGCTGGTGTTCTTCGCGAGGGAGCGGCGGGCGGGGACTGCGGGTCTGAGTGTGTGGCGCACCGTCGTGGCCCCGGGGATCGCGCTGGCCTCCCTGGTGCTCGTGGTGTTCCTCGCGCTGTCGAACCTGCCGGGCCTGATCGATGGCAAAGTGTCGTCTGCCCTGGTCATCATCGGAGTGATCGCCGCCGCGTTCATCGGCGGGTTCGTCCTCGCGGCGCGACGAAAGCACCTGGAACTGTAAGCGGGATGCCTGGCTGCCGTGCCGAAAAGGCGCGGCAGCCAGGCATCATTCGTGCCACAATGGCCGCACCGGTCGCAACGGCATCCGCACCTCCCGCCTGGCGCGGCCGGCCACCGTCAACGCCGACATGACCCCCGCGATGTACCAGACACCTCTTACCGATTCGCCGAGCGACCCCATCGTCAAGATCATGCGGCGCATCGAGGATGCGCCGCGGTTGAGTCAGCGCATCGTCGAACGGTACCGCACCGAGATCCCCGATTACGCCCGGCTCGACGAGAAGGTCATCGAGCACGACGTGCTGCCGCACTCGCTGCGCTTGATGACGACGATGGTCAGTCATATCTCCCGCGGAGTCGAGACCGACCCGGTGTTCGACCGCAAGGTTCGACAGAGCGCGGAGCGCCGGTTCCACCAGGGGGTGTCGCTCGCCGCGGTGTTGCAGGCCTACCGGCTGTGGGGGCGGATGCTGTGGCAGGAGGTCAAGGCCACGATCGATGCGACCGATCCGGTTCAGGTGCGCGCAAGCCTCGACATCGTCGATCGGATCATGGGTCACGTCGATCACACGTCGGTGGTGATCTCGGAAGCCTACTTCGCCGAGTTGGGCGGGGTCACCTCGGATCGAGGTGTGCTCCGCGGTGATCTGCTCGATGCACTGCTCGGAGGTGAGCCCTCCGGGCCCGCCGTCGAGGACCGGATGAAGCGAATCGCCGACGGGCTGACGGGACCGCATATCGTGGTCGTCGCCGCGTGGGAGCCGCGGGCCCGCCCCGACAGCGCCGACCTGCGACGCATGTTGCGTGAGTTGCGGGCAGCGCACCGCGCTGACGAGGGTCAGCTCGCGATCGGGTTCCGGGAGCACGAGCTGATCGTCGTGTACCCCACCGGCGGGTCGCCCACCGACACCGACGTGCACACCCGCCTCGCCGAGGTCGCCGCGCGATTCGCCGACGTGACGCTCGGGCTCGCGCGCCGGCACGACGGACTCGCCGGGGTCGCAATCGGCTACCGTGAGGCGGCCGAAGCCGCGCAGATCAGCTTGCACCGGCAGCGATTCGCCACCACGACCCACTTCCGTGATGTGCTGCTGGAGCACATCGGGCGCGCGAGTCCGCTGTCACGGGCACTGATCGAAGACGTCCTCAACCCGGTACGCGCCTATGACGCGGCCCGCGGCACCGACCTCGTCGACACGCTGCAGACATTCTTCGATTCCCGGCTGAACCTCGCCAACAGTGCCAAGGTGCTGCACGTGCACCCCAACACGGTCAGCTACCGACTGCGTCGTATCCACGAACTCACCGCGCTGAACCCGAACAGCCCCGACGATCTGCTGCTGCTGTCGATGGGGCTGAAGATGTCGCAACTGGAATAGCCGCGTGCACGCACGGATCAAGATGCGGGGGCGTGCTCCTCTAGAAAGCCGTAGAGGTCGGTCGTGTCCACTCCTGGGAACGAGCCCGACGGAAGCGTGGCCAACAGCGTCCGCGGTGTGCGCACGTTCGGCCACGCCTGATCGCGCCACTGCGCCTCCAGCTGAGACGGCGGGCGGCGGCAGCACACCTCGACGGCGTGCCGGGACACCCCCCGGTTGGTGCTGTCCCGGCCGATGAACCACTTCGTGTCGTCGAAACGCACCCCGACGCTCACCGAGTGCGCACCCTCGCTCGAGGTCTCCACCCGCGCCGTGCACCAGTACGTGCCGTTACCGGTGTCGGTGTACTGGTAGTAGGGGTTGAACTTGTCCGGAACGTCGAACACCACCCGGCTGGTCCAGCGGCGGCAGCACAACTGCCCCTCGATCGATCCGAGCCGGTCGGCGGGGAAGTTCACGTCGTCGTTCTCGTACGCCTTGGTGATCGTCCCCGACTCGTGCACCTTCAAGAAGTGCACCGGGATGCCCAGGTGCTGCGTGGCAAGGTTCGTGAACCGGTGCGCCGCGGTCTCGTACGAGACGGAGTACGCGTCACGCAGATCCTCGATCGAGATCGCCCGGCGAGCCTTGGCATCCCGCAAGAACCCGACCGCGTGCGCCTCGGGCACGAGCATCGCGCCGGTCAGGTAGTTCGTCTCCACCCGCTGCCGCAAGAACTCCGCGTACGAGCGCGGTTCGCTGTGCCCGAGGATCCGGCTCGACAGCGCCTGCAGCACGGCGGTGCGCGAATCACCCTTCGCGGGCACCGTGCTCGACAGGTACAGCCGCCCGTTCTTGAGGTCGGCGACGCTGCGCGTCGACGGTGGCAGGTCGGGGACGTAGTGGAGACTGAACCCCAGTTGCGCGGCGATGTCGCTCGCCGTGCGCTGCGTCAGCGGCCCGCCGGGGTGGTCCACGGCCTGCAGCACGGCGCCCGCCTGCGCCTCCAGGTCGGCGAAGTAGTTGTCCTGCCGGCGCATGAGGTGCCGCAGCTCCACGTTCGCCCGCCGCGCCTCCTCGGGTGTCGCCGACCGCTCGTCGCCGAGCCGCTCGATCTCCCCCTGCAACGACAGCAACGCCCGCAGCACCTCGTCGGGGATCGACTTGCCGATGCGGAACGGCGCGATCCCGAGCGTCTGAAACGTCTGCCCCCTCATCGCCCGTTGCAGCGAGATCTCCATCGTCGCCCGCTCGTCGAGCGGTTCTGCCTCCAGCACCGCGTCGAGCGTGCTCCCCAGCGCCTTCGCGATCGAACGCAGCAGCGTGAGCTTGGGTTCGCGCTTTCCGGTCTCGATCATCGACAACTGACTCGGCGCCCGGTCAACGGCGGTGGCGAGGTCGTCGAGGGTCATGCCGCGCGCGACGCGCAACTGGCGGATCCGCCGCCCGATCGTCAGCGCATCGGCTTCTTCGGAGTCCGTCGGCGGCTCGTCCACGGTCGTCATGTCGGCGATTCTGTCACAGAAGAAGAAGTTTGATCAAACTTCACACTGCGAATCGCCAGGCGAAGGCGGCATCTTCACTCAAAGTGGAGACATGACCACCCGCCGGGTCTCGCCGGCATCCACCACGGGAGAAGCACCATGACGATCCACACCCCCTCCGGCCAGCCCCCGCTGCGCACCGGCGACCAGAGCCAGACGGCGGCCCAGCTGCAGGAGACCTGGGACACCGACCCCCGCTGGGACGGCATCGAACGCACCTTCACGGCCGACGACGTCATCCGCCTGCGCGGCTCGGTCCGCGAGGAGAACACCCTCGCCCGCCGCGGGGCCGAGAACCTGTGGAACCTGCTGCACACCGAGGACTACCTGGCCGCGCTCGGCGCCTACACCGGCGGGCAGGCCGTGCAACAGGTGCGCGCCGGCCTGAAGGCAATCTACCTGTCGGGCTGGCAGGTGGCCGCCGACGGCAACCTCGCCGGGCAGACCTACCCGGACCAGAGCCTCTACCCGGCCAACTCGGTGCCCGCCGTCGTCCGGCGCATCAACAACGCGCTGCTGCGCCAGGACCAGCTCGAGCACGCCGAAGGACAGCTGAGGCAGGACTGGCTGGCGCCCATCGTCGCCGACGCCGAGGCGGGCTTCGGCGGACCCCTCAACGCCTACGAACTCGCGCAGTCCCTGATCCAGGCCGGCGCCGCCGGCATCCACTGGGAGGACCAGCTGGCCAGCGAGAAGAAGTGCGGGCACCTCGGCGGAAAGGTCCTGGTGCCCACCCAGCAGCACATCCGTACGCTCCACGCAGCGCGGCTGGCCGCCGATGTCGCGGGGGTCCCCACCGTCCTGATCGCCCGCACCGACGCGCTCGCGGCCGACCTGCTCACCAGTGACGTCGACCCGCGCGACCAGGAGTTCACGACCGGCGAGCGCACCTCGGAGGGGTTCTACCGGGTACGTCCCGGACTGGATGCCGTCATCAGCCGCGGTCTGGCCTTCGCCCCCTACGCCGACCTGCTCTGGGTCGAAACCGGCGAACCCGACATCGAACTGGCGCGGGCGTTCGCGGAAGCGATCCACGCCCGCCACCCCGGCAAGCTCCTCGCCTACAACTGTTCACCGAGCTTCAACTGGAAGCGGCACCTCGACGACGCCCAGATCGCCTCGTTCCAGCGAGAGCTGGGCGAACTGGGGTACGCCTTCCAGTTCATCACGCTGGCGGGGTTCCACGCGCTCAACTTCTCGATGTTCGACCTGGCCCGCGGATACGCCGACAGCGGCATGACGGCCTACGTCGCCCTGCAGGAGGCCGAGTTCGCCGCCGAACAGCACGGCTACACCGCCACCAGGCACCAGCGCGAGGCCGGTACCGGCTACTTCGACGTCATCTCCACGGCGCTCAACCCCGACAGCGCGACCCTTGCGCTGGCCGGTTCCACCGAGGCCGCACAGTTCCACTGACCCGCCCGCCCCGCACGACACCGACACAGGAAGACACACTCATGACCGCCACCGCAACGGCATCCCCGCCCACGACCCACACTCCTGGCATCGCCATCGCCGGCGCACTCCGCCCTCGCTACGACGAGATCCTCACCCCCGCCGCACTCGAGTTCCTGGCCGCGCTGCACGAGCGTTTCGCGCGACGGCGCCACGACCGGCTCGCCGACCGGATGCGCCACCGCTTCGAGATCGGGAACGGTCACGACCCGAGTTTCCGCAGCGACACCGCCCACATCCGCGACGACCCCTCGTGGCGGGTGGCCGGCGCCGGTCCCGGGTTGGAGGACCGCCGTGTCGAGATCACCGGGCCGACCGACCCGAAGATGACCATCAACGCCCTCAACTCCGGTGCGAGGGTGTGGCTGGCCGACCAGGAGGATGCCACGAGCCCCACGTGGCGCAACGTCATCGAGGGCCAGTTGTCGCTGTTCGACGCGATCCGCGGGCAGCTGTCGTACACCTCCCCCGAGGGCAAGCAGTACGCGGTGACCGCCGAGCGCACCCCGACGATCGTCATGCGTCCGCGCGGCTGGCACCTCCCCGAGGAGCACCTGCGATTCACCGATCGCACCGGTCGCACGCTCGCGGCCTCCGGCTCGCTCGTGGACTACGGCCTGTACGTGTTCCACAACGCGACGCAGCTCATCGCGAACGGCCACGGACCCTACTTCTACCTGCCGAAGCTGGAGAGCGCGGAAGAGGCCACGCTGTGGGACGACGTGTTCACGTTCAGTGAGCAGCACCTCGCCATCCCGCACGGGACGATCCGGGCGACCGTGCTCATCGAGACCCTGCCGGCCGCGTTCGAGATGGACGAGATCCTGTTCGCGTTGCGCGACCACTGCGCCGGGCTCAACGCGGGACGGTGGGACTACATCTTCTCGATGATCAAGAACTACCGCGGCCGGGGCGCCCGGTTCGTCCTGCCCGACCGGGACAAGGTGACCATGACCGTTCCGTTCATGCGTGCCTACACCGACCTGCTGGTGCAGACATGCCACAAGCGAGGCGCCTACGCGATCGGCGGCATGAGCGCGTTCATCCCAAACCGCCGCGACCCCGAGGTGACGGCGCGCGCATTCGAGCGGGTGGCCGCCGACAAGAAGCGCGAGGCCGGCGACGGGTTCGACGGCACCTGGGTCGCCCACCCCGACCTCATCCCGGTGGCGATGGCCGAGTTCGACGCCGTGCTGGGCGACGAGCCCCACCAGGTCGCCCGCCGGCGCGACGACGTGCACGTGACGGCTCGGCAGCTGATCGACTGCCACATCGGCCTCCCGGTCACGGCCGAGGGCGTGCACGCGAACGTGTCGGTGGCGATCCGGTACATCGAATCGTGGCTGCGCGGCATCGGGGCGGCGGCCATCGATAACCTCATGGAAGACGCCGCGACCGCCGAGATCAGCCGCTCGCAGGTGTGGCAGTGGATCCACCAGGATCGCCACACCGAAGACGGCACGCACATCACCGCCGCCTACGTCGAGCAGTCGATCGACCGGGTTCTCGGCGAGGTGGACCGCCGCGACGGCGACCGTTTCGACGACGCCGCGGACGTGTTCCGCGAGGTGGCGCTGGGAACCGCGTTTCCCGCGTTCTTGACCACCGAGGCGTACCGCCGGTACCTCGCCGACGCCGACTGAGGCCGACTCACGCCGACTGAGGCCGACGTACCCTCGCGCGTCCCGGGGCACACCCGCCCCGGGGCGCGCGGATGCATGTCTCAGCGCAGCAGGCCGTGCTCCATCGCGAGGGTGACCGCCCGGGTGCGGTCGCTCACGCCCAGCTTGTCGAAGATCCGCAGCAAGTGCGTCTTGACGGTGGACTCCCCGATGCCGAGCGCCGTCGCGATCTGCTTGTTGCTGCGCCCGGAGGCCACCAGCCGCAGCACGTCGCGTTCCCGGTCGCTGAGGGTGAACGCGGCCGCGGGCTGCCGCATCCGCTCCACGAGCCGCACCGCGACCTGGGGCGACAGGGCGGTCTGCCCCTCAGCGACCGAGCGGATGCCGGCGACGATCTCGTCCTGCGGCGCGGCCTTCAGGAGGTACCCGCTGGCGCCGGCCTCGATGGCCGCGAGGATCTGATCGTCGGACTCGTACGTGGTGAGGATGAGGATGCGGCTGGCAGTGGCCGACCGGGTCAGCCGCGTCGTGGCGCCCACACCGTCGAGCACCGGCATCCGGAGGTCCATCAGCACCACGTCGGGACGGGTCTGCTCCACGACCCGCACCGCCGCCTCCCCGTCGGCGGCCTCCCCGACGACCTCGAATCCGGGCTCGTCGTCGAGCAGGCCCACCAGGCCCGCCCGCACGATCGGGTGGTCGTCGGCGATGACCAGTCGGATCATGGCAGTGCCTCTCGGTGTCGAGCGTCGTCGAGCGACGCGGGGGTGGGAGGGGGCGCGGAGCCGGGGAGGCGGACCGTGAGGGTCGTACCCCGCCCGTCGTCCGTGTCGACCCGGAAACTGCCGCCGGCCAGCGACACCCGGTCGCGCATGCCCTCGAGCCCGAAGCCGGCGTGGACGGTCTCCGGGTCGAAGCCACGTCCGTCGTCGACGACGACCAGTCGCGCCGACCGGTCGGTGCCGGTGTTCACCGACATCCGCACGCGTGAGGCGCCCGCGTGCTTGCGGACGTTGGCGAGGGCCTCCTGTGCGCACCGGAGCACGACGATCTGCGTCTCGCGGTCGATCGGGTCATCGGCAGCCACGTGCAGGTCGACGGCCAGCCCGACCTCGACGCGGAACCGGTCGGCGAGCCGGTGCACCGACTCGGCGAACGCCGTCTCGGACGACACCGCCGCCGTGTAGGCGACGAGTGCCCGGGCCTCACGTAGCGCATCACGGGCCAGCGACTCGACCGTGGCCATGCTGTCGGATGCCGCCTCCGTCCGGCCGTCGGCCAGCTGACGGCTCCCCCGCTCGGCGAGGATCACCAGACCCGCGAGGGTCTGCGCGACGGTGTCGTGCAGGTCGCGGGCGATCCGTTCCCGAGCATCGGCCGCGCCGCGCTCACGGCTGAGCACCTCGACCTCGGCCTGCGCGGCGGTCAGCTCCCCCACGAGCTGGTCACGCTGGGCGCCGTAGTCGAGGATGTTGCGGAACCACAGTCCCAGTGCGACCGAGAAGACAGCGCCAAGCCCGCCGCTCAGGCTCGCCGTGATGATCCCCGGCGGCGTCAGCCCGAGGCACAGCAGCGTCCCCACGATGACCGCGGTCCCGAACGCGACGGTCGCGAGGATTGCCGCCCGCCGGGTGCGGGCGATGATCCAGCACGCCGGGTAGGTCACCGCCGACATGAGCGCGACGAACGGGCTACCGATATCGCCGATCAGCAACGCCACCGTCACCGCCGTCGCGAACGGCCACACCGCCGCCGGCTGCCCGGAACGCAGCGCGGGGCGCCCGAACACGAGATACGCGATGCCGAGCATGACGAGACCGGCCACGGCGGCCACCGGCGCCCACTCCACGTGCGGCCGCGCGTCGATGACGCTCACGATCGTCGCAACGACGAGGCCGCCACCCATGGCCACGTCCCACCAGCGCATCTTCTTCATGATTGGTCCAGGCTAGGGGGCGGCTCGCACGAGCGCCGCGCGAGAAGGTTGCCCCCCTAATCTCGCGCGGCGCTCACTCGGCGTCGGTCTACCCGTTTCCGGGCGCCCCCTCTCCGAGACACCTCGGCCGGGTCGGCGCTCCCCAACGCGGACGGCCCCACGCCGCCGCCAGGTCGGTCCGGGCGAACCGACGCGCCGCGCATCCGAGGTATGCGGTGATCACAGTTGCAGTCTTCCGGCGCCGCGCCGGCCTGACCAGCCGTCATCCGTCGTAACCGGTGTCCCCCATTCGGTGGACACCGCGGCATCCGCTGGGCCGCGCCCGCCGTCACGAGTATCCTCGGGATGGTGACCGAACGCGCGCCCGTCTCCCGCAAACTGTCCGCCATCGCCGAGTCGGCGACGCTGAAAGTCGACGCCAAGGCGAAAGCCCTGCAGGCGGCGGGACGACCGGTGATCTCGTACGCGGCCGGCGAGCCCGATTTCGCGACGCCGCCGTTCGTGGTGGATGCCGCCGCCGAAGCCCTGCGCGACCCGGCGAACTTCCGTTACACCCCCGCGGCGGGGCTGCCGGCACTGCGCGAGGCGATCGTCGACAAGACCCGCCGGGACTCGGGCCTGGAGGTCTCACCCGCCCAGGTCATCGTGACCAACGGCGGCAAGCAGGCCGTCTACCAGGCCTTCCAGTCCGTCGTGAACCCCGGGGACGAGGTGCTCCTGCCCGCCCCGTACTGGACGACCTACCCGGAGGCGATCGCGCTGGCCGACGGCACCGCCGTCGAGGTGTTCGCCGGCGCCGACCAGGACTACAAGGTGACGGTGGACCAGCTCGATGCGGCCCGCACCGACCGCACGGTCGCCCTCGTGTTCGTCTCGCCGTCGAATCCCACCGGCGCGGTCTACTCCCCCGAAGAGACGGCGGCGATCGGCGCGTGGGCGCTGGAGCACGGCATCTGGGTCATCACCGACGAGATCTACCAGAACCTCGTCTACGACGGTGAACGCGCCGCCTCGATCGTGGAGGTCGTCCCCGAGCTCGCCGGCCAGACGATCCTCGTCAACGGCGTCGCCAAGACCTACGCCATGACCGGCTGGCGGGTCGGCTGGATGGTGGGCCCCTCCGACGCGATCAAGATCGCCGGCAACCTGCAGTCCCACCTGTGCTCGAACGTCAACAACATCGCCCAGCGCGCTGCCCTGGCGGCACTGACCGGCCCGCAGGATGCCGCCGAGGCCATGCGCGAGGCCTTCGACCGGCGCCGGCGGATCATCGTCGAGGAGCTGTCGAAGATCCCGGGCGTCACCGTGCCGACACCCCTGGGCGCGTTCTACGTGTACCCGGATGTCACGGGTCTGCTCGGCCGGGAGTGGAACGGCACGCGCGTCGACACGTCGCTCGAGCTCGCCGACCTCATCCTCGACGAGGCCGAGGTGGCCGTCGTGCCCGGCGAGGCGTTCGGCCCCTCCGGCTATCTGCGACTGTCGTACGCACTCGGGGA
>NZ_JBKEAY010000248.1:0-1682 GCF_047972865.1 Microbacterium sp.
GATCGCCGCACGCTTGAGAGAGGCCGAGAACGACATGAACGACCCGGTATCGCTGGTCGCTTCGACCAGGTCGGAGGCCGTCTCAAGGTCGAGTCCGGTGATCTCGCGCAGGTGCTGCACGACAGCGCCCGCGTAACCGGGATGGGTGGTGATGCCGGTCCCGATCGCCGTCGCCCCCATATTCACCCGGTAGAGCAGATGAGCATTCTCAGTGAGACGCTGATGGTCGTATCCAAGCGTCGAGGCGAACCCGTGGAACTCCTGACCCAGGGTCATGGGCACCGCGTCCTGGAGCTGCGTACGCCCCACCTTGAGCACGTCGTGAAACTCGGCTGCCTTCGCAAGAAAAGATCGTCGCAGCAGGTCAAGTTCGTCGAGGAGAGTGATCAGATCGAGCCCAAACCCCACCTTCACCGCAGTCGGGTAGACGTCGTTGGTGGACTGCGAGCGATTGGTGTGGTCGATCGGCGAGAGGAAGGCGTAGTCGCCCTTCTCGCGGCCGGCGAGCTCAAGCGCGATATTGGTGATGACCTCGTTCGCGTTCATGTTCGTCGAAGTCCCCGCGCCGCCCTGGATCACCCCGACGACGAACTGGTCGTGGAAGCGGCCATCGATCACCAGTTGCGCCGCGCGATCGATGAGGTCGGCTTTGTCAGCCGCGAGCACCCCGATCTGCTTGTTCGCCCGCGCGGACGCCTGCTTCACCATGGCCAGACCGCACACGAGATCGCGGTAGACGGAGATGGGCCGCTGTGAGATCGGGAAATTCTCCAACGCTCGGGCCGTGTGGATTCCCCAGTAGGCGCCCGCCGGGATCTGGAGGGACCCGAGCGAATCGGTCTCCGTGCGGGTCGGGGATTCAGGTTCGTCAGGCATGGTGTGGTGTCTTTCGGATCGCAGCATCGTGCAGAGGCTCACTCGACCCTACGCCGCGGTCGGTCGACGGCGTTGCAGACCCGCGCGGCAACCGGCTCAGCCACGAACGATCAGGAGAATGCCGCCGAGCACCGCGATCGCACACAGCCCGAAACAACAGTAAGCGCCGACGAGCGCGATCCTTCGCTGAACAGGCGTCAAAGGGTTGCGGCGAGCCGCCTTCGCCGCCGCCTTCGCCGCGCGCCGCTGCTCTTTCGGGGTCATCACGGTGATCGCGTCGGTGAATTCCGCTGGCGGCGCCAGCGGAATTCGTCCGGCGCGTACCAGAAGCCGGATCGCGAGGGCATAGAACCCGACGACCAGAATGGTGCCGGCGAGCGCAGCGAGGAAGACCTGCACGAACGCGAGGCCGTCGATGGTGATCATCTTTCGCCGTCCTTCGCGACAGCGTCGCGCTCCAAAGCCGCCGCAGCTGCCTCCTCACGGGCTACCCGGCGCTGGCGGCGAGTCAGCGGCGGGTATCGCTTGACCTTCACTGCGGCACCGGAGTCGGCCACCTCGCTCATCGCATTGCTCGCATCGACCCGCGCGCTCCGCGAACGGAGGAAAAGCCCGAGGATCACAACGAGCGCGAGAACCGCGTCGACGAACACGCCCCATCCGCCCAGCCACACCACGATGAGCGCCGCTGCCGCGCCCACCGCACCCGCCGCGGGAAGGGTGAGCACCCAGCCCACGGCGATGCGTCCGACAGTGCGCCACCGCACCCGCGAGCCGCGGCGGCCGAGCCCCGACCCGATCACGGA
>NZ_JBKEAY010000249.1:0-14257 GCF_047972865.1 Microbacterium sp.
ATCAGCTCGCCGCAACGCCAGCCGCACGTCCAACAGCACATGCGTCACCCCGCAGCGGGAGCATCGTGCCCGGCGCGGGTGAACCGCGAGCACACCCGCGGTCGCACCGACACCCGAGCGAATCTGCCGAGGCCGCGCCGGCCCCACGGCGCCAGCCGAGACGAACAGTCCGGGCACGACAAGCCACCCTTCCGCAGCACGGCATCGACATCGACAGGGTCATCACTTACCGTGAGCATCAGCGCGGCCTTTACGCGTCAGAGCGGCCCGGCGTGAACCTTCCACAACGCACGCTGGGCCGCTCGCTTCATAACGTCATCGTCAGCCTGACGCCGCCGACCGCCCCACACCAAATCCGGAACCAGCCAAACCCGTCGTCACCAACCACGACGCGATCACCGGCAACCTACGAGACGCGCAACAGGATCTGCACATCTCCGGATGCGGGGGTGGGGTGTCGTGCGGAGTTGTGCAGATTTGCGGGATTGTGCGGGTGCCGGATCCGGGGTCGGGAGCCGATGTCGGAGGGTCGACCTAGACTTGTCGGGTGCCGATCGTCCCCGTTGCCACTCCTGCGAAACTCAGTGTGCGCGGTGCCCGCGTGCACAATCTCAAGAACGTGGACCTCGATATCCCGCGAGATGCGCTGGTCGTGTTCACGGGGCTGTCCGGGTCGGGAAAGTCCAGCCTCGCCTTCGACACGATCTTCGCGGAGGGGCAGCGCCGCTACGTCGAGTCGCTGAGCTCGTATGCGCGTCAGTTCCTCGGGCAGGTGGATCGTCCCGATGTCGACTTCATTGAGGGGCTCAGCCCCGCGGTGTCGATCGATCAGAAATCGACCAACCGCAACCCGCGCTCGACGGTGGGCACGATCACCGAGATCCACGACTACATGCGACTGCTGTGGGCGCGCATCGGGGTCCCGCACTGTCCCGAGTGCGGCGAGCGGATTCAGCGTCAGACGGTGCAGCAGATCGCCGATCAGCTGATGGACCTGCCCGAGCGGACCCGGTTCCAGATCGTGGCGCCGATCGTCAGCCAGAAGAAGGGCGAGTTCGTCGACCTCTTCAAGGAACTGTCGGCCAAGGGGTACGCGCGCGCCGTCGTCGACGGCGACATCATTCAGCTGGCCGAGCCGCCGGCCCTCAAGAAGAGCTACAAGCACGACATCGCCGTCGTGGTCGACCGGCTCGTGGCCGCGCCCGGCATCTTGTCGCGCATCACCGATTCGGTCGAGACCGCGCTGGGGCTGGCCGGCGGTGTGCTGCAGGTCAATTTCGTCGACGAGGCCGGCGAGGCGGCATGGCAGAGCTTCAGCGAGAAGCTCGCGTGCCCCAACGGGCACCCGCTGCAGCTCACCGAGATCGAGCCGCGCACGTTCTCGTTCAACGCTCCGTTCGGCGCCTGCCCGGCGTGCTCGGGGCTCGGGACGCGGATGTCGGTGGACACCGAACTGATGATCGGCGACGAGGAACTGTCGATCAGCGAAGGCGTGCTGATCCCGTGGACGACGCAGGGCAAGGGCCTGTACCAGTACTACGAGCGGCTGTTGCAGGGTCTCGCTGACGATCTGGAGTTCTCGCTCGACACCCCCTGGCGCGACCTGCCCGACGCCGTCCAGCACGCGGTGCTGCGCGGCGAGAACTACAAGGTCACGGTGCGCTGGAAGAACAAGTACGGCCGTGAGATGCGCTACTCCTCGGGGTTCGAGGGCGTCGTGCCGTACATCGAGCGGCAGTACCTGCAGGCCGAGACCGACACGCAGCGGCAGCGGTGGGCGGAATACCTGCGCGAAGTGCCGTGCCCCGTGTGCGACGGTGCGCGGCTCAAACCCGAAGTGCTCGCGGTCCACGTGCACGGCAAATCGATCGCCGATGCCTCACGGCTGAGCCTCGGCGAGGCCCAGCAGTACTTCGCGCGGCTGGAACTGACCGAGCGCGAGGCGAAGATCGCCGCAGCCGTGCTGCGTGAGATCCGCGCCCGGCTGGACTTCCTGATCCAGGTGGGGCTGAGCTACCTCAGCCTCGCGCGCTCGGCGGGGTCGCTCTCAGGCGGCGAAGCCCAGCGCATCCGCCTCGCGACGCAGATCGGATCGGGGCTGACCGGTGTGCTGTATGTGCTGGACGAGCCGTCGATCGGGTTGCACCAGCGTGACAACCGGCGCCTGATCGAGACGCTCCTGAAGCTCAAGAGCCTGGGCAATACCCTGATCGTCGTGGAGCACGACGAAGAGACGATCCAGGCCGCCGACTGGGTCGTCGACATCGGACCGCACGCCGGCGTCGATGGCGGTGCCGTGGTGCACTCCGGCCCCTACGACGCGCTGCTGACCGAAGCGGACTCGCTCACCGGAGACTACCTGGCGGGCAGGCGCGAGATCGCCGCGCCCACGCGGCGCCGCACGGTGGACGAGAAGCGGATGATCGGCGTCGTCGGCGCGCGCGAGAACAACCTCAAGAACGTGACGGTCGACTTTCCGATCGGTGTCCTCACCGCCGTGACCGGCGTGAGCGGATCGGGCAAGTCGTCACTGGTCAACGGCATCCTTTACGAGGTGCTGGCCACGCGTCTCAACGGTGCGCGACGGGTCGCGGGAAAGCACACCCGGGTCACGGGGCTGGAGAGCCTCGACAAGGTCGTCCACGTCGACCAGGCGCCCATCGGTCGCACACCCCGGTCGAACCCCGCCACCTACACGGGCGTGTTCGATCGCGTCCGCACGCTGTTCAGCGAGACGCCCGAGGCGAAGGCGCGCGGCTACCAGCCGGGCCGGTTCAGCTTCAACGTCAAGGGCGGGCGCTGCGAGGCGTGTGCGGGCGACGGCACGATCAAGATCGAGATGAACTTCCTCCCCGACGTGTACGTCGATTGCGAGGTGTGTCACGGCAAGCGCTACAACCGCGACACTCTCGCGGTCCACTACAAGGGCAAGAACATCGCCGAAGTGCTCGAAATGCCCATCGCCGAGGCGGCGGAGTTCTTCGAGCCGATCCAGGCGATCCACCGCTACCTGAAGACCCTGGTCGACGTCGGCCTGGGCTATGTGCGGCTCGGGCAGTCCGCGACGACCCTGTCGGGCGGTGAGGCGCAGCGGGTCAAGCTCGCCACCGAACTGCAGCGCCGCTCCAACGGGCGCAGCGTCGACGTCCACGACGAGCCCACCACCGGCCTGCACTTCGAGGACGTGCAGCGGCTGCTGGAGGTGCTCGCCGGGCTCGTCGACAAGGGCAACACGGTCATCGTGATCGAGCACAACCTCGACGTCATCAAGTCGGCGGACTGGATCATCGACCTCGGCCCCGAGGGCGGAGCCGGCGGGGGCGAGGTCATCGCGACGGGAACCCCCGAGCAGGTCGCGCGCGTCGAGACCAGCCACACCGGGATGTTCCTCGCCGAGGTGCTGGGAGGGGCGGCCCCGGCGCGCCGGGCGGGCTGACATGGCCTCCCCGTTGCCCTACAAGCCGAAACCGGGGGAGATCCCCACCGATCCCGGGGTGTACCGGTTCCGCGACGCGGACGGGCGCGTGCTCTACGTCGGAAAAGCGAAGAACCTGCGAGCGCGCCTGTCGAACTACTTCGCCCCGCTGGAGAACCTGCATGAGCGCACCCGACGCATGGTCACCACGGCGGCGTCGGTGGAGTGGACCGTCGTGGCGACCGACGTCGATGCGTTGCAGCTGGAGTACACCTGGATCCAGGACTACGCGCCCCCGTTCAACGTGCGGTACAAGGACGACAAGAGCTATCCGTACATGGCGATCACGCTCGCGGACGAGGCGCCTCGGGTCATGGTCACCCGCAACCGCCGCATCCGCGGGGCGAAGTACTTCGGTCCGTATCCGAAGGTGTGGGCGGTGCACGACACGATCGACCTGATGATCAAGGTGTTCCCGATCCGCACCTGCAGCGACGCGTCGTACAAGAAGGCAATGGCGACTGGTCGCCCCTGCTTCCCCGGCCAGATCGGCCGCTGCGGCGGGCCGTGCTCGATGCGCGTCACCGTCGCCGAGCACCGCGCGATCGTCGATGACTTCGTGGCGTTCATGTCCGGCGGCGACGAGCGGTTCACGCGGGAGCTGACGGCCCGGATGACCGAGGCCGCAGCCGCGATGGACTACGAGTCCGCCGCCGTGTACCGCGACCGGTTGCAGGCCATCGACGCGGTGCTCAACCGCAGCGCCCTCGTGCTGCCCGAAGACACGGATGCCGATGTCTTCGGCATCGCCGAGGACGAACTGTCCGCCGCTGTGCAGCACTTCGTGGTGCGCGGCGGGCGGGTCCGCGGTGTGCGCGCGACGACGATCGACAAGGAACTCGACATCTCGACGGCCGAACTGGTCGGCCACATCCTGCAGCGGACGTACGGCGAGGCTACCGCATCCGACATCCCGCGCCGTGTGCTGGTGCCGGCACTGCCCGGCGATCAGACCGAGTTGGAGGAGTGGTTGCGGACCCGTCGCGGGCGCGCGGTAACGGTGCAGGTGGCGCGGCGCGGGCAGAAGGCCGAACTCATGGCGACGGCGCACCTGAACGCGACGCAGGCGCTCATACGCCACAAGACGCGCCGCTCCAGCGACTACACCGCCCGCACCCGTGCTCTGAACGACCTGCAGGACGCGCTCGGCCTCGACGAGGCCCCGCTGCGCATCGAGTGCTTCGACGTCTCCCACCTCGGTGGGACCGGCGTCGTGGCCTCCATGGTCGTCTTCGAGGACGGCCTACCGCGCAAGGACCAGTACCGCTCGTTCGGAATCTCGGAGACCTCCGACGACACCGACTCGCTGTATCAGGTGCTGATGCGCCGGCTCGCCCATCTCGACCGCGCGGGGGAGGGAGACGGCCCCGACCTCGATGCGGCGGACCAGCAGGAAGGTGCGCCGGATACGGTGACGACCGAGCGGCGCAAGCCGCGGTTCGCGTACCGGCCGCAGCTGCTCGTCGTCGACGGCGGACGGCCCCAGGTCGCCGCTGCCCTGCGCGCGCTGCGCGACAGCAGCCACCCCGAGCTGGCGGTGTGCGGCATCGCGAAGCGTCTCGAGGAGGTGTGGCTGCCGGACGAGGAGTACCCGGTGATCCTGCCGCGCACGTCCGAGGCGCTGTACCTGCTGCAGCGACTCCGCGATGAGGCGCACCGCTTCGCGATCACGCACCAGCGAAAACGACGGCGTCGCGACATCACGTCGGTGCTGGTGGAGGTGCCCGGACTGGGGCCGACGCGCATCAAGACGCTGCTGCGTCACTTCGGTTCCGTCTCCCGGCTGCGGGCGGCCTCCGCCGCGGAGATCGGTGAGGTTCCCGGCGTCGGTCCGGTGCTCGCCGCCTCGGTGCGCGAGCATCTCGCTTCCCCGGAGCACACGGCGCCTCGCTAGGCTGGACGCGATGACGGGAAACAGCAGGTGACCGGGCCGGATCCGGCCGGAGAAGTGCTCATCGTGACCGGGATGTCCGGTGCGGGGCGGACGACGGCGGCGAACGCCCTGGAGGATCTCGGCTGGTACGTCGTGGACAACCTCCCGCCGCAGATGCTCGGTCCGCTGCTGGAGTTGACCGAACTCGCCGGCGGCGCTCTTCCGAAGATCGCGGCCGTGGTCGACGTGCGCGGGCGGAGCCTGTTCGGTGAGCTGCCCGCCGTCACCCGCTCGCTCCGCGATGCCCGTCACCTGCGGGTGCTGTTCCTCGACGCTTCCGACGACGCCCTGGTGCGCCGTTTCGAGGCGGTGCGGCGTCCGCATCCGCTGCAGGGAGATGACACGATCCTCGACGGGATCGAGCGGGAACGGGCCGAGGTTTCCGCGATCCGCGAGAGCGCCGACGTGCTGATCGACACGACCGACCTCAACATCCACCAGCTGTCCACGCGCATCGTCGACGAGTTCAGCGAGATCGGGGCGGCCCGTCACACCGTCACCGTGATGAGCTTCGGGTTCAAGTACGGTCTGCCCACCGACGTCGACCTCGTCGCCGACATGCGTTACCTTCCCAATCCGTACTGGGTCCCGGAGATGCGGGCGCTGACCGGCCAGGACGAGCAGGTGCGCGACTACGTGCTCGCCCAGCAGGGTGCGCAGGAGTTCATCGACGCGTACGCGCGTGCCCTAGAGCCGGTCATGGCGGGGTATCAGCGGGAGAACAAACGGCATTCGGTCGTCGCCGTCGGGTGCACGGGGGGGAAGCACCGCTCGGTCGTCGCCGTGGGCGAGATCGCGGAGAGGTTGCGGGCCTTCCCCGGGGTCGAGGTCAAGGTGAAGCACCGCGACCTGGGTCGCGAGTAGGCTGAGACGGCGCACCCGCCCCCGCCCCAACCGAAGGAACCCCGTGTCGTTGACAGCTGACGTGAAGTCCGAACTCGCGGCGGTGCGCGACGCGAGACCCAGTGCGCGGGTGGCTGAGTTGACGGCCGTGTTGCGTTTCGCTGGGGGACTGCACTCGATCGCGGGGCGCGTCGCCGTCGAGGCCGAAGTCGACAGCGAGATCCTCGCGCGGCGGGTGGCCCGTGAGCTCGTCGAGATCTACGGTGTCCGGCCCGAACTGGCCCGTGTGCAGGCATCCGGGGGACGGACCGGTGAACACTTCGCGGTGCGCGTGATCGACGGCGGCGAGACACTCGCGCGGCAGACGGGCCTGCTCGATCAGCGTCGGCGTCCTGTGCGCGGCCTGCCCAATCGTCTCACCACGGGGAACCCCGCTGATCTCGCCGCGGTGTGGCGGGGTGCGTTCCTCGCCGCGGGTTCGCTGAGCGAGCCCGGCCGGTCGGCGGCCCTCGAAGTGTCGTGTCCCTCCTCGGAGGCCGGCATGGCACTGGTCGGCGCTGGCCATCGCCTCGGCATCGCGGCGAAGGCGCGTGAAGTGCGCGGCGTCCCCCGCGTCGTCGTGCGCGACGGCGACGCGATCCGGCACGCCCTCGCCCGGATGGGTGCCGACCGCGCGGCCGCCGAGTGGGAGTCGATGCGGCAGCGCCGCGAGGTTCGCGCCGGCGTCAACCGTCTGGTGAACTTCGACGACGCTAACCTCCGTCGATCGGCGCAGGCCGCAGTCGCCGCATGCGCGCGGGTGGAACGGGCGCTGGAGATCCTCGGGGACGACGTGCCCGACCATCTTCAGCAGGCGGGTGCGCTGCGGCTGGCGCATCGCGACGCGAGTCTGGACGAGCTCGGCCATCACGCCGATCCACCGCTGACGAAGGATGCCGTCGCGGGCCGGATTCGGCGTCTGCTGGCCATGGCCGACAAGAAGGCCGCCACCGAAGGGCTCCCCGACACGGAGTCGGCGGTCCCGGAGGGCCTGGACGACTGAGCTCTCTGGTCGCACGCGGGAACAACCCTCTCGCGGCGACGTTGTCTGTCAATAGGATGAAACCGTCCCGCGACTTCGCGGATTGACAGGAAGAGAGAACATGGCGACCTATACGCTGCCCGACCTGCCCTACGACTACGCGGCCCTGGAGCCGCACATCTCGGCAACGATCATGCAGTTGCACCACGACAAGCACCACCAGGCGTACGTGACGGGTGCCAACACTGCGCTGGAGCAGTTGGCCGATGCCCGCGCGAAGGGCGACTTCGCGAACGTCAACAAGCTCGAGAAGGACCTCGCGTTCAACCTCGGTGGACACACCAACCACTCGATCTTCTGGACGAACCTGTCGCCGAACGGCGGCGACAAGCCCACCGGCGACCTCGAGGCGGCCATTGGCGACCACTTCGGCTCGTTCGACGCCTTCCAGGCGCACTTCACCGCCGCCGCGATGGGTGTGCAGGGCTCGGGCTGGGCGGGGCTGTTCTGGGACTCGATCGGGCAGAACCTGATCATCCAGCAGTTCTTCGACCAGCAGGCCCAGTTCGCCGCCGGCACCGTGCCGCTGCTCCTGCTGGACGTGTGGGAGCACGCTTACTACCTGGACTACAAGAACGTGCGCGCGGACTACGTCAAGGCGTTCTGGAACATCGCCGATTGGGGCAACGTCGCCGAGCGCTTCTCGCGGGCCCGCGAGAAGACCGCCGGTCTGTTGTAGGGTGACAGGCAGGTGAGGATGCCGGGTTCCTCCCCGGCCAGGGGATTGGACCCGGCATCCTCTTTCTGTCCATCACCCCCCGCCCGCCGGAAGCGGCCCCCTCGGCGCAACCTGTGAGGCTCGAACCTCGGGAGACATCGTGTCTGTCAAGATCGGAATCAACGGCTTCGGCCGTATCGGACGCAATTACCTTCGTGCCGCCCTCGCCCAGGGTGCGGACCTCGACATCGTGGCGGTGAACGACCTCACCGACAACAAGACCCTCGCTCACCTGCTGAAGTACGACTCGGTGCTCGGGCGCCTCGATGCCGACGTGTCGTACACGGAAGACTCCATCACCATCGGCGACAAGACCATCAAGGTCTTCGAAGAACGCGACCCGGCGAACCTCCCCTGGGCCGATCAGGGCGTCGAGGTCGTCATCGAGTCGACCGGCCGGTTCACCAAGGCCGACGATGCTCGCAAGCACCTGGTCGGCGGAGCGAAGAAGGTGCTCGTGTCCGCGCCTGCCTCCGGCGACGCGGCGACGTTCGTCATCGGCGCCAACGAGGGTGACTACGACCCGGCCACCGACGACATCATCTCCAACGCGTCCTGCACCACCAACTGCCTCGCGCCGCTGGCGAAGGTGCTCGACGACGAATTCGGCATCGTGCGCGGACTGATGACGACGATCCACGCGTACACCGCCGACCAGAACCTGCAGGACGGCCCGCACAGCGACCTGCGCCGGGCACGCGCCGCGGCGCTGAACATCGTGCCGACCTCGACCGGTGCCGCCAAGGCGATCGGGCTCGTGCTGCCCAACCTCAAGGGCAAGCTCGACGGGTTCGCGATGCGGGTGCCGGTCCCCACCGGGTCCGCCACCGACCTCACGGTCGAACTCGCCCGCGACGTCACCGTGGAGGAGGTCAACGCGGCGTATCGCGCCGCCGCGGCCGGTTCGCTGGCGGGCATCCTCAAGTACACCGAGGACCCGATCGTCTCCAGCGACATCGTCACCGACGCGCACTCGTGCATCTTCGACGCCGGGATGACGCGTGTCATCGGCAACCAGGTGAAGGTCGTCGGGTGGTACGACAACGAGTGGGGCTACTCCAACCGGCTCGTCGACCTCACCGAGATCGTCGCGAGTAAGCTCTGACGCATGGCGTTGCGCACTCTCTCCTCGTTGGGCCCGCTGGCGGGCAAGCGTGTCATCGTCCGGGTCGACTTCAACGTGCCGTTGCAGGACGGCGCGATCACCGACGACGGGCGGATCCGGGCGGCGCTGCCGACCCTGACCCGTCTCATCGAGGAGGGAGCGCGCGTCATCGCGTGCTCGCACCTCGGGCGCCCCGACGGTGCGCCTGACGCCCGATACAGTCTCGCCCCGGTCGCTCAGCGACTGGCCGAGCTGCTGGACGCGCCGGTGCAGTTCTCGCCCGAGACGGTCGGGGACGCCGCCGCCGGCACGATCGCCGCGGCACCGCACGGCGGGGTCGTCGTGCTCGAGAACCTGCGGTTCCACGCGGGTGAGACGTCGAAGGATGCGGCGGAGCGCCGCGCGTTCGCCCAGCAGCTCGCGTCGCTGGCCGACGTGCTGGTCTCGGACGGTTTCGGTGTCGTGCACCGAAAACAGGCGTCGGTGTACGAGCTGGCCGAACTGCTCCCGTCCGCCGCGGGGCTGCTCATCGAGAAGGAGGTCGACGTGCTCGACCGCCTCACCGAGAACCCGCAGCGGCCCTACGCGGTCGTGCTGGGCGGATCGAAAGTCAGCGACAAACTCGGCGTCATCGCGCACCTGCTGCCGCGTGTGGACACCCTCTGCGTCGGAGGCGGGATGATGTTCACCTTCCTCGCCGCGCAGGGTCACCGCGTCGGCAAGAGCCTGCTGGAGACCGATCAGCTGGAGACCGTCAAGGGCTACATCGCGGATGCGACCGCCCGTGGCGTCAACCTGGTCCTGCCGGTGGACGCCGTCGTGGCGGCCTCCTTCGCCGCCGACGCACCGCACGCCGTCGCCGACGCCGCCGACATTGAGGACACCGACTTCGGCGCCGACGGCCTCGGCCTCGACATTGGTCCGCGCACGGCGGCGGCGTTCGCCACCGCGATCCGCGGCGCGACCACCGTGTTCTGGAACGGGCCGATGGGCGTGTTCGAGATGCCCGCCTTCGCGGCGGGCACCCAGTCCGTCGCGCAGGCGTTGACCGAGGTTGACGGGCTCTCGGTCGTCGGCGGGGGCGACTCTGCCGCCGCGGTGCGCCAACTCGGCTTCACCGACGACCAGTTCGGGCACATCTCGACCGGTGGCGGCGCGAGTCTGGAGTTTCTCGAAGGCAAAAAGCTCCCCGGATTGGAGATACTCGGATGGCAGTGAGCCGCACCCCACTGATCGCGGGCAACTGGAAGATGAACCTCGACCACCTGCAGGCGGTCGCGTTCGTCCAGAAGCTCTACTGGACGCTGAAGGATGCCGCGCACGACGAGGAGTCGGTGGAGGTCGCTGTGTTCCCGCCGTTCACCGACATCCGCACCGTGCAGACCCTGCTTGACGCCGACAAGATCCCGTTCGGCTTGGGCGGTCAAGATCTGTCGACGCACGACAGCGGGGCCTACACCGGCGAAGTGTCCGGAGCGTTCCTCAGCAAGCTCGCGTGCGGCTACGTGATCATCGGTCACTCCGAGCGACGCGAGTACCACGCGGAGAGCGATGACGTCGTCGCCGCGAAGGTGCAGGCCGCATTGCGCCACGGTCTCACTCCGGTGATCTGTGTGGGGGAGACGGCCGCAGACCTGGAGGAGTTCGGCGCCTCGGCGGTGCCGGCCGGGCAACTGCGCGCCGCGCTGGCCGGTGTTCCGGCCGACGCCGACATCGTCGTGGCCTATGAACCGGTCTGGGCCATCGGGTCGGGACAGGCAGCCACTCCGGACCAGGCGCAGGATGTCTGCGCCAAGCTGCGCGCGGTCATCTCCGAGACGGTCGGTGCCGACACCGCCGACCGCACGCGAATCCTCTACGGGGGCTCGGTGAAGGCCGCGAATATCGCGGGCTTCATGCGCGAACCCGATGTGGACGGTGCGTTGGTCGGCGGAGCGAGCCTCGTCGTGGACGAGTTCGCCGCCATCATCCGCTACCAGAAGCACGTCGGCGTGTGATCTCGGCCCTACCCGGCCCCCTATAATGAACCGTTGGGCGCCGCGACGGCGCGCTGCGAAAGGCTTTCTTCGACTGTGGACATTCTCGAGTTCGTGCTGCAGGTGTTGCTGGGAATCAGCAGCCTGCTGCTCACCCTGCTGATCCTGCTGCACAAGGGCCGCGGTGGCGGTCTCTCCGACATGTTCGGAGGCGGGATGACCTCGGCACTCGGCTCCTCAGGGTTGGCCGAACGCAATCTCAACCGATTCACGGTCGTGCTCGCACTGGTGTGGTTCGTCTCCATCGTCGCGCTCGGTCTCATCACGAAGTTCCAGGTGATCTGATGGCTACCGGAGGAAATGCGATCCGCGGCACGCGTGTGGGTGCCGGCCCGATGGGCGAGCAGGACCACGGTCATCACGCCGACCGGGTCGCGATCTCGTACTGGGATGCGCTGGGCAACGAGACCGTGCGCTACTTCGCGGCGGGCATCCCCGACGAGGAGATCCCGGAGACGATCGATTCGCCGCACTCGGGGCTTCCCGCGGGTCGCGACAAGCAGAACCCGCCCGCACTCGCGAAGACCGAGCCGTACAAGACCCACCTCGCGTACGTGAAAGAACGGCGTACCGACGAAGAGGCCGAGGAACTGCTCGACGACGCGCTGCGTCAGCTGCGGGAGCGCCGCGGCCAGTCCTGAGCGTGGGCGCGCGCGTCCCCGGCGCGCCTCACCGATCCGGCTCGCCCTACCAGTCCTGTTCGATGAGGTCTGCGGGAACTTCCGCCGCTGCGGCACGATCCACGAAGAACCGGGTCTGCTTGCGTCCCTTCGCGCCCGCGGCGGGGACGCTTTCGTAGCTGGCTCCGGCGAGGGCGAGTCCCAGCGCCGATGCCTTGTCGGCACCGCCGAGGACCATCCACACGCGCTTGGAGGTGTTGATGACCGGTCGGGTCAGTGAGAGCCGCTCCGGCGGCGGTTTCGGGGAATTGCGCACGACGGTGACGGCGCGGTCGACGATCTGGATCTCGGCGCGGTCGGGAAACAGGGATGCGATGTGCCCGTCGGGTCCCACGCCCAGGAAACACACGTCGAACGAGGGCCACGGGCGGCCCGCGGTGCCGAACCGCGCGAGTTCGGCGGCGTAGGCGGTCGCGCCGTCGTCGAGGTCGAGTCCTCCGTCGGAGGCCGCCATGGCGTGGATGTTCGCCTCCGGGATCGTGACGCGGTCCAGCAAGCCTCGGCGCGCCCCGGTCTCGTTGCGCTCCGCGCTGCCGCGCGGGACGAAACGCTCATCGCCCCACCATACGTGCACCCGTGACCAGTCGACGCGGTTGCGCGCCTCGTGGCTGCCGACGGCCGCCAGGACCGCGGTGCCGCTCGTGCCGCCGGTCAGCGCCACGTGCGCGATGCGCCCGCCGTGAAGCCTGCGGGAGAGCCGATCGAGGAATCGACCGGCGACCGCGTCGGCCATGCTCGCCGTGTCGTCGCTGATGAAGACACGCTTCTCGTTCCGGGGGTCCGCCACGTGTCGCTCCTAGGTGGTCGGTGGGTCGAGCAGTCGCCAGCCCTCGGCGATCACGCGACCGTACAGTAGGTCGGGGTCCAGTCGCCGCAGTTCCTCGGCGATGCACTCGCGGAGGGTGCGTCGCGGCAGCACGATGTCGTGCGCCGGCTGACCGGGCTGGGTGAGCCGGGCGTTGACGTCGTTGCTGCGCTCCAGCCGCACATCGCCCGACGCACGCTGCAGCACGACCCGGCAGATGCCGTGATCCCACTCCTCGCGCGGTGCGTAGCGCCACTGCACCGGGACGTCGAGCTCCAGCCGCAGCCACGCGGCCAGGAGGCCCGTCGAGGGGGAGCTGCCAGCGCCGACGACCTCGACGCCGGTCACCGTGTCGTACGGCGGTTGGTCGAGTACGCTCGCCAGCTGCTCCCGCCAGTGCGTCAGACGGGTCCATGTCAGGTCGGTGTCGCCGGGGCGGTAGGCGGCCCCGAGCTCCGAGAGGCGATGCGGTGACCGCGGCTCGCTGGCCGCGTCCGTGATGCGCCGCTGGGCGATTCTGCCGATGGGGGAGTCTCCGGGCACCGCCGGCGGGTCCTCCGGCCACCAGGCCACGACGGGGGCATCCGGCAGCAGCAGGCCGGTGATGAGCGACTCTTCGTTGGAGGCGGCCGCGCCGCGTGCGTGCAGCACGACGACCTCGCTGGCACCGGCATCCCCGCCCACGCGGATCTCGGCGTCCAGCCGGGCGGTGTCGGCGGCATACGTCTCCAGCACGATCACGCGCATGGGATGCTCGCGGGACGCGTCGTTCGCGGCATCGATGACGGCCTCGTCGACCTGGCCCTCGCTGCGGATCACGAGAGTGAGCACGCGCCCGAGGGCGACGGCGCCGCCCTCTTCGCGCACGCTTACCAGCGAGCGGGCGATCTTCGACACGGTGGTGGCGGGCAGGTCGACGATCACGGGCGCCTCCAAACGCGGCCGTCGCGGGCCAGGAGCTCATCGGCCGAGGCCGGTCCCCACGACCCGGGCGAGTACTGTTCGAGCGGGCCGCCCTGCTCCCGCCAGAACTCCTCGACCGGATCGAGGATCTTCCAGGACAGCTCGACCTCCTCGTGCCGCGGGAACAGCGGCGGGTCGCCCAGCAACACGTCCAGGATGAGCCGTTCGTAGGCCTCTGGACTCGACTCGGTGAACGAGTGGCCGTAGCCGAAGTCCATGGTCACATCGCGGACCTCGGTCGCGGCGCCGGGCACCTTGGAACCGAACCGCAGCGTGACGCCCTCGTCGGGCTGCACCCGGATCACGAGCGCGTTCTGACCGAGGTCGAGGGTCTGGTTGCGTGCGAACAGGTGCTGCGGCGCTGCCTTGAACACCACAGCGATCTCGGTCACGCGGCGGCCCAGCCTCTTGCCGGTGCGCAGGTAGAACGGCACCCCCGCCCACCGCCGCGTCGCGATCTCGAGTTTGATCGCCGCGTAGGTCTCGGTTGTGGACTGCGGACTCATGCCGTCTTCGTCGAGGAAACCGGCCACGAGTTCGCCGCCCTGCATCCCCCCGGCGTACTGCCCGCGGGCCGCCGCGGTGGAGAGGTCTTCGGGGAGGCGCACCGCCGCCAGC
>NZ_JBKEAY010000046.1:0-4870 GCF_047972865.1 Microbacterium sp.
TCGACAGCACCATAGGGGGCCGACGTGTCCGCGACCGGCACCGCCCAGCTTCCACCCCCGCACCGCGAGCCGACAAGAGGCGACCACGCTGGGATACTCTCCACACCCACGAGGGAGCGAAGCCCCCCAGAAGCTAACGCGGTGGTGGTGCGCCATCCTGCGAGCCTGCGCCGCCGCACCGTCCTGATCTCAGGAGTCGGTGTATTCATTACTTCTCCTTCTTCTTATCTCTCTTCCTCGATCGAGGAAGCAGGTACGTCCAGGCTTTGGGTCATCTGCCGCCAATGCCGAGTTGATCAAGAAGCTCATCCGAGAGGACGATGGGGTTCTCGCTACTGGTTTCGACGCCAACGTCGGTGACCAGATAGCTCGCCTGCACGGGGTTCAAGAGGGACGCTGGAGCATCGTCGTAGAGAGCGAGAAAGAGGACCGCTCTGCTGCCTGGTTCGAGGCCTACAGGGGTGGAGTCGAACATCGGGTACTTCACCTCGACGATGTCGCCTTGGCGTAGTCCCCCGGACGCGGACGCGCTGACCTCGATCGTCACGACAGTGTAGTCGATCCCATCGATGAGTTCCTCGCGTTCGCTCAGTACGTCACCGGCGATGACGGCATCTGCGGCGTCGAAGAGCTGGGTATCGGTCTCAAACCATGGGTAGTCCGCAGTGTTGCCCTCGGAGGGTGCCCGAAGTTGCGAGACAGCGAAGATGACGATGACTGCGAACACCGCGACGACGGCACCCACGCTGATGAGGAGTCGGGGTAGCCGGAATCGTGATCCCGTGGGGCTCGAAGACGTTACCTCTTGCGCGGTGTCAGCCTGAGTGATCGGAGTCGTCACGATCTGCTCGAGGAGGCTCAGCGCCTCGGCTGGAAGCGGTGCGTCCTGCGGGGTGCGCGCGGGATCTGCTCTTGTGAATACGGCAGCGAGGTCGTCCATCATGCATCTCCCTTCCGGACGAGTGGGGCGGGTAGTAGTTCTCTGATGCGTGCGCGGGCGCGGTGTAACTGCACTCGCGTCGCACCCTGGGATATGCCGAGTACGGTCGCGATCTCGCCTATCTCGAGTTCGTCCCAGTACCGCAGTCGTAGGACCTCCTGCATCCTCTCTGGTAGTTGCTGGAGTGCCGCGATCACGGGGTGTTCGGTGCCGTCGTCGTCCATGAAGGGTGCGCCGGCCAGTTCCGTGGCCTCGATCAGCCGCTGTGTGGCTGCGTTTCTTCGTGCTGTTCGTCTGTAGTGTTCGAGAACGACGTTGCGGGCGATGGTGAATAGCCAAGAGCGCGAGTTCGCCTGGCCTGGGTCGTATTTCTGCCAGGCGATGCGGAACACATCCGCTGCGAGTTCAGCGGCATCCTCCCGTGCCGATACTCTGCGTTCCACGAACCGGAGGATGGTGTTGTAGGACGAGAGAAACAGCGCCCTGTACTGCTCGACGTTCTCGTTCATCTACCCCCTCCTCCCGGATGCTCTTCACATAGGTAGTTGCCGCTCGTCCTTCCAGCGTTACAGATCCGATCGATTCCCTGCACACTGATCGAGATGGGAGCATGGTCAACGCGCACTACACCGACCCGATGATCGCCCGGCAGGTGTGGCGACTGCTGGACGGCCTGGGGTTCAGCGGAGGCGCGGTCCTGGAACCCGGCTCCGGGTCGGGCACGTTCATCGGCCTCGCGCCAGAGTCGGCACAGATGACCGGAGTGGAACTCGATCCGCTGACGGCGGCGATCTGCGCCGAGCTGTACCCGCACGCGACCGTCCGCGCCGAGTCCTTCGCCGACACCCGACTGCCTGAAGGACACTTCGACGCCGCCATCGGCAACGTGCCGTTCAGCAGCGTCACCCTGCACGACCCGCTGCACAACGCGACCCGACAGTCGATGCACAACCACTTCATCATCAAGTCGCTGCGCCTGACCTGGCCCGGCGGCCTCATCGCGGTGCTGACCTCGCACTTCACGATGGACGCGCAGAACCCCGGCGCGCGGCGGGAGATGAACGAGCTGGCCGACCTCGTGGGCGCGATCCGCCTGCCTACCGGGGCGCATCGCCGCGCCGCGGGGACGGAGGTGGTGACCGACCTGCTCGTGTTCCGGCGGCGACCGGAGGGCGAGCAGATGCGCGACGACGCCTGGGAGACGGTCGCGCAGGTGCCCATCGACGGCGTGCCGATGCGGATCAACCGCTACTTCGACGAGCACCCGGAGCAGATGCTCGGGGAGGTCGGCGTCGGCCACGGGATGTACGACGCGGCCACGCTCACCATCACGACCGATCTGGCCGACTTGGAGGCGGAACTCGCGGTCGCCGTCGACCAGATCGTGTTCTCCGCGCGCCGGGCCGGGCTGACGATGACCGAGCGCGCCGCCGAGCAGCAGGCGCGCCGGGCAGCGTTCACCCCGTCGGCGCCGGAGCTATGGGACGGCAGCATCGTGGCGAGCGAGACCGGCGGCTTCCGCACCGTTGTCTCCGGCTCGCTGGAGCCGCTTGCGGTGCCGACGTCCGCCGAGCGCGAGCTACGCGCTCTGCTGCGTCTGCGCGACGGGGCATCCCGCCTGCTGACCGCGGAAGCGGCGAGCGTGGACGACACCCCCGACATCGTGCTCATCCGCACGACGCTGCGCCGCGACTACCTGAAGTACGTCGGCACCTATGGGGCGCTGAACCGCTACACGCTGCGCCCCACCGGGCGCACGAATGAGGACGGCGAGGAGACCTTCGCGCGCATCGTGCCGACACCGATCCGGCTGCTGCGCTCCGACCCGTTCGGCCCCCTGGTGCTCGCGCTGGAGCAGTTCGACGACGAGGATCAGTCCGCGTCGCCTGCCGCCATCATGAGCCACCGCGTGGTGGTGCCGCGCGCCGAGGTGCAGGGCGTCGACAGCCCGGCCGACGCCATCGCGGTCAGCCTCGACCGCACCGGCCGCATCGACATCACCCTCGTCGCCGATCTACTCGGCATGAACGACCGCGAGGCGCGCGAGGCGCTGGGAACGCTCGTGTTCACCGACCCAGTCACGAACCAGCTCATCCACGCGCCGGAGTATCTATCGGGCGACGTGCGGGTCAAGCTCGAAGCGGCACGGCTCCGCGCCGAGGACGACCCGGAGTTCCAGGTCAACGTCGATGCGCTTGCCGAGGTGTTGCCCGCGCCGCTGGGCATCCAGGACATCCACGCGAAGCTCGGCGCGGTCTGGATCAGCGCCGACGTGCACGAGCAGTTCCTGCGGAGCATTCTGCGCGCGCCCGACGTTCGCGTGGAGAACCCGCTGCCAGGCATGTGGGAGATTCGCGGCGGTCGGCAGGGGCTGCCCTCCACCTCGGAATGGGGCACGCCCCGCCGCCCCGCGCCGGACATCGCACAGGCCGTCATGGAGCAGCGGACGATGCTTGTCTACGACGAGGAGAAGGACATCGACGGCAAGGTGCGTCGCATCCTCAACCCCGTCGAGACCGCTGCCGCCCAGGAGAAGGCCGACGCGCTTCAGGAGAGGTTCGGCGAGTGGGTGTGGGAAGACCCCGACCGCGCGCAGGCACTCGTGGACGAGTACAACCGGCGCTTCAACTCCATCGTGCTCCGCGACTACACGAACGCCGGGGCGTACCTCTCACTGCCGGGCCTCGCGGCCACCTTCGAGCCGCGCACGCACCAGCGCGCCGCCGTCGCGCGTATGGTGTCCGAACCTGCGGCGGGCTTGTTCCACGAGGTCGGCGCAGGCAAGACGGCGGAGATGATTATGGGCGCGATGGAGATGCGCCGTATGGGGCTCATCAGCAAGCCCGTCGTGGTGGTGCCGAATCACATGCTGGAGCAGTTCGGCCGGGAGTGGCTCCAGATCTACCCGCGCGCCCGCGTGCTCGCCGCATCGAGCCTCGACCTCACCGCCGACAAGCGGCGACTCTTCGTCGCGCGGGCGGCAGCGAACGAGTGGGACGCCATCATCCTCACGCAGGGGGCGTTCGCCAAGATCCCGCTGCGCGCCGAGACGCAGCAGCAGTACATCCGCGGGCAGGTGGACGACGTGCGGCGAGTGCTGGACGACGCGACCGGCGAGCAGCGCATGAGCGTCAAGCGCATCCAGCGCAAGCTCCTGGCGATGGAGAACAAGCTCAAGGATCGGCTCGACTCCGACCGCGACCGCGGCGTCTGCTTCGAGGACACCGGCATTGATTACGTCATCGTCGACGAGATGCATATGTACAAGAACCTCGCCACGGAGTCGAACATCAGGGACGCCGCCATCGAGGGCTCGGATCGCGCGAGCGACCTGCACATGAAGCTCGAATACCTCCGCTCCGCGGGGCGCGAGCGGGTCGTGACAGCGGCAACGGCGACGCCCATCTCGAACTCGATCACCGAGACCTATGTGATGCAGCTGTATCTGCGACCCGACGTGCTGGAGTCCGCGGGTGTCGGCGCATTCGATGCGTGGGCGGCGACGTTCGGCGAGCTGGTCACGCAGATGGAAATCTCGCCGACCGGCAGCACGTTCCGCATGAAGACCCGGTTCGCGCGCTTCCAGAACGGGCAGGAGCTGCTGCGGATGTGGTCGGTATTCGCCGACGTCAAGACCGCCGACGACCTCGACCTGCCCGTGCCCGCGCTCGTGCAGCGCGACGACGGCAGCCGCGCACCCTCCACCGTGCCGGTGCAGCCGACCGTCGAGCTGGAGCAGTACGTCGCCTCCCTCGCCGAGCGCGCCGAGAAGGTCGCCACCCGCCAGGTGCGGCCCGACGAGGACAACATGCTCCTGATCACCACCGACGGGCGCAAGGCCGCACTCGACATCCGCATGGTCATCCCCCGCGACCCGTCCGGGCCGAGCAAGGTCGACGTCGCCGCCGACGCGATCCACCGCATCTGGGA
>NZ_JBKEAY010000018.1:0-4488 GCF_047972865.1 Microbacterium sp.
GCGTGCTGCGCTCAGGCAGCCCACAACTCGTGCTCCAAGAGATCTGGGGGCACCTGTGCTGCCACTACGCGATCCGCACCCTGATGTTCGACGCCGCCACACACACCGGCCACGACCCCGCCCGGCTCTCCTTCGTCACCGCCCTGCGCGTCTCCCGCCGCTCCATCGCCGAGCAAGGCGCCTTTCCCCCCTCAGCACCCTGACCGCGAGATTGTGTTCGCTGGGCTCTGGCACAACGCGATGATCGATCTGAACCGCAGGCTGCTTCCCATACGCAAGGCGCTCTCCTAGCCGCGGGTCGTCAATCGCATTTACACCGGATGTCTCGTCTATCGCGCCCGCCACAGCAACTGGCCCCAACCCACCGCCGCCGGCATCACAGCCGTCCAAATCGTCCCCTAATTCAACCGTATTGCAGCTAACCCGCTTTCGCGGGCATACTTACCTGAGGCACGGGAACCATTTCGCGGGCATTCCCAAATGAGGCACCTCGGGAAGTCTTGGCGTTACGCGCGAGTCCGGCCCGGGCGAGGTCCTCGTCGGCTAGCCCCAGCCGATGTGACGTCGCCCACACGGTCACCCGCCCCTTTCCGTTCGACGAGGAGACCTACGTCGATGCCGCCGCCCTGTCGGGGTTCGCGTCTGGGGCCGCGACGGTGGCTCTTTCAGGCCCGACCGGACGAACGCGTCAACGACGTAGCGCTGCAGGAAGACGTAGATCAGTGGCGCTGCGCCGGGGTACCGTGGCGGGGTGACCCCGGACCTCGTCGAGCGCTACTTGGAGCGGCTCGGGATGCCGCGGCCGCGGCATCCGCTCACCCCCGCCGACGTCGCCGCGCTGGCGCGGGCGCACGGTGCGCGCATTCCGTTCGAGAACCTGCGGCTGCACCCCGACGGCGCGCTCGTGCTCGACGAAGCGCTGATCGTGCGGCGCATCCTCGACGACGGCGAGGGCGGGCTGTGCTACGAACTCAACTCAGCGTTCGGGCTGCTGCTGACCGCGCTCGGCGCCGAGGTGACGCTGCTCGGGGCGACGGTCGAGATCACGACCGGAGACCTGCCCGGGCGGAGCATCCCGCTCAGCCACATGGCCCTGCAGGTCAGGATGCCGGGTGCCGTGCAGCACGTGGACGTGGGTTTCGGCGGCTCGGTTATCGTGCGGCGCGAAGCCACCGACAGCGAACGCGTCACCGCCGACCCCGGCCGCAGCTACATCGTCGACGGCACCGCGCGGCGACTGTCGGAATTCGCGGATGCCGCCCACTGGCACTCCTCGTCACCCGAATCACGTTTCCAGCGCTCCGTGGTGTGCTCCCTCGCCCTCCCGGACGGCAACGTCACCCTCTCCGCGGTGCCCGCCATGCCCACCGGCACCGGACTGCAGTGGCGGTTCACCGAACACGGCGCGCAGCGACCCGTCACGACGGACGAGGCCCAGCGCCTGCTGCGGACACGGTTCGGCATGACACGCCCGCTGCCGACCGCGCTGCACCGGGGCGAGTGAACGCCGGGGCGAGTGAACGCCGGGGCCGAGGTCCGCTCACCACCCAGCCGCCCGGTCGCCCCGTCACCCGGTCGCCCCGATCCGATCAGCCCGACGCGAGCGGACCAGGACCGCGCGGATGTGGCCCATCAGGGAGGCATAGCGGGCCTCGGCAGCGGTCCCGAAGCGGAATGCGCTGCACTGGAGCGCCTCGCGCACATCGGCCTTGGCCGCTGCGGAAGAGCGGATGCGGTACGCGACCACCTCGGCGACGGACTTCGTCGTGACGGTATCGGAGGTCCGCTCGACCCAAACGTCGACATCTTCGTACCTGCCCGCGTCAATGTCATCGATACCCGCTGGATCGCGGCGCTCAGAGCCGCCGCCCGCCGCACCGATCAGCGCTCATCGACGACGAGCACGGCAAGACGACGACGCCCCTCCGGCATCAATGGCGCGTCAGCGTGGAACACGAAGACCTCCGGAAGCAAGATGCGAGTGTGGTAACCCACATCCTGCCCGGAGGTCTTCGCCACTTCACCCGTTCACAACCTGCCGGGGAAGTACACCTAGTCTTTGCAGACGAGACCATCTTCCGGAGCGGTGCCGTCGAGGAGCATGTCTTCCACCACTTCGTCGATGCAGGCGCTTCCGACGTTGTTGTAGGCAGCGTGGCCCACGCCCTCGTATGTCACGTGTCGAGCCGAGCCGAGATGTCCAGCGAGCGCCAGGGACCACGGAAACGGGGTGGCGATGTCATTCGTGATACCGATGACGACGATGGGAGGCGCGCCATCACCCTTGAAAGCCAGAGGCTTTCCCCGTTCGACGGGCCAGTATGTGCAAGGATCTTGATCTGGTTCGAAGTCCATGCCCAGCAGCGGCGCCTGTTCGCGGGCTTCGTTGTTGGCTTCGGCCACCTGCTCTTGTGTTGATTCCGACCAGTCAGTGCAGGTGTAGGCATAGTGCGCGCCCAAGGAGAGCCAGTCGTCGGAGTCGGAGCCTTCCGCGACATCTCGGAGGAAATCCGTGCGGGACAGGAGCGCTGCATCCTCGATGGATTCAGTCTGCACGAGTCGGAGAAACACTGTCAGGTTCGGCCAGTTCAGCTCCTGGCCACCGAACTGGAGCAGCGCATCCCGGATGCTGTTTCCATCGAAGGGCGAGCCGTCAGCGAGTTCAGCTGGATTGTTGTCGTAACGGTCGATGAGCGCGGTGAGTTGCTTGTAGGCGTCGTCCACGCTTCCGGAGAACGGAGCGAGCTCTTGCGCCTGCGCTGACTTCAGGTAAGCCTTGAGGAGCTGCTCCGCCGCGATTTCGGAATCGGAGATCGTCTTGGCGTAGTTGAGGTCGGGGTCGGTTGCAGAGTCGAGCACCATCCTTCCGACGTTCTTCGGAAACAAGTCCGCGTAGGCGGCACCCAGAGTCGTGCCATAGGAGAACCCCAGGTAGTTCAGTTTCTGCTCGCCGAGTGCGCTACGCACCATGTCCATGTCTCGCGCGGCGTTTTCCGTTGTGATGTGAGGTAAGAGGTCGCCGCTGAGTTCTTCGCACCCTGCGGCGATCTGCTTGGCGTCATCGATGATCTCCTGCTCGGTTGGTGGTTCCGAGTTCTCGGACGCGTCGACCTCGTCATCCACTGGACATTTCACCGGTGTGGAGCGACCGACGCCTCGCGGATCGATCGCGATGATGTCGTACGACTCTCGAACGCGTGCGCTGAAGATGGTAGATACGTTCGTCGCCACATCAGAGACCACCTCAGCGCCCGGTCCGCCGGGGTTGTAGAACAGGGTTCCCTCGGACTTGCCCGTCGCTGGAACCCGAAGCACCGCGAGGTCGATCTTCTTCCCGTTGGGTGCCTCATAGTCGAGTGGAACGGAAACGGTTGCGCATTCTGCGGTGCCTTCGCATCTCTCCCACGCAAGGGCGGTGTCGGAGTTCGTTCCGGTATCAACGGGCGCGCATGCGCTTGACGTCAGTATTCCGATACTCGCGATCGCGAGAGCCTGTGTAAGCCGTGACTTCTTCATGAGCATGACGCTACGGAGCGAACGCCGTGCAGAACTCCCGCGACGGATGGAATACCCTCGGCCCACCGAGGGAACCGAACCTCCGCCGGGAGACGGATTCCTTGCGTTGCGCGCCCACAATCGTGCGGCGCATCCTCGACGACGGCGAGGGCGGGCTGTGCTACGAACTCAACTCAGCGTTCGGGCTGCTGCTGACCGCGCTCGGCACCGAGGTGACGCTTCCCGCGCCTGAGGTCGACGGACCCGCCGGCTCACCCGGCGGCGAGCACGCTCTCCAGGCGGACGTACGAGGCCTCCATGCCGTCGGTCATCCCGGTCGCGAGAATCTGGTCGCGCAGCTCACGACTGGGGTACTCGATCAGCAGGGTGAGCAGGGTCGCACCGTCCTCCTCGTACAGCTGCAGGTCGTTGGTCGTGCCCGGCCCGTCGACGCCCATCATGCGCTCGGCGGTCACCGCCCGGCGCGGTGCGTCGCTGAGGATGGTCTCGCCCTCGAACCCGAACCGGGTGGCCTCGTCGTTCCCCCGCTGCCAGACGTACCGGTAGGTGTCGCCGACCTCGCACTCCACCATCTGCCACCCGTCGGGGCCGAGCAGCCACTGCCGCAGCAGGTCCGGCTCGTGGTGCGCCCGCCAGACGAGCTCGCGCGGACCCTCCACGAGCCGGGTGATGCGCACGTGGGTGTCGTCGAGGATCTCGGTGCGGGTGCCCGCGCCGGCGGCGTAGGCGCGGAGGTCTTTCAACACGGCATCCAGCTGGCTTATCGCCATGCGCGAGCCCTCCACCGCGCCCATCGACACGACCTGTTCGAGCGCCTCGGCCGACGTGAAGAAGGTGGTGTTGGTCATGCGCGATCCGCCCTCGGTGGCCTCGAAGACGAACAGCATGCGCATCGCGGGCAGGTCCGCGACCGGCGCGCCGGTCGCGTCGAGGAACGAATCGAGCACCTCGAAGTCATGACCCGGGCGGATG
>NZ_JBKEAY010000122.1:0-3471 GCF_047972865.1 Microbacterium sp.
TCGGCACCGCCGAGCCCGGGCCGAACGATCCGCTCTGATCCTCGTGCTTCGTCATAGTGATCATCTTCATACTCCTCATCTATCGGAGGAACCTCACACACAATCCATCTGACACGCCCCGATGGCATCGGACAGGGATGCGGCACGGTCGACCACCGCGCGGCGGGTGAGTCGCTCAGCCATGCGGCAGTTCCTTCACCGTCAAGAATGGGAGCACCACCATCGGCCCTTGCCCGGTCACCTCGCCGATCCCACGCCCTTGGGCGCCGACCACACGGCAGCGGCTCGGGTGAAGTGAATGGGTCGGCCTATACGCCGGGTTCTGTTCCGGGGCTCCTGCCCCTTCGACGGTCATCTCTCTCGGCGACGCGTTGCCGCGCCGCTCCAGCGGCCTACCCGGGGACTCGGCGGGTCGCGTCGTCATCCCGTGTCTGGCCTTGCTCCGGGCGAGGTTTACCGTGCGGGTCGTGTCACCACGACCCCGGTGGTCTCTTACACCGCCCTTTCACCCTTACCGGGGCGCACCCCGGCGGTCTTCTCTCTGTGGCACTGTCTCGCGGATCACTCCGGGTGGGTGTTACCCACCGCCCTACCCTGTGGAGCCCGGACGTTCCTCGGTGCGGTCTCCCGCCACGCGACCGTCCGGCCGGCCCATTCACGTCACCGATTCTACGGGCGCGACGACCTCACAACCCCGACTCGTCCGTGCGCACCAGCACGGCGCCGCATTCGGGGCAGGTCACGACATCGTCGGCGGCGGCCTTGCGGACCCGTTGCAGGTCGTTGCCGGAGAGCACCATGCGGCACGCTTCGCACGTCTGGCGGCGTAACACTCCCGCGCCGATGCCTCGGGCGGCGATCCGCTCGTACATCGCCAGCAACTCGGCCGACACGCTGCCTGCGACCGCGGCGCGGTCTCGCTGGGCAGCCTCCAGCCGGGTGGCCGCTTCGGCCACAGCCGCCTTGCCCTCCGCGCTCAGCCGCGAACCCTCTTCGTTGGTGGCAGCCACCAGCGCCTCCTGGGCCGCGACATCGGAATCCAGTGATTCCAGGCGCTCCATGACCTCGAGCTCCGCATCCTCCAGTGCCGTCTTCCGGCGCGCGAGAGAGGCGATCTCGTGCTCAAGGCCCTGTGCGTCCTTGGCGCTGGTCGTCGCCGTGAGGCGGCCCGCGTCGCGCTCCGCCCGCGCGTCGACGACCGCGACATCGGCCTCGATACGCGCCAACTCGGCCTTGGCGTCGTCGCGGATGCCGAGCAGCCGCGCCAACTCCCCCGACTGCGCCTGCCGCTCGGCGAGCAACTCCTTGACCCGCGCCGCCTGCGGCGGGTTCTGCCGAGCGTGCTCGGCCTGATGGGCGGCAGCATCCAGCTCGGCGATCTCGACGAGACGGAGTTGGTCGGCGGGGCTGGCTTTCACCCCTTCAACCTACCGCGGCGCGCCCCTGCTCCTTGCGGTCGATAACATGTGACTTTGTAGTAACCTGTCGCCGTGCACGATGTCTCCGCGGTGTTCCACTCCCTGGACGACCCGACCCGGCGAAGCCTGCTCGACGCGCTGCGCCGACACGATGGCCAGACACTCACGGAACTCGTCGAGCACGGGGAGCTTTCCCGTTTCGGCGTGATGAAGCATCTCGGGGTGCTCGAGGAGGCAGGTCTCGTCACGACGCTGCGGGTGGGTCGGTTCAAGCATCACTATCTGAATCCGGCACCGCTCCTGGAAGCGGTCGACCGCTGGATCGAGCCCCTCGTCCACCAGCCCGCCACCCGCGCAATCCTCGCGATGAAGAAGAACCTGGAAGGAAACACGATGCCCAAGCCCGAAGAGCGCGCACCCGACTTCGTGCTGGAGACGTACATCCGCACCAGCCCGGAACGACTGTGGGAGGCTCTCATCGACGGTCAGCTGACCCGTCAGTACTACATGGCCGGCGCGCAGTTCCGCGGGGATGTGCGGGTCGGCGGCGAGTACGCCTACCGCACCGACAAGGGCGACGAGATCACGGGGGTCTTCCTCGACGTGCAACCGCACCGCCGCCTGGAGATGACGTTCCAGCCGCATTGGCGCGACATCGGTGCGTCCCGCAACCGGTACGAGATCGACCCGTTCGGTGAGGTCGTGCGCCTGCGGATCCTGCACTTCGACTTTCCCGAACCCATGCCGGAGGTGCGTGCCGGGTGGGCCCGCATCGCGGCGGGAGTGAAGACGCTGTTGGAAACCGGGCGCCCGCTCGAACTCCCCGAACCAGAGGAGGACTGATCGTATGGTCGCATCCAGCAAGGGGGTGGCCGCGCCCCCGCCCGTGCGCCACGACCTCGAACTCTATGAACAGCTTGCCGAACACGTCGAGGCGCTGGCGCCCGACGTGACGCGACGGCGCATGTTCGGCAGCCCCGCCCTTTGCGTCGGGCGCAAGATGGCGGTGTGCGTCTTCGGCGACGCAATGGGCATGCGGGTACCGCAGCCGCTTGCCGCCGAAGCGTTGGAGAGCGGACGAGCGCTCCCGTTCCAGCCCCACGGCAAGTCCCGCATGCGCGAGTGGGTGATGATCACAGGTGGCGAGGACGCGATCGAGCCGAACAGCGACCTGATCCTCGCCGCCGTGGACTACGCGAGGGCGAACAATGTCTGAGCCCGGCTCCACCGCCGACAGCTCGGTTGTCAGCACCGCCGAACGCGAGTTCGGGCTGACGCCCGGTCAGTTCCCGTTCGAAAGCCGTTTCGTCGAGATGGACGGTGCCCGACTGCACTACGTCAATGAGGGCGAGGGCCCCGTCCTGTTGCTGATCCACGGCAACCCGGCGTGGTCGTTCCTCTACCGCCACGTCATCCGTGACCTGTCGACCGGGTATCGGTGCATCGCCGTGGACCTCGCCGGTTTCGGACTGTCCCGCCCGCCGGAGGGATTCGGTTTTCTTCCCTCGGAGCAGGCGGAACTCGTCAGGGCGTTCATCGACGAACTCGATCTCACCGCCGTGACCCTCGTCGCCCACGATTGGGGTGGTCCGATCGGGCTCGCCGCACTCACCGCACGCCCCGATCGCCTCGCAGCGGTCAGCCTCGGCAACACCTGGGCGTGGCCCGTCGCCGACGACCGTCACTTCCGGCAGTTCTCCGGTGTCATGGGCGGCCCGGTCGGTCGGTTCCTGAATCGGAGCTTCGCGTTCTTCGTGAATGTCGTGATGCCGATGTCGATGAAACGGCGCAAACTCACCCCTGACGAGATGAGAGCGTACCGAGCGCCGTTCCATGCTCGCGCTTAGCGCACCCCCCTGTCGGTGTTCCCCCGCCAGATCGTGCATGCGGCACACTGGCTCGAAGGCGTACAGAAGCGGATCACCGCACTTGATGGCGCATAGCCTGAGTTGGTACGGCTAGTCCAGCGACCTGGTACTGGCGTTCCGTGGAGGTGGTACCGGCTCCGGGCTAGGGGGTCCTCGGGAGCCGGCACCGTTGGGTGTTACTCCCA
>NZ_JBKEAY010000123.1:0-8117 GCF_047972865.1 Microbacterium sp.
GAGTACGATCAGATCCCCGCGATCTCGGACCGCATCATGGCGGGGGTGCCGAACCTTGACGTCATCAAGTACAAGGGCGACGGCTTCGCGCACATCGGCATCGCGCCGATGGTGCCGATGCGGGGTGAGCGGATCAAGGATGTCGTCGACGTGGTGCGTGCGATCACCGAGGAGCGCACCGGCCTGAACTACAAGGCGGGGTTGCTCGTGGTCAACGAGCGTTCGTGCGCGGTGGTCTCGTCGATCAACTTCGACCCGAGGGATGCCGGGCAGGCGCGCGCCGCGTTCGACACGGCCCGGGAGCTGGTGCGCGAGCTCGCCGCGCGCGGGTACAGCGAGTACCGTTCCCACCTGGACTTCATGGAGGATGTGGCCGGGTATATGACCTGGAACGACCACGCGTATCGGCGGTTCGTCAGCACGATCAAGGATGCCGTCGATCCGGCCGGCATCCTCTCGCCCGGCCGCTACGGCATCTGGGGCGCCAGCCGCTGAGGTCCGGCGCCGCCCGGTGCCCGGGCCAGCCCGAGGGGCAGCGATGCATCGACAACTCACTTCCCATGCCCCGAGCGTCACCATTTCGCGGGCGATCTCAGTTGTGGCCGGAGGGGGGGCTGCGTCGCCACAGGTTTCGTACTACGCTTTTCCACTCCATGCCAGCGACGAAAAAGGTTCTCATCGAGGTTGGACTGAGGAGGTAGAGATGGGCAAGTACGGCGACGTTTCCGGCCGCCCCATCAGTGTGGGCGCTCAGGCGCGCCCATTCACGCTTCGGCTCGATGCTGTACGCCGAGCAAAGTTGGACGAGGCGGCGCGGGAGCGCCACACGACGCCCTCGCAGTTGATGCGCGAACTCATCGACGCCCTCTAGCCTCGGGCTTTCATTGTTGAGGTTTCCGGTGGTCGTGTTGTGGACATGGAAAGTGCTCCTGATCTGACAGAATTGTATCTGTCTAGGAAGCAGTTCTTCGAGAGCGAGGAGCACCTTCACGGTGAAGACTACCGGGGGTTATCCACGCGTTCATGTTGACTCTGTGGACGTGCCGGCGATCGGTCATGCGGGCGGGGTGCTGCTGGCCGAGACCGCCCGAGCGGCGGGTCTGGACCGCACGTTGTCGGTCGCGTTCGGGCGGGGGCGGAAACCGCTCGCGGTGCATGACCCCGGCAAGATCGTGCTCGATCTCGCGGTGACCGTCGCGTTCGGCGGGGACGCGTTGTCCGATCTCGCGACGCTGCGTGCTGAGCCGGACGTGTATGGGCCGGTGGCGTCGGATCGGACCGTGTCCCGGACGATCGCGGCGTTGGCGGCAGACGCGGACCGGGCGCTTTCCGCGATCGACAACGCACGGCAAGAAGCCTGAGCTGCCGCGTGGTCGCTGGCGGGCAAGCATGCGCCCGACGCGGTCGCGTCACCGGAGACGCCGATCGTGATCGATCTGGACGCGGCCGTGCTGACCGCGCACTCGGAGAAGGGGAACGCGCGCCCCACGTTCAAGAAGGGGTTCGGGTTCCACCCGTTGTGCGTGTTCATCGACCACGGCCCGGCCGGGACCGGGGAGATGCTCGCCATCAAGCTCCGCCCGGGGAACGCGGGGTCGAACACCGCGAGCGACCACATCACGGTCACGAAGGCGGCACTCGCCCAACTGCCCGACGCGAAGACCCGGCCGGGGAAGGGGGTGTTGGTCCGTGCGGGCTCCGCCGGCGGCACGCACGAGTTCATCGATTGGTTCACCAAGCGCCGACTGTCGTACTCGGTCGGGTTCACGCTCCCACACGAGACCCCCGACCTCTACCGGCTCATCCCCGACGACCTCTGGGAACCCACGCTCGACGCCCACGGCGACCCCCGCGACGGTGCCGCGGTCGTCGAGTTCACCGGCGTTGTCGACCTGGGATCCTGGCCGAAGGACATGCGCGTCATCGTCCGCCGCGAACGCCCCCACCCCGGCGCGCAACTCCGCTTCGACGGCGTCGACGGCTACCCGCTTACCGCGTTCGCCACCAACACCCGCCGCGGCCAGCTCCAGCGCCTCGAGCTGCGCCACCGCGCCGGGCACGCTGCGAGGACCGGATCCGGCACGCGAAAGACACCGGATCGCGCAACCTCCTCTGCAGGGGTTCGACCAGAACCGGATCTAGTGCGCCATCGTCGCCCTCGCCGGCGACCTGACCGCTCGGGGCAGGCCTTCTCGCCCACCCCGAGCATGAGGCCCGCCGGTGGGAACCCAAACGCCTCTGCCACCGCCTGTTCACCATCCCCGCGACCATCGCGAGGCACGAGCGACGCATCACCCTGCACCTCGCCAGCCGGTCCCGCTGGACCAGCATCATCCCCGCTGCGATCGGCAGAACCCGGACCCTGCCCACACCCGGCCGCTGACCCACCGATCCCGCCGACCACCATGACCCGAGGACTCCGGAGACCCGCCACCGCAGTGCAACACGGCCACTGTCGCACCCGCACGCCAGAATCATCACCACGACCCCGGCAACAACGTCAAAGAAGCACGATCAACGACCCGACGAAAGATCGAGGCTAGGGACGCCGATCCGGGGCGTTCGCATAACAGCCGTCATAGCGGGTTACACCCTCGCGATCGATAAAGTTCGCGGGGTGCTGCCCCGCGCGTGCTCCAGCGCGCACTGCTTCGTGGCGACGCGCGCACCCATCGACAACTCACTTCCTATGCCCCGAGCGGAACCATTTCGCGGGCAATCTCAGTTGAGCCACCGAGGGCGTTTCGCGAGCACTTCATGGGAGTCTCGTCGAGGTGTTGACATTATCTGGCTCTCGACATATGCTACGCAACAGCACTTCTATTCGAGCGAAAGGTCTCGGAGTCGACGGGCGTAGCTTGCAAGGTTACGAGAAATCGGGGGTCAGGATGTCGCTTTCAGTTGATCATGCTCTGCGGGGGGGGGTCGGCGTAGGCTAAAACTCGCAGTCGCGGCGATTTGTGGGGCGCTTTTTGCGGTGATTTTCATGCCAACCAGCGCGAATGCGAGTGGACACACGTGCGCGACGGGCGATGTGTGCGTGTATAACAGCTCGAATTACGCCGCACAAAGTGCCTGGTCTTCCTCGTACCCGACCAACCCTTGGTCGGCATTCGACACCTATTACCCGAACATGAACAACTGGCCGTCGCCGCACACCTACAACAACCCTGACAGTTGCAACAACATTTATGGCTTCAACGCGGTTTGCAACGTCAACGACACTATTTCGTCAGCCAAGAATCGTGACTACTCTTGGACTGTTCGCCTCTTTGTTCATGCGCACTACAGTGGAAGTTGGCAAACCATCAAACCTCGTAACTCGGTTGCAACGCTGAGAAACAACAATCAAACCTCGTCCCTATGCTGGCTTGGTGGTTCTGTAGGAGGTGCGTCATGCGGAAACTGACGGGTAAAAGTGTGCGATCTGGCGTGAGTGTTGCGGTTGCGGGAGTTGCGTCTTTTGCAGTTGTTGGGCTGGTGGGCGGGACGGTTTCGCTCGTGTCAAGCTCGACATCAAACGGTGACAACATGGCAAACGCTCAGGTCATCGAGGCGGCGGCGACCGAGGTAGATGGTGGTGTTCGTGAACTCCCCCTCGGCGATGTTGAGCCGATTCGGTCGGGAGCGGATATCACCCTGCCGATTGATGAGTTCCGGACGTCCGACGCAGCTCAGGAAAGGGTGCTTCGCGCGGAGCATCGAGTCTTGGTTGCCTGTATGGCGAGGTTCGGACTGGCGTGGGATCTTCCCGTGGCGCCGGCGTCCGGCATGGATCGCAGCAATGATCGGTTGTTCGGGGTGATCGACCTCGATGACGTCACGGAGTTCGGGTACCACGTTCCGGACAATGGGGTTCACCAGCAAGACGGTTCGGTCGTCGATACGGTCAAGCGAGCGGCGTCGGTGTCACTCTCCGCGGAGCAGGAGGCCGTTGCGTCGGGTGAGAGCGGACCGACCGAGATCAACGGTGTCACGATCCCCGAGGGGGGTTGTCTGGGTGAGGCCCGTGCGCGGCTCGGTAATGATGGTGGGGCGCTTGAGATGACCGAGTCGGCGGTCGATTTCGGGGTATCCCAGTCCGAGCGTGACCCGAGGGTGCGTGAGGGGTTCGCGCAGTGGAGTGCATGTATGGCGGAGTCTGGCTTCACCTACGCGACGCCGTGGGACGCGAACGACGATCCGCGGTGGGCGACGCCGGAAGCGACGGACGCGGAGAGAGAGGCCGCGGTCGCGGACGTGGCGTGCAAGAAGAGTACGGGCGTGACGGAGTTGCAGGTCGCAGTGGCAGCGGCCTGGCAGCGAGAGTACATCGATTCGCACCGCGCGGAGTTCGCGGCGATGAAGCAGAGCCTCGCCCGTCAGCAGGCTCGTGCGGACGCGATCTTGGCCGAGGACGGCTGACCTGGTGCCTGCGGCAGTCCCGTCGGGCGGGAGGGCAATGAGCGTCGTGTCGGTCATGCGGGGTGTCGTCGCGGTGATCGCGGTCGTCGCCGGCTCGATCACCCTCGTCGGCTGTGGCTTCTCAGGGCCGTCGTATGCGGACCTGCAACGAGATGCTCAACCCGCCGATGTTCTGCCGACGGACATCGTGGCGGCGGGGGGTATCGATTCGGAGTCCGCCAGGCTCGTCGGTGAATACGAGGGAACGCGCGTATGGCTGTCGCGAGGATCGTCCGAGGGCAGTGTATGCCTGGTCATCGAGCCCCGCGGTGCGGATGCCGATGTCGCGTGCGCAGCGGCGGGGAGCGAAATCGACCTTCGTGAGTCGACCGCGGTGCACTACTGGGCTGTCCCCGACTGGACTTCGCCACCCGATGCGGGCTACATGATCCGGCTGTCGGACAGCGTCTACATCTCCGCCAAGTAGCGGACTCGGCCCACCCCCTGACACCGGCGTTTCCCGGTGTCAGGGGGTGGCGCGGCCGCTGCCCGGTCGCCAGCCGTGCCGGTCGTAGTCGGTCATTGCCTGCTCGGCGAACGTGATCAGCCGCGCGGTCTCCCCGCGGCGCTCGTGATCGCCGTGGATCAGCAGCCGCACGCCTTCGTGGCTGCCCTGAAAGCTGCGCTCGTAGAGGTCGCTGCGACCGGCGAACTCCGATCCCACCGCATCCCACAGCATCTTCATCGTCTGCACGCGTCGCGGCGCCGAGGTGCCGTCGCTGCCGCGCAGATAGCGGTGCAACGGATCACGCAGCTCAGGCACCTCGAAATCCGCGGCGTGCGAGGGCTGGTAGATCAGCGCCGACCCCAGGTCCTGCAGCGCGATCTCCCGCACCCGGGGGTAGGCGATCTGGCTCATCAGGCGGTACGCGTTCACGGCATCCGGTTGCGGCCCCACGGTGCCGTCCTCGCGTGCGACCGGGTCGTACACCATCGCGTCGCTGAGCGCCCACATCGTGCTGCGCCAGGCGAGCACCTCGCCCAGCCGCGCCTGCACCCCGCGGAACTCGCTCGCACCGGTCAGCCGCACCGCTTTGTGCAGCAGGCCCGACAGGAAGTCGAGCTTCACCGCAAGCCGGGTCGCGCCGTGCATCGCCAAGCGATCGGGGAACCCGCCCACACCGATGAACGCACTCGCGCGAGGGATGTCGCGATGCACCAGCACGTTCTCCCAGGCGATGACGGCCCGGTCGAGCACGAGGATCACGTCGTTCTCGTCGAACCGGCTCGACAACGGATAGTCGAACGGGCTGCCGGCCCGCTGCGCCGCATACTCGTACGACGGTCGTGCCAGCAGCCGCAGGCCCGGTGTGTCCATCGGGAGAGCCGCCACCACCGCGAAGCTCTCGTCGGTCAGCCGCGCCCCCGTCGGGGCGAGCAAGGTGAGGTGGGCGCCGACGGCACCCGTCGCGACCACCTTCGCCCCCGAGACGGTGATGCCGTGGTCGTCCTCGGCGACCACTCGCACCGCGATGTCGCCGACCTCGTCCGGCGGCCGGTCGCGATCGACCGGGGGATCGACGATCGCATGGTTCCAGAACAGCACCCGCTCCTGTGTCTGCCGGTAGAGCCGGGTCGCGTTGTCCTGAAACGGCCCGAACACCTCCCGCGGCACCCCGAACGTCCCCACCAGCGCCGCCTTGTAGTCGGGCGTGCGCCCCATCCACCCGAACGTCTGCCGGGCCCAGGCCGCGATCGCGTCCCGCGCCGCCCGCAAGTCCGCGCCGGTGCGCGGCGTGACGAAGAACGGATGCGTGCTGCCGCCGCTGTCTGTGTCGGTGGAACTCAGCGGCACACTGCCGTCGTGCAACCCGTCGTACAGCCCGGCGATCGTGCGCAGCGACTGCGCGAACGCCGGGTGCGCTCCCGCGTCGCGTACGCGCTCACCGTGGAACCAGATCTCGCGGTCGTCCCGGATGCTGTCGAGATATGCGGCACCCGTGAAAGCCGCCGTCGGGCCCGGCCCGCTCACCGATCCGTCCCCATCGCCGGTTCAGGTCCCTCCCGCGGCCGCCGCGCGGAACGCACCGAGCGCACGCACCCGGTCGGCGGCGCCGTCGGGGTCGTCGGGGTCGTCGGCGGGGATGGCGGCCAGCACGCGCGAGAACTTGGCCTCCAGGTCGCCCCGCACCTCCGGATAGGGGATCGCGTACAGCTGGCCGGCTGCTATGGCCTCCATCAGCCTCCGCGCCAGATGCTCCGGGTCCATCCCGTGTGCGTACACCTCACGCAACGATGCGCGGAACCGGTCGTCGGTGCGCACCCCGCTGCCGGCGGTATCGGTGGTTCTCACCGCATCGGACTCGGCGATGTTGGAGCGGATGTTGGCTGGGCACAGCACGGTGACGCCGATGCCGTGGGTCTCGAGCGCCGGCGCGTAGCTTTCCATCAGGCTGATCACCGCCGCCTTCGCGGCCGAGTACGGGGCCGTCATCGGGCTTCCCTCGAACCCCCCGACGGAGGCCACCGAGACGACATGGCCGCCGCGGTCGGCGGCGATCATCCGCGGCACGAACGTCTGCATCCCGTTGACGACCCCGCCGAGGTTCACGTTCAGCAGCCAGTCGATGTCGCCGTAGGTCATCGCCTCGACCGGCCCGAACCCGTTGACGCCGGCCGTGTTGAACAGCAGCGTCACCGGATGCCCGAAGTGGTCCTCCACGGCGTCGGCGGCCGCCGCATAGGCGACACGGTCGGTGATGTCCAAGGGCACCCCGAACGCCTCGATCCCGCGCGCACCGAGGGCGCTGACCGCCCGGTCCAGGGCATCCGCCCGCACATCGGCGATCGCGATCCGTGCACCGGCGTCGCCGAAGACGCACGCCTGCCCGAACCCGGCGCCGGACGCGCCGCCGGTGATGAAGGCCACCCGCCCCGTGACATCGATCACGTCGTCGCCTCCGCGTCGGTGGTCCGCGCCCGTCGGAACGGTGCGGTGATCCAGAGCGCGAAGACCCGGATGAGGTGGGTGAGTCCGCGCGGCTCGAACATCAGGATCAGCACCAGCAGCACCCCGTAGATGACGACCGGGAACTGACCGACCGGAATGCCCCACGTGCCGTCGGGCAGCGACGAGTTCTCCTTCAAGAAGGGGATGTACTCGGCGTACCGTGCGGCCAGCACGGGCACCGAACTGATCACGAGGGCACCCAGCACCGGGCCCCACGCGGTGGCCAGGCCCCCGATGGTGACCAGGATGATGAAGTTCAGACCCATCGCGAGGTTGAACTGTTCGGGGCTGATGAACCGCAGCTGCGCGACGTAGAACGCGCCGCCGAGCGCTCCCATCGCGCTGGAGATCGCGAACACGCCGAACATGCTGCGGGCGGGGTTGATCCCCGCGACGGTCGCCGGCAACTCGGCGTCACGCAGCGCCACGATGTGGCGGCCCGCGGGGGACTTCATCAGCAGGTGCACGAGGAACATGCACAGCGCGACGAACAACCACACCAGCATGAACAGGCCCTGGTAGTAGCTGTAGCTCATGCCGCCGAACTGCAGGTTCGCGAAGTCGAGCGGTCCGATCGACAGATTCAGCGGCGCGCGCCGCCCACTGACCCCGCCGGTGAGGTCGGACCAGTTCACGAAGATGTACTGGCCGATGAAGATGAGTCCGAGGCTCAGCACGATCTGGTACACGCCCTTCAGTCGCAGCGCGAGGGGCGCGACGAGCA
>NZ_JBKEAY010000189.1:0-8984 GCF_047972865.1 Microbacterium sp.
CGACCACGCAGATGTGGTCTCGGCGCGGAGGTGCGTGCACGTGTGGTCTCGACCACGGGATGCCGGCGGTGCGGCCATCGGCATCCCGTGCAATGTGACCGATGCGGCGGCACTGACGGCGGCGGTCGAGCAGGTGCACGAGCGGTGGGGCCGCGTCGACACGGTGCTCGCCAGCGCGGGCGCCGCCCTCGACGCCCCGGGCGCGTCGGATGTGCTGGACCGGTTGGATCGGATGTTCGATCTGCACGTGCGGTCGGTGGTGCGGCTGAGCGAGGCGACCCTGCCGCTCATGGCCGGCGGCGGCGGAGGCGCGTTCCGGGCGATGTCGAGCCTGTCCGGTCTACGCGGAAACAGGCTGATCGGCGGCTACGGCATCACGAGGGCCGCCGTCGCCCAGCTCGCCCGCAACATCGCCGTGCAGTGGGGTCCGCGCGGCATCCGCTCCACCGCGCTGTCCCCCGGGGTCATCGCGACCGACTTCGCCACCCCGATCACCGGCGACCCCGAGGCCGCCGCGGTGCGGCTGGCGAAGACTCCGCTGCGCCGGTTCGGCACCCCCGCGGAGGTCGCGACCGCGGTCGTGTGGCTCGGTGGCTCGCCTCCCCCGGCGGCGCGTTCGTCAGTGGCCTGAACATCGCGATCGACGGCGGCACGCTTGCCTCCGACTGACGCACGCCCCTCGTCCGCCGCCGGTGACGACGGCGATCGTCGCGCGCCTGCAGGCCGCGGGGATGGCCGTCGCGAGCGTCGATCTCGTGCCGCCGCCCGCCGCCCGCGACGGCGTGCTCGATGTGACGTGCGATGTCTCGGATGCCTGTGATCGCGCATCCGCCCCCGGGAGGGGATGTCAGTCGTAGGTGAGGGCGGCGTCGCGCCAGGCGCGGAAATGCTCCTCGCGGTTGTACTCGGCCAGCTCGCCCGGGGTGAACGTCACCCCGTGCAGGATGCCGGTGAACCGGAACGATCCGTGCCGGGTGTGCATGTCCCACGACACCGGTCCGCCGCGGTCGATGCCGACGTCGATCCCCGTGTACGGGGCCAGGCCGATCATCATCTGCACGCCGGTCACCGCGGCTGTCCCGGCCACGCCCACGACGCCCACCTCGACATCCCACGTGATACCCGGACGCCACGACGCCGTCATCACGACGGTATGCCGCCCTTCCGGCAGCTGCGGGCCAACCGCATGATGCATGGCGCCGTACTCGTTGTACTCCAGATGAACAGCACCGTCCTCGACATACACGACGTACCCGCCGTTCTGGTCCCCGTGCGCGAACAGCACACCCGCGTCGTCGGCCGCTGTCGTGACCTCGGCGTGCACCTCGAACGACCGGCGTGAAATCAGCGCCGCCGACCGCCCGCGTTCCAACTGCGGCGTGCCCGCGTAGAGAGTCACCGGGTCGGCGAACGCGTCGGTCGACGGCCGGTGAACGCCGGTGAAGTATCCCTGGTGGTCCTCGAGAGGGTAGACGGTGTTGCGCCAGGCTTCGCGTTGCCACCCGGCGGCCATATCGGCGACGAGGTCGGGATGCCGCGCCGCCACGTCGTCGATCTCGGTGGGATCGGTCGACATGTCGAACAGCTGCCACTCCGCGTCGCTGTAGGGCGTCGCCGGTGCGTGCAGAGTGAGGGCCTTCCACCCGTCACGGTAGAACCCGCGGTGCCCGTTCCACTCCGAGTACTGTTCGCGCCGCACGCCCGGATGCTGCGGCTCGGTGAGCACAGCGGCGAAGCTCTGTCCGTCGGGATGCTGCGCCGGCTGGCCACCGCGCTGGTCAGGCCGGGTGATCCCAAGCATCTCCAGGATCGTCGGCGCCAGGTCGGTGACGTACGCGTACTGCCGCCGAAACCCGTCGTCTCCGGCGTCCTTGCGCAACCCCGCCTGCCACGACATGATCACCGGGGTGCGCACGCCGCCGGCGAACGTCGACCCCTTGTACAGCCGGAACGGCGTGTTCGAGGTCATCGCCCACCCGCGCGGGTACTGCACCATGGCGCGCGGCCCGCCGATCAGGTCGAGATCGAGGTCGGCGTCACGGTTCCAATTCTCGGGGATGCCGGCCATGAACCCGAGAAAGTTCGCCAGATAGCTACGGGTGCCCAGGCGCCCGCCGTCGTTGGCACCCCCGTTGTCGCTCGTGAAGACGATGATCGTGTTGTCGAGCTCGCCCTGCTCCTCCAGCGCATCCATCAGCCGGCCGAGGTTCTGGTCGAGGTTGTCGACCATCGCCGCGTACACCTCCATGATCCGTGCAGCCTTGGCCTGCGCGTCGGCGGGCACCTCATCCCACGGCGGAACATCCAGCGCCGGCCCCTCATCGTTGCGGGCCGGAAGCCGGGTGCCGGGCTCGACGACGCCCAGTTCTTGCTGACGTTCGAAGCGCCGGGCCCGTACGGCATCCCAGCCGTCGTCGTAGCGCCCGCGGTACTTCGCGATGTCGTCGGGTTTGGCCGCGAACGGGGCGTGCATCGCGTGGTGCGCGAAGTAGAGGAAGAACGGGCGCTTCTGCTCGTGCGCGCGCAACGACCGGATCATCCCGATCGCCTCGTCCGTCAGGTCATCCGTCAAGTAGTAGTCGTCCGGGTACCGTTCCACCTCGACCGGGCTGTTGTCACGGATGAGGCGGTTGGGCGCCATGAACGGCGTGAACCCTTCCAAGCATCCGTAATAGCGGTCGAACCCGCGCTGACACGGCCACGACCTCTTGTCGGTTCCCTCGCCGGTGGCCGACTCGCGGCTCAGGTGCCACTTGCCGACCATGAACGTCGAGTAACCCGACTGTCGCAGCACCTCGGGCAGAGTGAGCACGTCATCGGCGATCTCGAACGTCGAGCCGGGGAACCCGGGGTCGAACGCGGCGACGTTGCTGAATCCGGCCCGGTGGGGGTTGAGGCCGGTCAGCAACGCCGCGCGCGCCGGGGAGCACACCGGGGTGGTGTGGTAATTCGTCAGCCGCACGCCGCGCTCGGCGAGACGATCGAGGTTCGGGGTGTCGATCTCCGACCCGAACGGACCGATATCCGCATACCCCATGTCGTCGACCAGCATCACGATCACATTCGGAGCCCCCTCCGGCGCGGTCGGCTCGGCGGGCCAGGCCGGACGGGACTGCGAGATGGTCTCGGCGACCGAACCGGTGAAGTGCTCGTACCCGCGCGCGTGCTCCGGGACCGCCGCGGGGTGCGGCTCAGGCATCCGACGCCTTCTTCTCCGAGGCCTCGCGGAACTTGGGGTCGATGATCTCGCGCATCACCTTGCTGCGCAGCTCGCCGAACTCGTGCGCGGCCTTGGTGGTGATCTGATCGCGCACCGGGCCGAGGTCGATCGTGACGTCGTCGATGACGCGCGTGGGCTTGCCGGCGACGACCACGACGCGGTCGCTCAGGTAGACCGCCTCGTCGATATCGTGGGTGACCAGGCCGATCGTGAGGCCGAGCTCGGCACGCAGCCGCAGGATGAGGTCCTCCAGCTCGAACCGGGTCTGCGCGTCAACCGAGCCGAACGGCTCGTCCATCAGCAGGATCGGCGAGTCGTACGCCAGGGCGCGGGCGATCGCGACGCGCTGCTGCATGCCACCGGACAGCTGCCACGGGTACTTGACGCCGGTGTCGCCCAGACCCACCGATTCCAGCGCCCGCAGCGCCCGCTCATTGCGGTCGGCCAGGCCGACGCCGCGGCTCTGCAGCGGGAACGCGACGTTGTCCCAGATCTTCATCCACGGCATCAGCGATCCGCGATAGTCCTGGAACACGACGGCGATCTCCTCCAGCGGACGGTCCACCGGGGTGTCGCCGTAGGTGACGGTGCCGGATGTCGGGGCCATCAGCCCCGACAGGCACCGCAGCATGGTGGTCTTTCCGGCACCGGAGGGCCCGACGATGCAGACGAACTCCCCGGGGTCGATGGTGAGGTTCAGACCGCCGAGAACCCGGTGGGTACCGAAATCCTTGGTCAGTGAATCGATCACGAGCGGGTACTTGGAACGCGCCTCCTGCGGCGCTTCGACGGTGGTAGCCACGGCTCCAGCCTCCAGTTTGTGTTGAACGCGACGCGCCGACGGCTCAGCCCGCGGCCCGACGGAAATACCAGCCGAGCGTGGCGCGCTCGACCCAAATGAACAGCATGTTGATGAGGTAGCCGACGACAGCCAGCACGATCGTTCCCGCCCAGGTCTCGGCCACGGCGAACCGCTGCCCGCTGAACAGGATGTAATAGCCGATGCCGTCGGCCGACCCGTACATCTCGCTGACGACCACCATGACGATACCCACCGACAGCGCGATCCGAAGACCCGCGAACGTCTGCGGCAGGGCACCCATCATGGTGACGCGCCGCAGCCGCAGAGCGTGCGTGATGCGGTAGCTGCGAGAGGTCTCCAGCACCGCCGGCGAGATGCCACGCACCCCGTCGGTGGTGTTCAGCAGGATCGGCCAGACGCAGCCCAGCGCGATCAACGCGATCTTCGGCAGCGCGCCGATACCGAGCGCCACGATGAAGATCGGCACCAGAGCGACGAAGGGCAGCGCCCGCACGAAGTTCAGCATCGGCTGCATCGCTTCGCGCAGCACACGGCGTTCGCCGAGGATCAGCCCACCGCCGATGCCGACGGCCACGGCGATCGCGTAGCCGCAGAAGAAGTTCACGAGGCTGTAGCCCAGTGCTTCGGTGAGCGTACCGTTCGCAAACCCCGCGATGATGGTGTCGATGACTTTCGTCGCCGGCGGGAAGTAGACGTCGGTGCTGTTCGCCGAGGCGATGAACACCCACACCACCAGCACAATCGGCAGCCACACGAAGCTCGCGGCGGTCCCGATGCGCTTGAGCGCGGGGTGCTCGGGCTTGATGACGACGTTGGCCAAAGTGAGACTGTTACTCATCGGATGCCTGCCTCCAGCGCAGGAAGTGCGCTTCCAGTAGTTCGGCCAATCGGGTCACGATGTAGCCCAGCGTCCCGGCCACCAGGAAGTAGGCGAACGCCGTCGGTGTGGCCCCGTCGACCTGCGCGGTGGACAACCCGAACCCGATGCCGGGAAGACCGCCGACCACCTCGGAGCCGATGGACACCAGCACCGCCATCGTGGCTGCCAGACGCAGCCCGGTCATGATCGACGGCGTCGCGGTGGGCAGGGCCACCCGGATGAAGTAGAGCGGCAGTTTGATGCGGTAGGCCTGCGAGGTCTCCACGATCTGGTGGTCGATGCCGCGGGCGCCGTACAGCGCCTGCACGATGAGCGGGAACGAGCAGGCCAGCACGACCGCGATGACCTTGGTGGTCGTGGTGGTGCCGTAGATCAGGATGATCACCGGCAACAGTGCGATCGCGGGGAACGAGCGGCCCAGGTCCACCAGCATCCGGGTCGATCGCTCGACGAACGGGAACAGTCCGGCGAAGAGCCCGATCGGGATGGCGATCACGGCGGAGATCGCCAGGCCCAGCATCGCGCCGCCGACCGTTTGCCCCACCGCGACCCAGAACGTGCCCTGGCCGAGCAGTTCGATCAGTGCGACGACCACCTCGCTGAACGGGGGAAGCAGGGCCGGGGGGAGAAGCCCGGTGCGCGCCACCAGCTCCCAGGCGATGATCGCCGCAGCGATCACGCCCAGGGCCAGCAGGTTGCGCCGGGTCTTCTCACTCACCCCGGCTGCTGCGGGGGCGGGTGCCTCAGCAACAGCCACCGGTTCAGCCTCGTTCGGCTTCCGACCACAGCAGCTGCTCGTCGACGTTCACCGCGGTGTCGATGAAGTCCTGCGCGAGCATGGCATCGGCCATCTGCTGCATGATGTCCACGTGGAACGGCCCGCTGAAGGGCTGGATCTCGCGGTTGTCGATGTACGCCTCGGGGAGCTTGGTGAGTTCCTTGTCGATGCGACGCACCTCGTCGGGGTTCGCGTCGGCGTAGTCCTGCGCCTTCTGGTTGGCTCGCAGGAACGCGGCAACGACCTCGGGGCTCTCGGCGATGTACTTGTCGCTGGCCGCCCACGCCACCTGGGTGACCCGGGGAATCGAGGCGGAAGCGGCGGTGTCCTCGAGGAAGGTGAACCCGTTCTGGATCGCTCCCTGGAAGAACGCCGCGAAGGTGAGGATGGCGTCGGCCTGACCCGATGTGGCCGCTTCGGCCAGGGCATCCGGGGTCAGCTGCACCCACTCGATGGACTCCAGCGGCACGCCGGCTTTCTCGAGCGCGAGGTTCGTGGCGATCACGGGCAGGCCGGCCAGCTGACCGGTCGCAATCGTCGCACCCTCGAGGTCGGCGACCGTCGTGATGTCGCTGTCCGGCGGCACGAGGATGCCGGCGCTGGACATGATGTCGGGGTCGTCGTTCTGGATGACCGAGAGCATCTTGATCGGCACGCCCTGCGACACCGCGGCGATCGGGGACGCGGAATCGATCATGGCGAACTGGATCTGACCGCTCACCAGTTGGGGCGCCAGCGTGACCGGGTTACCGGTTCCCGCCGTCACGTTGATCTCCAGGCCCTCCTCCTCGAAGAAGCCCTGTTCGATGCCGAGCATGAGCGGCTCGAACTGGCCGCCCGCGGAGCGGACGACATCGATCGTGACGGGGTTGTCGGGGTCGAGCGCCTCCCCGCCGCCGGAGGGCGAGGTGCCGCCGCCTCCGGATGAGCATCCGCCGATCATGAGTCCCGCAATGGCGAGACCCACCAGCGAGAGGGTTGTGCGAGTTCGAATCATGCGGGGCCTCCTTGCCCAGTAGATGCTTTTCCCGTGCGATCCGGTGGGATACGCGGGTCTGTGACAGCGTGATGACGGTATCCAGCCGGGCGGGTGTTCCGGAAGCGTGCCGCGCCCATACCTGTTATCGCGGCCCGGATGTCGAGCACTCGGGGTGCGCGATTCGGAGGGGTGGCGCTGGATTCGGATGGATCGCCACGTCCGGGTTCGAATCCGCGCGCATCATCCGAATCCACGCCTGCCCACCGCGGCCGACCGTCACGTTCGAGGCGGGCGCGCGGTTCCACGGGCCGCATAGGATGAGGTCACCCGCATCGTTTCGACCGCTCAGGGGCACAGCGACGTGACCGACGTACGAAAACTCGACCTCAACCTCATCGTGGTGCTCGACGCGTTGCTCGCCGAACGCAACCTCACCCGCGCGGGCGAACGGGTGGGGATGACGCAGCCCGCCGTGAGCGGCGCGCTCGGGCGGTTGCGCGAACTGTTCGGCGACGAACTGCTCGAGCGGCAGGGCCGCGGATTCGTCCTCACGCCTCGGGCGCGGGCTCTCATTCCCGTCGTGGCCGAGTGCATCACCGAGGTACGCCGGCTCTATGACGTGCTGCCCGAGTTCGATCCCGCCACGAGCACCCGCACGTTTCTCGTTTCCGCCAGTGATTACGTGCTCGCCGAGGTCAGCGCCCCGTTGCTGCGTGTGCTCGCGGAGGAGGCTCCCGGCACGAACGTCGAGTTCGTCGGCCTCCCGGTGGAGGCCATGGTGTCGCCGATCGACCTGCTGCGCTGCGATCTGGTGATCGCGGGTACCGGCCGCGGCATCCCCGGCAAGCGCACCTCGCTGTTCTCGGACAGTTTCGTGTGCCTGGTGGATGCCGCCAATCCGTCCCTGGAGGACGGCGCGCTGACGGTGGACGCACTGCGCGACCTGCGGCACGTGCGATCGGTGTTCGGGGCGCAGGCCTCCACCCACATCGACGACGCCCTCACCGCAGAGGGGCTGATCCCGTCGGTCGCCATGACCGTGCAGGGGTTCATGCCGGTGCCGTTCGCGTTGGCGGGCACACCGTGGGTGGGGTGGGTCCCCGAGCGCACCGCGAATCGGTACGCCGCATCGTTGGGCCTGGCCGTGGCCCGCACGCCCATCGCGCCGAGCGTGCTCGTGGAGGCGGCGCACTGGCATCCGTCAAAGTCCGACGACGCGGCCCTGCAGTGGCTCGTGCACAAACTGCGTCAGGCCTCGGAGGTCGTCGAGTTCGGCGAAGACGCCGAGCTCTGACCCGCCGGCGCGCGCTCTAGTGCGGGATGCCGAGGTCGCGACTGTTGCCGTCGAGGTCGGTGTGCACGAACGAGTTGTAGGCGACCAGGATGTCGCTGAATCGGTCGGTCTCGTCGACGTCGTACATGATGAGTCCGTCGAACTCGAACGTCTCGCCCTGGCGCACCGCTCCGAAGATGGTGTCGGGCGCGTCGTGCTTGGCGGTGAACAGGGTGTTCATCTGGATCGCGGCGGTCGTGGTGTTGGAGACGAACCGTGGCACGGTGAGCCGCTCGACGAAGTGCGGCCAAATGTTGTCGTTGTAGTGGTGTTTCATGCCGTCGACGCCGGTGTACTCCAGCGTCCCGTTCTTCATGTGCATGCCCGGGGCCAGGTAGTCATCGAACGCGGTGTCGTCCTCGGCATTGAACCGTCGGATGTACTCGCGGAATCGTGCCTCTTCCATGAAGCCTCCTCGTCGGTGAACAATCGCTTCCGCAACGGTACGGGCATCCGCACCTGGGCAGAACGTTCGGTCGAGGATGCCTGGTATCCGCAGTGTGCGAGATCCGCCGTGACAGGTCGCCCGATGATGGGCCATGCTGGTCACATGGAGACTCCAGGGTGGATCACGAATCAAGGACTTGTCGACTGGGTGAAGGAGATGGCCGAGCTGTGCACGCCCGAGGACGTGTACTGGTGTGACGGCTCCGACGAGGAGTACGACCGGCTCTGCGAGGAGCTTGTCGAGGCGGGTACTTTCGTGCGCCTCAACCCGGACCTGCGGCCGAACAGCTTCCTCGCGCGCAGCGACGCGAGCGACGTGGCGCGGGTGGAGGAGCGCACCTTCATCTGCGCGCGCAGCCGCGAGGATGCCGGGCCGACGAACAACTGGATGGACCCCAAGGAGATGATGGGGATCCTGAAGGACCTGTTCACCGGTTCGATGACGGGGCGCCGGATGTACGTCATCCCGTTCAGCATGGGTCCGCTCGGCTCCCCCATCGCGCAGCTGGGCGTGCAGCTGACCG
>NZ_JBKEAY010000204.1:0-2055 GCF_047972865.1 Microbacterium sp.
AATAGGCCGCGCAGGATAAGGGCGAGGATGATGCCCACCATGAGCACTTCCTGCTGATATTTCCGTGGCACCGAGACGCGCGCCATGATGATCACGAAAACGAAGAGGTTGTCGATCGAGAGAGAGTATTCGAGCGCCCACCCGTTGACGAACGCCCCGGCATGCTCGGCGCTGCCGAACACCCAGAGCAGCCCGGCGAACACGAGAGCGAGACCGACGTAGAATGACACCCAGATCGCCGACTCGCGGGTTGATGGAACGTGCGGGCGCACGAAGGCGAGAATGAGGTCGAAGGCGAGAATCGCCACGATGACGGTCAACGCGACGATCTCGAAGACAGGGTCAAGTGGATGCGGCAGATCGACCACCGCGGGAAGCACAGGAAAGGCGAGCACGGGGCTCCTTGGATTCGGTGAGACGCGGACAGGACTTGCCACGAACGTCTCTCCCACGCCGATCGGCGCCGCCACCCCGGGCTACCTGTTGGTTTCCGTATTGACGAGGTGAACGCTACGGGATACTCCCCTTCGCACCGACCAGTCTAATCGCCTCCGATGTATTCGCGGAGAATACCCCGCGCGATTGCGCTCGAGCCCGCTTGCGAGGTCGGCCTCGCTCCCGTGACCATCGAGGCACACCGCATACTCATCCCGCCGGCCCGGGAAGAACGCTGCTTTCCTACCCCGCGGCTGTGTTGGAACCTGGAGACGCCGCAGTATGTGGGGATGCAGCATGCTCGAGCAGTTGACGGTAGAGACCGGTCTGCTCGGCAAGCTCGGCATGATGTCCTTGCTGGACGAGGCGTCCGCCGTCGATGACGAGGATCCGGTCGGCACGGATGGCGGTTTCGAGGTTGTGCGCGATGACGAGCACCGCGCCGGTGGTCGCAAGCCGAGAGGCGGCATCGACGACGAGGCGGGCATTCTCCGGGTCCAGTGCGGAGGTGGCCTCGTCGAGAATCGTCAGCGGTGCGGATTTCAGCAGGGCACGAGCGACGCAAACACGTTGCCGTTGTCCGCCGGACAGACGGCTTCCGTTGGAGCCAACCTCGGTCTCGATTCCCTCCGGCAGGTCGGCGAGGAGAGCCCCGAGGCCAGTGGATTCGGCCGCTGCGGTTACGGCGGCGTCGGTTGCGGTCGCGTCTCCGAGCCGGATGTTCTCGGCGATCGTTCCTTCCACAACGTAATCGTCTTGCATGACGATCGCGAGCATCGCGGTGATGTCCTCTTGGCTCAGGCTCCGCACGTCGGAGCCATCGATCAGCACCCTGCCTTCCGTGGGGTCCCAGAAACGGGCGAGCAGCCGAGCGAGCGTGGTCTTTCCGGAGCCGGAGGGTCCAACGACGGCGATCAGTCCCCGGCGGGGCAGAGTGAAAGAGACGTCCTGGAGTACGGGTTCCGTGTCGTACCCGAAAGAGACGTGCTCGACTCGGACGAGCTCGTCGTCGTGCTTGACGGTGCGGGTGGCGGGGAGGGCCGGCAGCGCTGGCGCGTCCAGGACTGCGGCGAGCCGTTCGAGGATACCGGCTTGAAGGCGTAGCCCGGCGGCAAGCTCGGCCCCGGCCGCCGCGATGGCGGTGAGACGTGCGGCGGCGACCAGCACACCGAGCAGCGCCGGGATGGTGAGGGTCGCGTCGGCGAGCCAGAGCACACCAAGGCCGACGAGCCCGGCAAAGGCGGCGTTGAGGGTCACGCTGAACAGCACGACGGCGGGGATAACCGTCCCGGCGGAGCGCCGCGCGGCTTCTTCCACGCCGCCGAGTGCATGGTCGAGCGTGTCCGTGTCCTCGGGTCGCTGGTCGGTGCGCACGAGGGGTTGTCGGTCGGCGAATTCCAGGATGCGGCGGGTCGCCTCCGCGGAGACCGTGTGTTGCCGGGTGTCCACAGTTCGGGCGAGCCGGGAACCGAGCCGACTGACCAACCACGTCACCGCGATCATCGCAAGAATCGCGGCCGTGAAGCGCCAGTCCAGCAAGGCGAGCGTCAGCGCGGCGGCGACCGGGGTTAGCAGAGCAGTCACGGCGGGCCGGAGAAGGATCGCCGGATACGACATCGC
>NZ_JBKEAY010000071.1:0-1940 GCF_047972865.1 Microbacterium sp.
GGCGTCGGCGGCGAGGTAGCGCCCACCGTCGCTGAACGAGTCGGCGGTGACGTTGACGACACCCATGATGACGGTCATGCGGGGGCCCTCACACCGGACCGCTCAGCAGCGCGATGATCTCGGTGCGGGCGGCCGGTTCGGCCAGCGCGCCGCGAGCGGCGATCGTGACGGTGGCGGCATCCGGCTGACGGCCGCCGCGCATCGTCACGCACTGGTGCACGGCGTCGAGGACGACCAGCACCCCCCGCGCGTCGAGCGATTCGGCGATGGTGTCGGCGATCTGCTCTCCCAGCCGCTCCTGCACCTGCGGCCGGTTGGCGAGGATATCGACCACCTTGGGCAGGGCGCCCAGGCCCACCACCTGCTCGCCGGGCAGGTACCCCACGTGCGCACGCCCCGCGAAGGGCAGCAGGTGGTGTTCGCACACAGAGCGGAACCGGATGTCGCGCATCAGGACGACCCCGGACGGCAGCGTGTCGGGTGCCGGGCCGCGCGTTACCGAGATGGTGTGCGCGAGCGGCTCGGCGGGGTCGGCGCCGATACCCGAGAAGAACTCGGCATAGGCGTCGGCGACCCGCTGCGGGGTCTGCCTCACACCGGGACGGTCGGGATCCTCACCGATCGCCTCGAGCAGGTCGCGCACAGCGGCAGCGACACGATCACGATCCACGGCCACACGCCGAGTTTACGCGGTTGCCGGGCGTGCCTGTCCGGTGGCCCGGCGTGCCGGGCTGGGGGCCGGCTGCGCGGCGTCGGCCTCGGCGGACGCGGCCACGCCGGCCTCCTCGCGGCGGGGCACCTCGACCGGCGGCAGCGCCGATACCGGGCGCTGCTCGCTCGAGAGCCACTGCGGGCGCGGCGGCAGCTTGGTGACGTCGCGGAAGATCTCCGCCAGCTCGAGGTGGTCGAGCGTCTCCTTCTCCAGGAGGGCGAGCGCGAGACGATCCAGCACCTCACGGTTGGCGTTGATGACCTGGTAGGCCTCGTTGTGCGCCTGCTCGATCAGCGCGCGGGTCTGCGCATCGACGGTCTCGGCGATCTGTTCCGAGTAGTCACGGCCGTGCCCCATGTCGCGGCCCATGAACACCTCGCCGGACGACTGGCCGAGCTTGACCGGTCCGACCTGCATGGTCATGCCGTACTCGGTGACCATCTTGCGGGCGATGCCGGTGGCCTTCTCGATGTCGTTGCTGGCCCCCGTGGTGGGGTCGTGGAAGACGATCTCCTCGGCGACACGTCCGCCCATCGCGTAGGTGAGCTGGTCCTGCAGCTCGTTGCGGGTGACGGAGTACTTGTCGTCCACCGGCAGCACCATGGTGTAGCCGAGGGCCTTGCCGCGCGGCAGGATCGTCACCTTCGTCACCGGGTCGGTGTGGTTCATCGCCGCGGCGGCGAGGGCGTGACCGCCCTCGTGGTACGCCGTGATGAGCTTCTCCTTGTCCTTCATCACGCGGGTACGACGCTGCGGACCGGCGATCACGCGGTCGATCGCCTCGTCGAGGGCTCGCATGTCGATGAGCTGCGCGTTGGAGCGGGCCGTCAACAGGGCCGCTTCGTTGAGGACGTTCGCGAGGTCGGCACCGGTGAATCCCGGTGTCTTGCGTGCGATGATCGACAGGTCGACGGACGGCGACAGAGGCTTTCCGCGGCCGTGCACCTCGAGAATGCGCTGACGGCCCTTCAGGTCGGGGGCGTCGACGCCGATCTGGCGGTCGAATCGTCCCGGGCGCAGCAGCGCCGGGTCGAGGATGTCGGGTCGGTTGGTCGCCGCGATGACGATGACGTTCGCCTTCGGGTCGAAGCCGTCCATCTCCACGAGCATCTGGTTCAGCGTCTGTTCGCGTTCGTCGTGTCCGCCGCCCATACCGGCGCCGCGGTGGCGGCCGACCGCGTCGATCTCGTCGATGAAGATGATCGCCGGGGCGTTCTCTTTGGCCTGG
>NZ_JBKEAY010000245.1:0-5589 GCF_047972865.1 Microbacterium sp.
CCGGACCCAGAATGGTGGCGAGGTTCACGAAGCCCGCGGACGCGTAGAGGGATTCGGCGGCGGCAAAGTCTCCGACCGCGAAGTTCGCGAACATCGGCATCGCGTAGATCGACCGGTCGAGGGCCGGCTTCTTGGATTCAGTCATGAGTGGCACTCTGTCGGTTGACGTTACGGCAGAGTCAAGTCCGGGTGGGTTGTGGGTGCCAGTTTTCAGATTCCCGCAATTGCCCAAACTCCAACGAAGTGGGCGACGCGGTAGTCGCCTCCCTCCGTGCTCCATCCCAAGACGGGCAGGCCGGGGCCGCCGTCGGTGACGCCCACGGAGTGTGCGCCTGCTATTCCCGTGGGATTGAGGTCGCGCGTTTGTGCGCCAGTGCCGCGGCGATGCCCTGCGAGACGGGGGTCGGTGGGGTACGGAAGGTCGCCTCAAAGGAGGACGAGTCGAAGAGGTAGGGGTGAATGTACTGGTAGTCCATTTCGAGGGTCTCGCGCGCTGCAAGGTTGAAGAGCGCACCGATGCGCATCGCCACGGTTCCCATGACCGCGGTGCGAGCGTGAGGGCCGGCAGCAATCTCCATGTACTGGCGGCCGGTGAGGGCGGGCGCGGTGGGCAGATGCCAGGTACCTCCTCGCGCTGCGGGCTCACGACCGAGGACGGCGAGGGCGTCACCGATGTCGGGCGTGTAGGTGAGGGAGTGCGGCTGGTCGGCGTCGAAGAGCCACGTGCCGGTCCGTCCTGCGGCAATCTTGTCGAGACCGAAGGTGTTGAACACGCTGGTGCTGGCACCCGGCCCGTAGAAGTCGGCACTGCGAGCGATTGTCACGGTCAAACCGCGCGAACTCGCGTCACTCAGGGCGCCGAGCGCCGCAGTTCGTACTTCGCCCTTCTTGCTGCGCGGCGAGAGAGGCGTGTGTTCGGTCATGGGACCGTCGACAAGGCCGTAGGCGTACACGTTGTCGAGGTACACCAGATGGACGTTGTGCTCGAGTGCGGCCTTGATGGTGTTTGCCAGGATGATGGGCCACTGCTCCGCCCAGACGCGTGCGGAGTAGGGCAGTCCTGCGGTGAGATAAGCGACGTCGGCGCCGCGCAGAACTCGCGAGAGGTCGTCGGCGCTGAGCAGATCAGCGGTCAGCGACTGCGTACCCGTGACCGTTGTCGCGCTTCTACTCACAGAGGCTGTTCGCTCCCCGGCTGAGATGAGGGCGCGTAGGGTTTCGCGGCCGATGACGCCGTTTCCGCCGAGGACGATGTGCCGAGCTGTGGTGGTGATCATGACGGGGTGCCATTTGCGTTCGTGTGAGGGAAGAGTGATGTTGTCGCATGTTGTTGCGCGAGACGGCGCAGACCGGCGAAGAGAGGGTCGCCCAGGGCGGTGCCGACGACCATCAGCTCAGCCACCTCGTCGGCGCCGGACCGTGTTGTGAGGGCGTTCAGGTCAGCGTCCGCAGCCGATGCCGCCGCGTCCGCGTACGCGTCGAGGTAAGAGTCGGGGGCGTCGAAGTCGATGGCGTACAGCCCATCCAGGGCGCGCGCTGCGGCATCCAAGCCTGGGTTGTCATCGCTGATACACCAACCGCGACGCCGGGCGAGGAGATGGACGCATTCGCGGCTCCTGGTGGAGGGGATGGACTCGGCGGTCCGCGGGGTGCTCATAGCGTGTTGAGCAACGCGGAAGGTCTCAGCCGGCGGCGCTCCCGGCGTGTCGATCGCCCTGATGACCTCAGCCGTCGCCGCGATGGACAGCCCGCCCGTCTCGATGAGCGCGCGGATGAGGCGCACCCGCTGCACATGAGAGTCGTCGTACTCCACCTGATTCGGGGACGATCGGACCCCCTCGAAGATGAGTCCCTCACGTTGGTAGTACTTGACGGCGGACAACGGGGTGGCAGCTGCCAGAGCTAGATCGGATATGCGCACTATCCGATAGTAATACTATCCACCCCACGACGATTCGGGCGGCCGTCGACACTGACAGCGAACTGTCGATGATCGAGAAGGCTCCGCAGGTCGCCGGTCGTTTCCCGGATGCTGAAGCGCTCGACCGCGCTCGTCGCATCCTCCACGGCCGCGTGACCGCGGCTGAGGCTTACGCCGAGCTGGACGCGAAGTACGCCCTCGCGTGAGCGAGGACGACAAGTACACCTATCCGGACAGCGGGGGAGTGCGGTGGTCCGGGTCGCTTCCGAGTGTGGGACGTACCGATTGACGACCGGGTGGCCTACATCCGTGGTGCTTTCCCGGAGGGTGTTCGCGATCCGGACGATCTGGAACTGAACAGCTTCTGGTACGACGATCGCTGTCCCTGGATCGGCTGGCTGCATCCGGACACGGGCGTCCTTCGGGCGTCATGACGGTGGCGGCGGGCACGCGCCGCGCGTCGGCGACTCTGCCAAGGATCGCGACAAGCCGCCGCTAGGCTGGGCGGATGCTGAAAAGGTCCGTTGCTCCCGCCGCCCTCGTCCTGACCGCCTCGTTGCTGCTCGCCGGCTGCGGCGGGGGAGACAGCACGCCGGCGGCACAGCCCGGCGGTGCGGACGCCGCGACCGGCGAACTGGTCACCGGTGACGGCTACACCTTCAACGCGCCGGAGGGCTGGGGCGTTCCCGACCAGGAGGTCCCGGGCTTCACCCCCGACGTGATGATCGCGAACCTGGGTGACACCGATGGATTCGCGGACAACATGAACGTCGTGCTGTCGCCCGCCGGCGAGGTGACCGTCGAGCAGGCGGAGCAGAGCGTCGTGAGCGAACTGGAGGCGGCCGGCTACGCCGACGTCGAGGTCAACGACCGCGCCACGATCGGTGGCGACGAGTCCGCGCACATCACGGCGGCACTGTCCCAGGGCACGACGTCGATGGTGATGGACCAGTTCTACGTGAGCCACTCCGGCCAGACCTACGTCGTCACCTTCTCGACCAACGACAGCACCCCGGCGGACGATCGCGCCGCCGTGTACGAGCCTGTTCTGGCCAGCTGGGCCTGGGAGTGACATCGAGCCGCGGCGCAGCTTATACCGCAGGAGGATGCCCGGGTCAAGATCCGGGCTGGACGTGAGCGGTCTGCGCGTATATAGTTGGTAGTTGCGCTCCATTCCCCTTGCCTTCATATGGTGGTCGGCTTGTGTCCCGCGCGCCTCCGCTGGTTCAGCGGCACGCACGGCGCGGGCGGTACGGAGTGCACTCCACCTGACGAACACCGGCCCCGCCCGGGCCCACGGAGGTAACCCCCTTGGCTGCTGCGCGCAACGCAACCACTCCCACCACTCTCAAGAACGGACGCGGCGCTTCGCGCCTCTCGTTCGCCAAAATCTCCGACACGCTCACGGTCCCCGACCTGCTGGCGTTGCAGACCGAGTCCTTCGACTGGCTCGTGGGCAGCGACGCCTGGAAGACGCGTGTCACGGAGGCGCAGGCGGCGGGACGCACCGACGTGCCCACCGTGAGCGGACTCGAGGAGATCTTCGAGGAGATCTCGCCGATCGAGGACCTCGGCGAGACGATGCAACTGTCGTTCACGAACCCCTATCTCGAACCGGAGAAGTACTCGATCGAGGAGTGCAAGGAGCGCGGCAAGACCTACGCCGCCCCGCTGTACGTCGAAGCCGAGTTCATGAACCACCTCACCGGTGAGATCAAGACGCAGACGGTCTTCATGGGCGACTTCCCGCTGCAGACCGGTAAGGGCACCTTCATCATCAACGGCACCGAGCGTGTCGTCGTGTCGCAGCTGGTGCGCTCCCCGGGTGTCTACTTCGACAAGACCCCCGACAAGACCAGTGACAAGGACATCGTCTCGGCCCGCATCATCCCCAGCCGCGGTGCGTGGCTGGAGTTCGAGATCGACAAGCGCGACCAGGTCGGTGTGCGCGTCGACCGCAAGCGCAAGCAGTCGGTCACGGTCTTCCTGAAGGCGCTCGGCCTCACCGGCGAAGAGATCGCCGCCGAGTTCGCCGGCTTCGACTCGATCGAGGAGACCCTCGCGAAGGACTCCATCCTCACCAAGGAAGAGGCGCTGCGCGACATCTACCGCAAGCTCCGTCCGGGCGAGCAGGTGGCGGCCGAAGCCGCCCGCGCGCTGCTGGACAACTTCTACTTCAACCCGAAGCGCTACGACCTGGCCAAGGTGGGTCGCTACAAGATCAACCAGAAGCTCGGGCTGGATGCCCCGCTGAGCGACTCGGTGCTCACCGTCGCCGACATCGTCGCGACGATCAAGTACCTCGTCCGGTTGCACCGCGGCGACGACACGTTCGAGGGCGTGCGCGGCGGCAAGACCGTCGAGATCCGTCTCGACGTCGACGACATCGACAACTTCGGCAACCGCCGTATCCGTGCCGTCGGCGAACTGATCCAGAACCAGGTCCGCACCGGCCTGTCGCGCATGGAACGCGTCGTCCGCGAGCGCATGACGACGCAGGACATCGAGGCGATCACGCCGCAGACCCTGATCAACGTGCGCCCCGTCGTCGCGGCGATCAAGGAGTTCTTCGGCACCTCGCAGCTGTCGCAGTTCATGGACCAGAACAACCCGCTCGCGGGGCTGACGCACAAGCGTCGCCTCTCGGCGCTGGGCCCGGGCGGTCTGTCCCGTGAGCGCGCCGGCGTCGAAGTGCGCGACGTGCACCCGTCGCACGACGGCCGGATGTGCCCGATCGAGACCCCGGAAGGCCCGAACATCGGCCTCATCGGGTCGCTCGCCTCGTTCGCGCGCATCAACGCGTTCGGCTTCATCGAGACCCCGTACCGTCGTGTCGTCGACGGAAAGGTCACCGACGAGATCGACTACCTCACTGCGGCCGAGGAGAACGACTACATCGTCGCGCAGGCTGGGGTCGAGCTCACCGCCGACGGCTCGTTCGCGCAGGACCGCGTGCTGGCCCGTCGCGGCAAGGGCGGCGAGGTCGACCTGTTCCACGCCGAGGAGATCGGCTACATGGACGTCTCGCCGCGCCAGATGGTGTCGGTGGGTACGTCGCTGATCCCCTTCCTCGAGCACGACGACGCCAACCGTGCCCTCATGGGTGCCAACATGCAGCGTCAGGCCGTGCCGCTCCTGGAGAGTGACTCTCCGCTGGTCGGCACCGGCATGGAGGGCTACGCGGCCATCGACGCCGGTGACGTGATCATCGCCGACAAGGCCGGTGTCGTCGCCTCGGTGTCGGCCGACGTGGTCACCCTGCAGCTGGACGAGGGCGGCACGCAGGACTACTTCCTGCGCAAGTTCGACCGCTCCAACCAGGGCAACTCCTACAACCAGCGCGTCATCGTCTCGGCCGGTGAGCGGGTCGAGGTCGGCGAAGTGCTCGCCGACGGTCCCGCCACCGAAGACGGCGAACTGGCGATCGGCAAGAACCTCCTCGTCGCGTTCATGACGTGGGAGGGCCACAACTTCGAGGACGCCATCATCCTCAGCCAGGAGCTGGTCAAGAACGACACGCTGTCGTCCATCCACATCGAGGAGTACGAAGTGGATGCCCGCGACACCAAGCTCGGCAAGGAGGAGATCACCCGTGACCTCCCCAACGTCAGCCCCGACCTGCTGAAAGACCTCGACGAGCGCGGCATCGTCCGCATCGGCGCCGAGGT
>NZ_JBKEAY010000266.1:0-3549 GCF_047972865.1 Microbacterium sp.
CCCGACGACACCGGCACCGTGACGGCCGGGACGTCCCCGATCACGATGACGGACCTCGCCAGGTTCGCGCCCGACGACACCACCACCATCGCCGAACCCGACGGAGTCGGCGTCGTCCGACTCCCGGTCAACTTCATCGCCCCCGCCACCGAACACACCACCACCGGCACCCTGTTCGACCAGCCCGTCACCGTACGGTTCACCCCCATCGAATACGAATTCATCCACGGCGACGGCACCACCGCCACCCGCACCACACCCGGACGCACCTGGGCAGACCTCGCCCTCCCCCAACTCACCGCCACCGACACCAGCCACGCCTACACCGAACGCGGAACCTACACCGCCCACACCCTCGTCCATTACACCGCCGACATCGACCTCGGCACCGGCTGGACCCCCGTCCCCGGCACCCTCACCATCCCCACACCCGACACCACCATCCACATCTACGAACTCCACACCGCCCTGGTCGAACACACCTGCGATGAAGACCCCACCGGCCCCGGCTGCTAACGCCACGTAAACCACCCCGCGAACACCGCATGCAGACCCGCCGGAACGGATGCCCACATCAACACCACACCGAACACCGCATCGCCGTCGCGCACCACCGCTCCCCCGATCAACAGCCCCGCGAACAGCACGGCGGACAGGATCCGGCGGCCGAACCGCTCCAGCCGCGCCACCCGCCGCTCCACCCGCGGATCCGGCAGCACCACCCGCCCCTCGTCGATCCGCGTGATCAGATCGTCGACACGGCCCGGCATCCTCGCCACGGTCGAGGCCAACGACAGCGCCTGCGACGCGAAGTCACGCAACAGGTGACCGCGCTCGTCGCGCACCAACCGTGCCGCATACGGTTCCACGGCATCCCACAGGTTGAACTGCGGATCCAGCGCGCTGCACACCCCGGACGTGAGCGACATCGCCCGCACGATCAGCAAGAAGTTCTCGGGCAACTGCACCGGCAGGGCGCGCACCATCTCGCCGAACTCGTCCGCGAACGCCCGGAATTCACGCGGGTCGACATCGCGTAGCTGGGCGAACCCCATCCCGCCGAACCGCGCGAACAACTCGGTCAGCGCCCGCTCCAGTTCCGCCGTGTCAGCGGTGGGCAACAACACCCCGATCTCGCGCACACTGTCGACCAGCGCTTTTCCGTCCCGCGCCGCCGCGGCAACCATCAGCCGCCGCAACCCGGACCGCAACCGCGCGGACACCTCCCCCATCATCCCGAAGTCGATGAACGTCAGCTTCCAGCCCTCACCGTTCGGAGTGACGAAGATGTTGCCGGGGTGCGGGTCGGCGTGGAAGAACCCCCGTGTGAACACCTGATCGAACATCACGGGCGCGAACACTGCCGCCACGTCGACCGGATCGATCCCCGCCGCCCGCAACGCATCGACATCGGTGATCTTGATCGCCGTCACATCGGCAAGCGTCAGCACCCGTCGCGTCGTGTACTCCCACGCCACGTCGGGCACCCCGACCCGCTCGTCACCGGCGACATCAGCGGCGAACCGCTCCGCCGCCTCTGCCTCGTGGATGTAGTCGATCTCTTCCAGGCTGGTCTGCGCGAACTCCTCCATCAGCGCCGGCATGTCGACCCGCGACGCCACCGCCCGCACCCGGCTCAGCCAGCGCGCCACCCGCCGAAGCGCGGCCAGATCGACATCGACGATGCGCTGGATGCCGGGCCGCTGCACCTTCACGACCACCTCCACGAACCCGACGTCGACGGCCACAGCATCCGTCAACCGCGCCCGGTGGGCCTGACCGAGCGATGCCGCCGCGACCGGCACCGGCTCGATCGACGCGAAAGCGTGCGAGAGCGGCATGCCCAGCTCGGCCTCCGCGAGCGCGACGATCTGTTCGAACGGCACCGGTGGCACCTCGTCCTGCAGCCCCTCCAACTCCGCGGTGAACTCGGGCGGGAGCACATCGAGCCGCGACGACAGATACTGCCCGACCTTGATCATCAACCCGCCCAGATGCACCGCGAGTCCGTGAAACCGCCGCGCGACCCGCTGCAACCGGACGGCTCGGCCGCGGGCGGCGAGCGCACCGAGGCCGATGCGCGGCAGGAACAGTTCGAACCACCACGTCACCGCCAGGTGATAGGCGGCGAAACGCAGGATGCGGCGGTACCGCGCCCGCGTCCGATCACCGGTGACGCCGGGATGATCCCGGCCGGATGCCACTCCCTCAGCCCTGCGCGAGCAGGGCGTACAGGCGTCGGCGAGCGTCGGTGAGGATTTCGACCGCCTCGCCCACCTGCTCGGACGTGCCGGTGCGCGCCACCTGCGCCGCGGCCTGCGCGAGTTCGACGCCAGCCTTGGGCAGCGCCGTGTGCCGGGATCCCTCTCGCGCGGCCGGTCCATCCCACGGGGCGGGCTTGGCGGCGGACTCCTCCGCCGCAGCGCGACCGGCCTCGGTCAACGAGTACGTCTTCCGCCCGTCGGACTCCTCCGCCTCGATCAGTCCCTCGTCGGACAGCAGCTGCAACGTGGGGTACACCGATCCGGCGCTCGGCTTCCACGATCCGCCGCTGCGCTCCTCGATGCGCTGAATGATCTGGTAGCCGTGCATCGGCTCCTCCGCAAGCAGCGCCAGCACGGCGGCGCGCACGTCACCGCGGTTCATGCGTGGCGCCGACCGCTGCTCGAAGGTGGATCGCAGCTGGTCCATCGCCTCCCACAAACCGGCACCGAGGTCCCCGAATCCGCGGCCCCCGGCCGGGAAACCTGCCCCCGAGTATGACTCGTTCATGTCGACTCCTCCGCTCGAACGACTGTTAGCGATACTCAACGATATATCGCTAACTCAGGATGCGGAAGCCCCCGGCCGCGGTGTGACGCCGGGCGCCGTTCAGAATTCAGTCTCGTCGCCGCCGCGGACTGAACAATGAACGGGCCGGCGCCCCAGCCCCGCGCCCGCTACGCGAGCCCGCTCGCGGCAAGCGGGTCGAAGTCTCCGGCCGTCATGACGGCCTGCATCTGCCGGCGGCGCACCCCGATGTTGCTGCCCTCGATGATCGGGTACGCCAGCGCGTCCGCCAGATGATGCACGAGCGGGAAGTTCGTGTCGTACGCGGTCACCCCGACGACTTTGACAAGATCGTTCACGACCGCAAGGCCCGTCTCGGAGCCGAAGATCTTCGAGTGCAGCGCCAGTTCGTCGGCGGCAGGGGCCTGTGCGATCACGGCATCGAGCGCACGCCACCCGAGCAGTCGCATCGCTTCGATGCGTCCCTTGGTGTCGGTGAGGATGTCGGCGACGGCCTGGTGGTCGATGATCGGTGCGGCACCCCCTCGCTTCTGCGTGGACGCGAACTCGTAGGCGACCTCCCAGGCCTTTCGCGCCGCCGCCGTGGCGAACGTGCCGATGGATGCCCCGCTGGCCATGAACGCGTTGAGGGTGAGACGCACGCCCTCGCCCTCGGCACCGAGGAGGTTTGCCTGTGGAACACGCACATCAGTCAGGCGCACCCGGCAGGTCATGCAGCCGGTCAGCCCGGGCAGGTCGTAGAACTCCTCCACCTCGATG
>NZ_JBKEAY010000027.1:0-20811 GCF_047972865.1 Microbacterium sp.
CAACGCACTCGGCGTGCAGGTCGGCGTGCTGCTGGGCACGCTGGTCGTCGTGGTTGCCGGGGGTGTGGCGCTGTTTCTCATCGCCCGGCCTGTGATGCACCAACTCCGCGTCACCCACGAACGACTCGCGATCATCGAGTACTACATCCAGTGGTCGCTGATCTACCTCACGGTGTACCAGGTGGTAGTCGGTCAGATCGACTCGAAGACCGGATTCCTCGGTGACGCGACCCTGACCCACGAACTACGGAAACTGGTCGGCTCCGTCCTCGACCCCGCGGCGGTTCTCGTCCTCCTGCTGCCGGTGCTCATCTCGGTGTGGATCGCCACCGCGATGCTGAAGATCCGCATCGAGAACCAGACCGCCACCGACTTGGACCTCGACACGATCCGCCGTCTCCCGAGCGATGCGCAGAAGGATGCCGGCCCCGACAGCGGTCGACACGGATAGCCTCGAACAGTGACGAGCCGAACGCGCAACCAGCTGGTCTGTCCGACGTGCAGCGACAACCTGCGGTTTGAGATCCTCGACGACGAGCGGTTCCTCGTCGCCTGGTCGTGCGTGAACTGCGGCCTCATCCGCACCACCGAACCGGTGTGATCGTCACCCGGGACTGCGGGGCGGGGCGCTGATGTTCAGGGTCGGTTTGCGCTGGTGCACCGTGAGGTAGCGGATGCCGTCCGCCCCCGCGCGGAAGCGGCGGGTCGCCGTACGGGGCAGCCAGATCAGTTCCCCCGGCGTGAGCACGATCGGCTCGCGTTCGGTCTCGAGTACACCGTCCCCGGCGAGGATGAGGATGAGGACATCAAGATCAGGGCCGTCGTGCCGCCGGATCTCCCCGCCCGGCGGCAACGCGATGACGTTGGAGTCGAGGTCGCGGTGCGCGGGATCGAGCTGCCAGATCGACCCGGCGGCATCCGCGAGTGCCGCGAGCGCAGCGGTGTCCGCGACGACGCGGGGAAGCGCCGTGCGGGCACGCTTGGTGATCCGCACCTGGACGGCGTCGGCACCGGGGCGCGCCGACTCGGCGTCCCAGGCGAACGAACCGCCGAGGTCGCGGTCGAACTCATCGCGCAGGTGGCGCGGCTCATGGTCGTTGATGAGCAGGAGCGACTGTCCGACCGCGAGCTGGTGGTACGCGTCGAGAATCAGCCGGTGGCGTCGCTCACGGGGAACGGTCCGCACATCCACCTCGCGGATGCCGTCCGGGTCACCGGCAGGGGGCGGGGAGTTCTCGGACATGGTGCTCCTTGCTCGCGGAGGTCCCGTTATGACCCACACTACGTGGATAAGGTGGTCGCGCAGCAGAGCTCGTATCGCGCGGGCAGTCCGTTCGCTGCGTTGAGAGGCCTGATGACCGAGCCGGATTCGCACGGATGCCGAGGCGGTGGAGTGGGAACCGGTGAAACTCATCGCCCAGAAGGGAAGAGCGGATGACCAGACCCTCGACACCGGAGCCGGTGGACCTTGCGGCGCTCGCCGGCGACATGCTCGCCGCGGCACGGGCCGCGTCGGCCGGGCGGGCAGCACGCGCCGTGCACAGCGGTGCGGGCCTGTTGCGGCAGAACCTGCTCGCGCTCGTCGCCGGAGCCGAACTGGCCGCGCACGACAGCCCGCCGGAGGCCACGCTGCAGGTGCTGAGCGGCCGCATCCGCCTGCAAGGGCAGGATCGCGCGTGGGAACTCGGCGCGGGGCACCTCCTGCCGATCCCGCCGGAGCGGCACTCCGTGGCCGCGATCGACGACAGCGTGTTCCTGCTGACCGTCCGCCGCGATGCCGCCCCGCCCACGGGTGACCTGGACCGAGAGGCACCGACCGGCTAACCTCAGCCGGGTGACCCGCGCCGCTCGCGTCTGCACCGTCCTCCTCGCCCCGATGCTGGCGACGGCGGGCTGCGCCGTGTCGGCGGTGCCCTCGTCGGGCCCGGTCGCGGTCTACCCGACGCCCGATCTCGGGATGGACGCCCTACTGACGGGCACACTCCGGCTGAGCGGCGGCTGCGTCGTCGTGGACGGCGGCGCCGGCGAGGCCGCCGTCCCCGTCTTTCCTTCGGGCGACATCGCGTGGGACGAAGACTCGCGCCGGCTGACCTGGCGGGGCGAGTCCTATCTCGACGGCGACCCGATCTCGCTCGGCGGCGGGTACGGTCTCCCGGACGGGGGCTACGTTCCCGAGGCGTGCGGGAACCGGGAGACGTTTCTGGTCTCCCCGCGATGAGAGACGGGTGAAGGGTGGGGCTACCAGGACTTGAACCTGGGACCTCTTCATTATCAGTGAAGCGCTCTAACCGCCTGAGCTATAGCCCCGAAAGGGTGCCGACGACAGTGCCGTCAACCTCCAAGACTTTACCCGACGCGGCGGGTTTCACGAAATGCGTTCACCTGAGGCAGGATGGCGACATGGTGGGCCCGACACATGACAACGAGCCGCACGCGGGCGGCATCAACCAACGACTGAACTGGCTGCGCGCCGGCGTGCTCGGCGCCAACGACGGCATCGTGTCGACGGCCGCCCTCGTCGTCGGTGTCGCTGGCGCCACGACCGCGACCCCCGCCATCCTCACCGCCGGTGTCGCCGGACTGGTCGGCGGCGCGATCTCAATGGCACTCGGAGAGTACGTGTCGGTGTCCAGCCAGCGCGACAGCGAGCACGCGCTCATCGCGAAGGAACGCCGCGAACTCAAGGAGATGCCCGAGGAGGAGCTCGACGAACTCACCGAGCTCTACCGTCAGCGCGGCCTCTCCGAACACACCGCGCGCGCCGTGGCCGAGGAACTCACGGCGCACGACGCCCTCGGCGCGCACCTGCAGATCGAACTCGGCATCGACCAGGAAGACCTCGTCAGCCCCTGGCAAGCCGCGATATCGTCGGCGATCGCGTTCACGATCGGCGCGCTGCTGCCGCTCCTGGCGATCCTGCTGCCGCCGGAAGCGGCCCGCATCCCGGTGACGTTCGTCTCGGTGCTCGCGGCCCTCGCCGTCACCGGCGCCGTGTCTGCGCGCCTCGGCGGGGCACCGTGGCTACGAGCCACCCTCCGACTGGTCATCGGCGGTGCGCTCGCACTGACGGCCACACTCGTGATCGGCATGCTGATGGGAACGACCGTCGCCTGATCCCTCCGGCGCCGGTACCGTCAGTTCGAGGTGAAACCGACCAGGAGACCGCCGCTGACCTTCACCATCATGTTGTAGATGCCGGCGATCACCGCGCCCAGCACCGTCACGACCACGAGGTTCAAGATCGCCACGATCGCCGCGAACGACATCACCTGCGGCAGGCTGAGGAACTCCTCCAGCAGGAACGTGCCGTCGGTGAACGCCACGACCACCTCGTCCAGCCGCGCCAGGAGGTTGGTGGTGCGCAGCACCATGTAGATGAGGAACACCGACACCACGGTGACGATCGCCATCGCGACAGCGGTGAGGAACGAGATCTTCACCGCCGACCAGAAGTCCACGTACACCAGGCGCAGGCGCACCTGCTTGGAACTGGTCGTACTCGACGACTTCTTGGCGAGCTTGTCGGCAACCGTGCTCATGAGTCGGCTTCACTCTCTTCGGGGGCGTTCGGCGTGGCTACATTATCCGGTGCTGGCTGAGCGTTGTCGGTGGACTCCGCATCCGTGTGCCCCAGGCCCCGTTCCACGTTACGCGCGATCGCCAGGATGCGGTCACCGTCGTCGGGACGGGCGAAGACGACGCCCATCGTGTCACGACCCTTCGCGGGAACCTCCGCGACCGCCGACCGCACGACCTTGCCGCCCTCCATGACGACGAGCACCTCGTCGTCCGAGCCGACGATCAACCCGCCGGCGAGGACGCCGCGGTCGTCGTTGAGCTTGGCGACCTTGATGCCGAGGCCGCCGCGCCCCTGCAGACGGTACTGATCCACGTCCGTCCGCTTGGCGTACCCGCCCTCAGTGACCACGAAGACGTAGCTACCCTCAGTGACCACCGACGCCGACAGTAGCGTGTCGTCGCCGCGGAACGACATGCCCTTCACGCCCTCGGTCGCCCGGCCCATCGGGCGCAGCGACTCGTCGTCGGCGGTGAACCGCAGCGACATGCCGTGCCGCGAGATCAGCAGGATGTCGTCGGTCTCATCGACCAGGAGCGCGCTGACCAGTTCGTCACCGCCGTCCTCGAGCTCCTGACCCCGCAGCCGGATCGCGATGACCCCGCCCTGCCGGTTGGTGTCGTAGTCGGCGAGAGCGGTCTTCTTGATCTTCCCGTCGCGCGTCGCGAGCACGAGGTACGTCGCCACCTCGTAGTCGCGGATGTCGAGGATCTGCGCGATGTCCTCACCCGGTTGCAACGCCAGCAGGTTCGCGACGTGCTGGCCCTTCGCGTCGCGGCCGCCCTCGGGCACCTCGTACGCCTTCGCCCGGTACACCCGGCCCTTCGTCGTGAAGAACAGCAGCCAGTGGTGCGTCGTCGTCACGAAGAAGTGCTCGACGACGTCATCCGCGCGCAACTGCGCGCCCTTCACTCCCTTGCCGCCGCGATGCTGCGACCGGTAGTTGTCGCTACGCGTGCGCTTGATGTACCCGCCGCGGGTGACGGTGACGACGACCTCTTCCTCGGGGATGAGATCTTCCATCGACATGTCGCCGTCGAAACCGGGCAGGATGTGGGTGCGCCGTTCGTCGCCGAAGCGGTCCACGATGCCGGTGAGCTCGTCGCGGATGATGTCGCGCTGACGGCCCGGGGTGGCGAGGATGTCGTTGTAGTCGGCGATCTTCGCTTCGAGTTCGGTGGCCTCGTCGATGATCTTCTGACGTTCCAGCGCAGCGAGGCGCCGCAACTGCATCTGCAGGATCGCGTCGGCCTGGTCGGTGTCGATGACCAGCAGGGTCTTCACCCCCTCGCGCGCCTCGTCGACGGTGGGCGAGCGGCGGATGAGCGCGATCACCTCGTCGAGCGCGTCGAGCGCCTTCAGGTATCCGCGCAGGATGTGCATGCGCTTCTCGGCCTCACGCAGCCGATACTGCGTGCGACGCACGATGACGTCGATCTGGTGGTCGACCCAATAGCTGACGAATCCGTCCAGCGGCAGCGTGCGCGGCACGCCGTCGACGATCGCCAGCATGTTCGCGCCGAAGTTCTCCTGCAGCTGTGTGTGCTTGTAGAGGTTGTTGAGCACGACCTTGGCGACCGCGTCGCGCTTGAGCACGACCACCAGCCGCATACCGGTGCGGTCGCTGGTCTCGTCGCGGATGTCGGCGATGCCGGTCAGCTTGCCGTCTCGTGCCAGATCGCGAATCTTCGCCGAGACGTTGTCGGGGTTGACCTGGTACGGCAACTCGGTGACCACGAGGCACGTGCGCCCCTGGATCTCCTCGACGTTGACGACGGCACGCATCGTGATTGACCCGCGACCGGTGCGGTACGCCTCGCGGACCCCCTTCGTGCCGAGGATCTGCGCCCCGGTCGGGAAGTCCGGCCCCGGGATGCGCTCCATCAGGGCATCCAGCAGCTCGTCACGCGTGGCGTCGGGATGCTCGAGTGCCCACAGCGCGCCGGCGGCGACCTCCCGCAGATTGTGCGGCGGGATATTGGTGGCCATACCGACGGCGATGCCGACGGATCCGTTGACGAGCAGGTTCGGGAACCGCGCCGGCAGCACCGTCGGCTCCTGGGTGCGGCCGTCGTAGTTCTCCTCGAAATCGACGGTGTCCTCGTCGATGTCGCGGACCATCTCCATGGCCAGCTGGGCCATCTTGGTCTCGGTGTACCGGGGAGCGGCAGCCCCCATGTTGCCGGGGGAGCCGAAGTTGCCCTGACCGTCGGCGAGCGGATACCGCAGCGACCACGGCTGCACCAAACGCACCAGCGCGTCGTAGATGGCGGAGTCGCCGTGCGGGTGGAACTGACCCATGACGTCGCCGACGATGCGCGCGCACTTCGAGTAGCTCTTGTCGGGGCGGTACCCGCCGTCGTACATGCCGTAGATGACGCGGCGGTGCACCGGCTTCAGCCCGTCGCGCACGTCGGGCAGCGCCCGCCCGACGATGACGCTCATGGCGTAGTCGAGGTAGCTGCGCTGCATCTCGACCTGGAGGTCGACCTGGTCGATGTTGCCGTGCGCGTACCCGGCGGTGGGGTCGGGACGTTCTTCGTCTGTCATGAATCCGTGTCTCTCAAATGTCCAGGAACCGCACGTCCTTGGCGTTGCGCTGGATGAACCCGCGTCGCGCCTCCACGTCGTCGCCCATCAGCACCGAGAAGATCTCGTCGGCGGTGGCGGCGTCGTCCACCGTGACCTGTTTCAGTGTGCGTGTCGTGGGGTCCATCGTGGTCTCCCACAGTTCCTTGGCGTTCATCTCGCCCAGACCCTTGTAGCGTTGCACGCCGTTGTCCTTCGGGATGCGCTTGCCGGCGGCGACCCCGTCGGTGAGCAGCGCGTCGCGCTCCCGGTCGCTGTACACGTACTCGTGGTCGCTGTTGGTCCACTTCAAGCGGTACAGCGGAGGCTGGGCGAGGTACACGTATCCCGCCTCGATGAGGCCGCGCATGTACCGGAACAGCAGCGTCAACAGCAGCGTCGTGATGTGCTGGCCGTCGACATCGGCATCTGCCATGAGCACGATCTTGTGGTACCGGGCCTTCTCGACGTCGAAGTCCTCGCCGATGCCGGTGCCGAACGCCGAGATCATCGCCTGGATCTCGTTGTTGCCGAGCGCGCGATCGAGCCGGGCCTTCTCGACGTTGAGGATCTTGCCGCGCAGCGACAGGATCGCCTGGCGTTCCGGGTCGCGTCCGCTCACGGCCGATCCGCCAGCGGAGTCGCCCTCGACCAGGAAGATCTCGCTGATGGACGGGTCCTTGCTGGTGCAGTCCTTGAGCTTGTCGGGCATGGATGCCGACTCGAAAACGCTCTTGCGGCGCGCGGTCTCGCGGGCCTTGCGGGCGGCCAGCCGCGCCGTCGCGGCGTCGAACGCCTTCATGATGACGCGCTTGGCCTGCGCGGGGTTGCGGTCGAGCCAGTCGGTGAGCTGGTCGCCGACCACCTTCTGCACGAAGGCCTTCGCTTCGGTGTTGCCGAGCTTGGTCTTGGTCTGTCCCTCGAACTGGGGTTCGGACAGCTTGACCGAGATGACCGCGGTCAAGCCTTCCCGGATGTCGTCGCCGGTGAGGTTGTCATCCTTGTCCTTCAGGATGCCCTTCTCACGGGCGTACTTGTTGACGTATGTCGTCAGCGCCGCCCGGAATCCCTCTTCATGCGTACCGCCCTCGTGGGTGTTGATGGTGTTCGCGAACGTGAAGACGTTCTCGGTGTAACTGGTGGTCCACTGCATCGCCAGTTCCAGTGAGATGTGCCGGGCCGGGTCCTCGGATTCGACCTCGATGATCTCGTCGTTGACGACATCGGCCTTACGCACCTTGTTGAGGTACTCGACGTAATCGACGAGGCCGCGCTCGTACAGGAAGTCGTCGGCGGGCTGCTTCTGTTCCGCCGTGCCGTCCTCGTGATCGATGACATACGCGGATGCCGGGCGGAGGTCGGCCAGCGTGATCCGCAGGCCCTTGTTGAGGAACGCCGTCTGCTGGAACCGGGTGCGCAGCGTGTCGTAGTCGAAGTCGACGGTCTCGAAGATCTCGGCATCGGGCCAGAACGTGACGATCGTGCCGGTCTGTTCGGTGGCCTCGCCCTTCACGAGCGGGCCGTCCGGGGTGCCGCCACGCGAATACGACTGACGCCACACGTGACCCTGGCGCTTGATCTCGACCTCGAATCGGCTCGACAGCGCGTTCACGACCGACGAGCCGACACCGTGCAGGCCGCCCGAGACGGCATACCCGCCGCCGCCGAACTTGCCGCCGGCGTGCAACACCGTGAGCACGACTTCGACCGTGGACTTCGTGGGGTCCGAGGCGTGCGGGTCCACCGGAATGCCGCGACCGTTGTCGAACACGCGCACACCGCCGTCGGCGAGAATCGTGACCTCGATCGTGTCGCAGTACCCGGCGAGCGCTTCGTCGACCGCGTTGTCGATGATCTCGTATACGAGGTGATGCAGGCCGCGCTCCCCGGTGGAGCCGATGTACATGCCGGGACGTTTGCGGACGGCTTCGAGTCCTTCGAGCACCTGGATCGCGTCGGCGCCGTATTCGGACGGGACGGTGGGGGTGGCCGGTTCGCTCGCCTCGGAAGCGCTGTCAGAAGATTCAGGCGTCATGGCTCTCGTGAACGGCTCCCGGGTCGGTTGTGGTGGACCGTGACAGTCTACCGGTTGGCAGCGCTCTCTCAGCGTTATACGGCCCTGTGCCGCGATAAACGGGAGTCGGCTATCTCCGTTGTTGGGTCACCCGTAGGTATCGCGAGGACCACGGCCTGGAACGGCTCTGGGGCCCCATTTCCACGAGGGGACGTCCGGTCCGACGAAACGGATGCTGTCGACGCCGGCATCCGGGAAACGCTTCAGAATCTCGGTGACGATGGTCCCGCGCATCAGCGAGAGGTTCTTGGCCCACGCCGTGGAATCGCATTGCACCGTGAGGATGCCGTCGCCGAGGGCAACCGGTTCGGCGTGACGCGCTGTCTCTTCACCCGCGACGTCGCGCCACTGCCGCACGAGGTCCTCCCTGGCCAACTGCGGATCCCAGCCGGCGTCCCGGGTGAGGTCGGCGAGCACGTCCCCGACACCGTGCGGGTCGCGGCCCGGGGTGAACGGCTGCTTATCCTCATCGCCGGCGCGCCGGGTGCGCCGGCGCTTCGCCCAGGCAGAGGGCTGCAGACCGCGCAGACGCAGGTAGGTGGCGACCGTTTCGCTGGGGCGTTCGTCGGTCATTCCGCGGGCCCCTCGCCGGGCGCCGGGAGGACCCCGGACGCGGTGGCCCCGGCATCCGGCTGCAGGATGGTGCCGGCGGCGACCTGCACCGTCCGGGCGCGCAACGCACCGGGGACGTCGGCCTCGACGGCCGCGGTGACGATGACCTGCTCGAAGTCGGCGGCGACGGCTGCCAGACGCGTGCGCCGATCGGCGTCGAGTTCGGCGAAGACGTCGTCGAGAATGAGAATCGGGTCGCCGAGGGCCGATTGGGCGCGCAACAGGTGGGCCGACGCGAGCCGCAACGACAGCGCGACCGACCACGACTCCCCGTGCGAGGCGTACCCGCGCACCGGCAGATCGCGCAGGCGCAGCACCAGATCGTCCCGGTGCGGGCCCACGAGGGTCACACCGCGTTCCAGTTCGTTCGAGCGTTTGGCGACGAGCGCGGCACGGAACGAGTGGGTCACACTGTCACGGTCGGGAACGACGCCCTCGTCGGCGCGATCGGTCACCGCGGCATCCTCGAGGGAGTCTTCCGGGTCGGCCCCGGCCACCGACAGCATCCATTCCGCCGACGCACCGTGATCAGCGCCGGCGATGGTCGTGTACGCGTCACGCGATGGCGCGGCGAGGTCGACGGCCAGCGCGCACCGCGCGCGGATGACCTCGGTGCCCAGCTGCACCAGCTTGTCGTCCCACACGTCGAGGGTGCTGAGCGATTCGGCCCGCATTCCGCGGGCCCGCGCCGACTTGAGGAGGGCGTTGCGCTGTTTCAGAACGCGTTCGTAGTCGGCGATCACCGCCGACATGCGCGGTGATCGCTGAATCAGCAGCTGGTCGGCGGAGCGGCGCCGGCCGGCGGGGTCGCCGCGGACGATCTGCAGGTCCTCGGGGGCGAACAGCACCACATGGGCATGGCGCGGCAACTCGGCCGACTTCACCGGCGACCCGTTCACGCGAGCTTTGTTGGACCCCGACCGATTGATCTGCGTCTCCAGCAGCACACGCCGTTCGCCGTGGGCGAGCCGGGCGCGGACGATGGCGGCATCCGCACCGTCGCGCACCATCGGGGCGTCTTGCGAGACCCGGTGCGAACCCAGCGTGGCGAGGTAGCCGATCGCCTCCGCCAGATTGGTCTTGCCCTGGCCGTTGCGCCCCACGAAGACGTTCGGCCCCGGAGCCAGAGCCACGTCGGCGGCCGCATAGTTGCGGAAGTCGACGAGGCTGAGCTGCTCCACGATCACCGATCCAGCCTATTCCGGCGCACCGACGCCGTCTGACCGGTGAACGTCAGCGCAGCAGCAGGTTCGGCTGCAGGAGGTACTTGAAGCTCTCGGGCCCACCGGAGGTCTGCGCCGTCACGAGAATGGGGCTGAGCTTGTTCGCGTTCTCACTCGACGTGAACGTGACCCGCGTGAATTCGCTGCGCACCGCGGCCAGGGCCTCCAGCAGATACTGCGGGTTCAGGCCGAGCGTGACCTCCTCGCCGGTGAGCGTGGCATCGACCGACTCGGTGGCCTGGGCCTGCTCCGTGCCGGAGGCATCCATCGAGACACCGTCCGGCCCGAACGTGAACCGCAGCGGCGCCGACCGGTCGAGCACGAGGGCCACGCGGCGCACGGCTTCGGTGAGGTCCGCCGTGTTCACGACGGCGTAGTGATCGGTCTGCTCGGGGAACAGCCGCCGCACCGGCGGGAAGTTGCCTTTGATCAGCAGAGAGGTCACCGTCTTGTTCCCCGCGGTGAACGCGATGATCTCACGGTCGCCCGATCCCGAGAACGACACCTGGATGTCACCGGAGTGCGCGAACGTCTTGCCGACCTCGGTGAGGGTGCGGGCGGGAACGAGGGCGGTGGTCGACTCGTCACCCGAGACTGCGCCGCCGTCCCACGGGATGTCTCGCAACGCCACCCGGTAGCGATCCGTGGCGACCAGGCTCAGTTCGGTGCCGGCCACCTCCAGCTGAACACCCGTCAGCACCGGAGTAACGTCGTCGCGCGAGGCGGCGAAAGCGACCTGGGCAATCGCGGTGGCGAAATCCTCGGCCGGGACCAGTCCCGAATCCCCCGTGACTTCGGGGATGGCCGGGTACTCCTGCACCGGCATCGACGCCAGGGTGAAGCGGGCCGACCCACACGTCAGGAGCACGCCGCCGCCCTCGTCGACCTCGATCTGAATCGGAGCATTCGGAAGGCGGCTGGCGATCTCCGACAACAACCGGCCGTGCACGAGGATCGTTCCGGGGTCGTCGACCGTGGCCTCGATCGTGGTGCGCGCAGACGCTTCATAGTCGAAGGCGGCGAGAGAGAGCCCGGCCTCGGATGCCTCGATCAGCACACCGGCAAGAATCGGTTGCGGGTTTCGCTGCGGCAGGAGCTTGACGACAAATGACACGGCCTCGCTGAAGACATCGCGATTCACGTGGAACTTCACTAGTGCTCCCTTGTCAGTATCGAAGGCTCTCCCATGCTAGTGCCCTACAGCCAACGCTTCGCGAGCGGATCGGTGCGGCCCGACAGGGATGAGGTGATCGGATGCCCCTTGTTGTTCATGTTCTGTTTGTCATGGTGTTAACCGCTGTGGAAACTGTGGATAACTCGGGCGATCGCTGTCGGCGCACGGAAACCACACGCGTGTAAGTTGTGAGCGGGTTGCGGATGGGGACAGAACGTTGAATTCCTGGGGGAAATCGTCCCCACACTGTCATCCACAGAACATGCCGCCGCGTTCACAGAACCGCACGGGCGACGCGAAGTTATCCACAGGCTGTCCACACTGTGTAAACGCGTGTCGAAAGCCGCCCGAACGGGGGCGGTGGCGGGTCGGAATGGGGTCAGCGGCCGACGCGGCCCAGTTGCGTCGTGATGTCGGAGACCTGGTTGTAAATGGAGCGCCGCTCTTTCATGAGCTCGCTGATCTTCTTGTACGCGTACATGACGGTGGTGTGGTCGCGGTTGCCGAAGAGCTGGCCGATCTTCGGCAGCGACAGACTCGTTCGTTCCCGGCACAGGTACATGGCGATCTGCCGTGCGGTCGCGACGGCCTGTGATCTGCTCGACCCGTAGAGGTCGTCGACGGTCAGACGGAAGTAGTCCGCCGTGGCGCCGATGATGTCGGTCGGGGAGATGATGTTGGCGTCGTCCTGATCGACGATGTCACGCAGCACCGTCTTGGCCAGGGAGATGTCGAGGGTGGAACGGTTGAGGCTCGCGAATGCCGACACCCGGATAAGGGCGCCCTCCAGTTCGCGGATGTTGGACGAGACCTTCGTGGCGATGTACTCGAGTACCTCGTCCGGAACGTGAAGCCGTTCGGACTGCGCCTTTTTTCGGAGAATGGCGATACGGGTCTCGAGGTCGGGTGCCTGCACATCGGTGATGAGGCCCCACTCGAACCGGCTCCGCATCCGGTCCTCGAACCCGGTGAGGTGGCGAGGCGGCACGTCGCTGGTGATCACCACCTGCTTGTCGTGGTCGTGGAGGGTGTTGAACGTGTGGAAGAACGCCTCTTGGGTCTCGGCGCGCCCCTGCAGGAACTGGATGTCGTCGATCAGCAGGATGTCGACGTCGCGGTAGCGGGCTTGGAACGCCGAACCCCGGTTGTTGGCGATCGAGTTGATGAAGTCGTTCGTGAATTCCTCGCTCGACACATATCGCACCTTGATGCCCGCGTACAGGTTGATGGCGTAGTCGCCGATCGCGTGCAGGAGATGGGTCTTGCCCAGTCCGGAATCGCCGTAGATGAACAACGGGTTATATGCCTTGGCGGGCGCTTCGGCGACGGCAACGGCTGCGGCGTGGGCGAATCTGTTGGACTGACCGATGACGAAGTTGTCGAATGTGTACTTCGGATTGAGCCGGGTGTCACTGCGCGAGGCGGTGGATGCCGTTTCGCGCATCTCTTCGGGTAGGTGGCGCGGGATGGTCGTCGGCGGCACCGTCTGCATGGTCTGCACCGGGATCGGCGCGGTGAGGTGGGCGTCGGCGAGTTCCGGATTGACCACGACGCGGAACGCGCTCGCGGCGGGCTCGGCCTCGACGCTTGCGAGGGCCTCCATGATCGGCGCGCGCAGTCGCGTGTTGAACTGTGCGGCGGTGAGATCGTTCGGGACGTCGAGGTAGAGGGTGCCACTCATGACGCCTTGCGCGACGGCCAGGTTCAAGAAGCCCTGGAGCTGCGGGGTCACGCGCTCGTCGGTGCCGAGCCAGTCGAGCACGGCGGTCCAGACGGGAACGTCTGGAGTGTCGCGCTGCGACATGGCACCCCCAGCAGAAGAGTGTCGGTGTGTGCGGGATCGTTGCCGTTGTGGGCAGGGACACACCGAGTGGACAGAACTTATCCGTGCCACGCTAACGAGGCGCGTGCACGGGAACAAATCCACTGTAGGCGTCCACAGCGTGTCCTCGCCAGGGTGGGGTTGCAGGTGTGCATAATGGCGCGCCGGTGGTGTCGGTTTGAGTTCGTGGGTGAGTCGACGTACCCTTAGTCGGTTGACTTCTGCCCGCACGGGCAATCCCTGTTGTCAGTGTCTCCGGCCTGTAGCGTTCCGGTGATGCACGATCCGGAGTGATCCTCATGAGCAAGCGTACGTTCCAGCCCAACAACCGCCGTCGCGCGAAGAAGCACGGTTTCCGCGCGCGCATGCGCACTCGCGCCGGCCGCGCCATCCTGTCCGCTCGCCGCGCCAAGGGGCGCAGCGAGCTCTCTGCCTGACCTTTTCGTCACAGTGCTGGCGCGCGGGAACCGGTTGACTCGCGGTACGGATTATCGAGCCGTCGTGCGCGGGGGTGGCAAGTGTGCCGCTCGCAACACGGTGACGTACGTGTCGTCGACGCGGTCCTCGCAGCCGGCGCGGTTCGGCTTCATCGTGAGCAAGCAAGTGGGTGGTGCGGTGATCCGCAACACGGTGCGTCGTCGGCTCAAGGCGGTGTGCGCGGAGGCGTTGCCGGGCGTGAGTGCCGGATCCGACGTCGTGGTGCGCGCTCTTCCCGGCGCTGCGACGGCGGATTTCGAGACGTTGCGCGCGGAGGTCTCCCGCTGCCTGTCGCGGAGGGCGGCGACGTGAGGACCACGACGCTGCCGGCCTCTGCTCTCGGCGAGGGCCACCTGACGTCGTCGACGGTGTGGCAGGCGGTGCCGCTGCTGCCGCGCAACGCGTTGCTGGGGCTGTTGCACGCCTATCGCGCGACGGTCTCGCATCTGTACGGCGACGTGTGCAAGTTCTATCCCACCTGCTCGGCGTACGCCGTGGGTGCGGTCCAGCAGCACGGCGTCGTCAAGGGTGCCGCGCTCAGTGTTGCGCGTGTCGTCCGCTGTCATCCCTGGGCAGCCGGTGGCATCGACGATGTTCCGCCCCACAAGCGATTTCGTCACCAACTGACTCCGCACGGGTTCGTCGTGCCCCCCAGAAAGGACTGATTCCGTGCCGAATCTTCTCACCGAGACTCCGCTGTCGGTGTTGTCGTACGTGTTCTCCGCCACTCCGACACCGGCGGTTCCGACACCCACGACCCCGGCTCCCGGTGACGGTGCGGACTTCTTCAGCATCCTTATGTGGCCGTTCAAGTGGCTCGTGGAGGCGTTGCTCGTCTTCTGGCACTGGCTGCTGACGTCTCTCGGTCTGCCCGAGGCTGCCGGCGCCACCTGGGTCCTGTCGATCGTCGGCCTTGTGATTGTGGTGCGGGCAGCGTTGATTCCGCTGTTCGTGCGGCAGATCAAGAGTCAGCGGAAGATGATGGAGATCGCTCCGGAACTGAAGAAGGTTCAGGAGAAGTATCGCGGCAAGCGCGATCAGCTTTCGCGTGAGGCGATGAGCCGCGAGACGATGGCGCTCTACAAGAAGCACGGCACCACGCCGGTGTCGAGCTGTCTGCCGCTGCTGGTACAGATGCCGATCCTTCTCGGCATGTTCTACACGTTGAGCGACGTCAAGCGTCATGCCGAGTGGGGCGTCGGCGGTGTGGGGCTGCTGAGCCCCGAGCTGACCAAGCAGTTCTACGACGCGCAGCTGTTCGACGTCGCCCCGTTGCACACCAACATGATCGACGCGATCAACCAGGGTCAGATGGCCACGGTCGTGATCCTCATCATCCTGGTCGTGCTGATGATCGGGTCGCAGTTCATCACGCAGCTGCAGATCATTTCGAAGAACCTGTCGCCCGAGGCCAAGACAGGTCAGGCGTACCAGATGCAGCGGATCATGCTCTACGTGTTGCCGCTGGCGTTCATCTTCTCGGGGGTGTTCTTCCCGCTGGGCGTGGTCATCTACTGGTTCGTCAGCAACCTGTGGACGATGGCGCAGCAGTTCATCGTCATCCGCAACCTCCCGACGCCCGGTTCCGAGGCGGCGAAGGAGCGCGAGGAGCGGTTGGCCCGGAAGGGCAAGGCGCTCACCGCCGACGGCAAGATCGTTCCGATGGACAAATACCAGGCCGAGCAGCAGCGGTTGTACGAGGAGGCGCAGAAGGCCAAGGAACAGGCTCCGAAGCGCCAGCAGCCGATGAGCAAGAAGCGCGCGAAGAAGCAGCAGAAGAACAAGCCTGAGAGCGACAACGGCGCGTGATGGCGGCTCACCACGACACGACAAAAGCGAAGGCAGATCATGACTGACCCGTCCGCGACGACCGATCGCACACCTCCCTCCGACGAACAGCTCGAAGAGGAAGGCGACATCGCCGCCGACTTCATCGAGGGTCTGCTCGACATCGCCGATATTGGCGGTGACCTGGCACTTGATACGCGATCGGGGCGTGCGTATGTTGCCGTTGAGGAGGACGGTGACGGGTCGCTGTCGGTGCTCTCGAATCCCGACACCGTGCAAGCGCTGCAGGAGCTCACCCGGATCGCGGTGCAGGCGAAGACCGGGCGTTTCTCCCGCCTGATCCTCGATGTCGGTGGCTCCCGCGATGCACGCCACGTTCAGTTGGAGAAGTTGGTGGATGCCGCTATCGCGCGACTGGATGACGGCGCGTCCCAAGCATCGTTGCCGTCGATGTCGAGCTACGAGCGCAAGCTCGTTCACGACATCGTGGCCGACCGCGGGCTGGTGTCCGAATCGTACGGTGAGGGGTCTGATCGCCACACCGTCGTGCGCCGTGGATGACGTTCCACGTGAAACACCGCTGACCGAGACGGAACCCGCGGCGGCCGCGCGGGTCTTCGGTGAGGGCATTGATCGTGCGCGGAGATTCGCGACGGCCCTGGCCGACAACGGTGAACTGCGCGGGTTGATCGGCCCCCAAGAATTGCCCCGGTTGTGGTCGCGCCATCTCCTGAACAGTGCTGTTGTCGCGCCGTTGTTCCGTGGTCGCGTGGGTGATGTCGGTTCGGGCGCCGGGTTGCCGGGGCTCGTGCTCGCCATCGCGCGTCCCGACGTGGAGTGGGTGCTGATCGAGCCGATCGGGCGTCGGACGACCTGGCTCAGTGAGCAAGTGACCGCCCTCGGGCTGGCGAACGTCGAGGTCGTGCGCTCCCGTGCGGAGGACTGGCCGGAGGGTCCGGTTCTCGACGCCGTGACGGCTCGGGCGGTGAGCGCCCTGCGCACACTGATCCCGGTGACGGCACCGCTGGTCCGCGACGGCGGCGAACTGGTGCTGCTCAAGGGCGCGAATGCGGCGAACGAGATCACCGCCGCGGCGAAGCAGGTTCGTCGGTTCGGGCTCTCGGACGTGCGGGTGGAGTCGGTGGGTGGAGGTTTCCTCGAGGAGCCGACCCGGGTGGTGCGTGCGACTGTTCGGTGATTGTCATCCTTCCGGATGCTACATTTGATCGATCTGATCTGGGAGTTACCTACGTCTTCGGTCTGTTCGGACTCGGAGCAGCTGAGTCGCCCCGAAACTGGGTCCCCCGAGACTGACTCCCCTTGCCCTGATCGCTGCTCTGGTGCGGTCCCCCATAGCAGTCAATCCGGCGGATCACGTCGCGTGCGTCGGGCGGGTCCGTTGTGCCGACGGAAGGGCCGGCTCGGTGACTGACCACCGGTGGCCTCGTGGAGAGCCACGTGATTGGCGGTGTCCGCCGAGGCGCGGCACTCATGGGTCGGGTCATCGTGGGGAAGCTCTGCCTGAGCTCGTGACTCCGTACGCAAGGCCCGTTTCACGTGAAACACGGAGAGGGTGCCACACCTCGCTGGCGCGAGCACCGCGCATCCGCCTGGCCTTTCGACGCAGGCCTGATCGACGCGGTGATCAGTCGCGCGTGCGCGCACTCAGGGACGTCGACTGTCTCTTGTTTCGCGCGGGCACTGTACAGGTCCCGCGGTGTTTCACGTGAAACGGCGAGGGTTCGCGGTGTCTCGCCGGCGATCGCCGACGTTCGGTGGCGATGGCCTTGACCTGCGGGTGGTTGTGTCGCAAGCGCGAGCACGCGTTCACCGGCCGTTTCGGGCGACCCCCGATGCTTGTTGTTCCGCACGGACGGTGTCATGGGCTGGCGATGTTTCACGTGAAACGCGTTCGGCGCGCCGATCCGAGTGGAGGAAGCCGACATCTGATGGGGATGGGGTTTACGCGCAAGTTGTTGTTTCACGGGCGTGAGCAGGGGGTGCGCGGACCGACGCGGGCAACCTCTGATGCCGGTTGTTCCGCACGGGCGTGGGCGCGGGGGTCGCCGCCTGTCGCGGGCGATCCCCGATGCTGGCTGGTATGCGCAGGCGATGTCATGGGGCTGCGGGTGTTTCACGTGAAGCAGCATCGGTGCGCCTTGCGACAAGGGAAATGCTTGACGTTCGATGGTCGACCCTCAGACTATTGTCGCGCTGTCGGGGGCAGAGGCGACAGGGGGTCGCGTGCGACCCGTCACACGTGTGATTGTGTACGCGCGACGTCAGGGGCTGGCAGTGTTTCACGTGAAACGGCACCCGTATGCGTCGCGCCAAGGAAATGCGCCACGTTCGCTGGCGATGACGTCGAGCACCTCTGCACGTGATGACGGTCAGTGCATGGATATGAGAGGTGGCAGTGCTCGCCGGCACGAGGTCATGGTGCGCACGCGCAGCGCGCCGAGAACGAGTGTGTTTCACGTGAAACGAAGGGCGCGGGACGAGTCTTGCGTATAGTGCGGGTTGTACGTCCTCGACACGTGCGCTGAGACGGCCCCGCGACTTTGGTGCTTCCTTCTCGGCATCGCTGCCGAGGCGGAGAACTGGGCCAGTCTGCGCGCCTCGTTGAGGTGTCCCGTTTCACGTGAAACGGCACGCGGCGTCCGCGCAGGTACAGCGATGGGTGTCGTCGAAGACCGATGTTTCACGTGAAACGCTGCAGTCGACGCATGTGCGTACCAAGGGTGTCGTGTGAGAGCCCGCGACCTCGTTGGCGCAGTGTGTGCTTCAAGGGTGACACCGACCGTCGGCATTGTATGGTGCTCGGTCGTGTGGGTCGCGTCGTGGATGATCCGTGTTTCACGTGCAACGCCGCACGTGTCCCGCGGTGGCTACGTTCGCGCGGTGCATCAGCCGAGGTCAGCTACGAGGTCGTCACGACACGCTCTTCCGCCAGAGCTCGTCGTCGCGATCGCCTACGGCACGTGCTTTGGCGCGCCACACTCGTCGTGAATGCGAGCGTTTCACGTGAAACATGGCTGCGGGAACGTCCAGGCGAACCGAAGCACCCCGCGCTGACGCCACCACGCACGAGGACCCATCATCGGTGCGCGGTCTCGGTTTCGCACGCGGATGGTCACAAGCTACGGCAACGAGGGAGTCACGGGACCGACACGGGAACAGTGGGATGGGCGGAAGGCGAGTCCGACGACATCGTGGCCGTTTCACGTGAAACGCCTGCTGTACCGACACCGCGCATGTCGCGGGGCGGCACACGGGATGAGGGGTTGTCAGTACGAACGGTGCGACGGGATACGTCGCCGTTTCACGTGAAACGTGACCAGAGAACGAGGTGACGTCTGCGGTCGACGGCTGCCCGGGGCCCGGGAATGATCGGCGTGTCCGGGTGTGGAGATGGTCAGCGCTGTCGTGGGGGTCACCTAAAGTAGAGGGGGTCAACCCCGCGAGGATAGGAGCACCTGTGACGGAACCGGAGAACGCGCTGTCAGCAACATCCACCTCCGTCGCCGACGCGTCCTCGCGGAATGACGGCGCAGACCTCCCCTCCCGTCGCGAAGCCCTTGACGCGGTCCACCTGACGTTCTCGGGAGACACGCGCATCATCACGGTGTCCAACCAGAAGGGCGGCGTGGGTAAGACCACCTCGACGGTGAACCTGGCCGCAGCCCTGGCCGCACACGGTGCCCGGGTGCTTGTCATCGACCTCGATCCGCAGGGCAACGCGTCGACCGCGCTAGGTGTGCCGCACAGTGCCGACACGCCCAGCGTGTACGACGTGCTGATCGATGAGTTCCCCCTCGCCGAGATCGTCCAGACCAGCCCGGAGTCGCCGCTCCTGTTGTGCGCACCGAGCACAATTCACCTGGCAGGAGCAGAAATCGAGATGGCAACACAGGTGGCTCGGGAACACCGGCTGCGCACCGCCATCACCGACTACCTGCAGGTCGTCGAGGCGCCGCCGGATGTCATCCTGATCGACTGCCCACCGTCGCTGGGACTGCTCACCATCAACGCCTTCACGGCGGCGAAAGAGCTGATGATCCCGATCCAGTGCGAGTACTACGCGCTCGAAGGGCTCAGTCAGCTGCTCGGAAGTGTGCAGATGATCCAGAAGCACCTCAACCCCGGCCTCACACTCTCGACCATCCTGCTCACGATGTTCGACGGCCGCACCCGGCTGGCCCAGCAGGTCGCCGACGAAGTTCGCCGCCACTTCGCGCCGCAGGTGCTGCACACGGTCATCCCGCGCTCGGTTCGCATTTCGGAGGCACCGAGTTTCGGCCAGACGGTGATCGCGTACGACCCGACATCGGTGGGCGCGCTCGCCTACCGGGAGGCGGCGGTCGAAATGGTCCAACGGGGACACGAGGTTCACCACGAAGAAGGAGCACCCTGATGGCCAAACGCACCGGATTGGGACGAGGCATCGGCGCACTCATCCCCACCACCGAGGCCACCGAACTTCGGCCGGTGGATGTGTTCTTCCCCGGCGGAGGTGCGAACAACGGCGCCGGCGCCGACGTGGTGGGCCCAGCGGAGGACGCGGCCGACCTCGCCGAGTTGGTCACGGTGCCGGGAGCGCGGCTCATCCAGATCGATCCCCACGAGATCGTGCCGAACCCGCGGCAACCGCGCACCCACTTCGACTCCGACGACCTCGCCGAACTCGTCCACAGTGTGCGCGAGTTCGGCGTGCTCCAGCCGGTCGTGGTGCGCAAGAACGGCGACGGCGCGTACGAACTCATCATGGGCGAGCGCCGCACCCGCGCGGCGAGGGATGCCGGCCTCGCCACGATCCCCGCGATCGTCCGCGAGACCGCCGACGACGTCATGCTGCGCGACGCGCTGCTGGAAAACCTCCACCGCTCCCAGCTCAATCCGCTCGAAGAGGCCTCGGCGTACCAGCAGCTGCTCGACGACTTCGGCATCACCCAGGAAGAGCTGTCCGTGCGCATCGGCCGGTCGCGGCCACAGATCAGCAACACGATCCGGTTGCTCAAACTTCCCCTCGCAGTGCAGCAGCGCGTCGCGGCGGGCGTACTGAGCGCCGGCCACGCCCGCGCGATCCTCTCCCTCGACGACCCCGGCGCGATGGCATGGCTGGCCGACAAGATCGTCAACGAAGACCTCTCCGTGCGTGCGGCCGAAACAGCCGCCAAGCACAGCGGGTCGGGCCGGATCCGCACCACGGCACCGCAGCCGGGCGCACGGCGGGCACACCTCGACGAGATGGCCGACAAGCTCGGCGACCGACTCAACACAACGGTGAAGATCGCACTCTCGGCACGAAAAGGCCAGATCAGAATCGACTTCTCGACGATCCAGGACCTGAATCGCATCGTCGCGGAACTCGGCCGCGACGACGACGACTGGATCTGATCCTGCGCATCCTGGCGCCGCGTACGCTGGAGGGGTGAGTCAGCAGCCGAACGTGCCCCCGCGGGCCAGTCTCGAGTTGCTGCGTGCCGAGGCGGCCGA
>NZ_JBKEAY010000133.1:0-7912 GCF_047972865.1 Microbacterium sp.
TCGAGGCCGCCGGCGACAAGAAGATCCAGGTCATCAAGGTCGTCCGCGAGCTCACCTCGCTCGGCCTGGGCGAGGCCAAGGCCGTCGTCGACGGAGCCCCCAAGGCCGTCCTGGAGGGCGCGAACAAGGAGACCGCCGACAAGGCGAAGGCCGCGCTCGAAGAGGCCGGTGCTTCGGTGACCCTGAAGTAACCGCATCCCTTTCGCACACACAGGCCCCCGCGGCGCGCACCTCGCGCCGCGGGGGCCTGTGTCATTCGCTCGCGTGCAGCGACCGCTCGGGGACGGCACCGGCCGGGTCCGGCGCCGAGGGCGGAGCCGCCGTGGATCCGCGCACGACCATGCGGGCGGGCATCCGGATCCGCTCCGGCTCGCGCGTGGGATCCTCGAGGTGTTTCACCAGAAGTTCGACGGCGGCGAAGCCTTGCTCACGAGGATTCTGGCGGAGAGTGGTCAACCCGAACATCTCGGCGTACTCGTGGTCGTCGAACCCGACGATCGACAACCGCGCGGGAACGGCGATCCCGAGTTGGCGCGCTGCCACGATCGCTCCGATCGCAACCTCGTCGCAGACAGCGACGAGCCCGGTCACGCGGGCGGATGATTCGGTGAGCAGATCGACGGATGCCTCGTAACCCCCCGGGATGGAAGCGACGCAGCGAACGTGCCGGATGGCGTCGGAGACGCCGGCCTCCGTCATCGCGGCCTCGTACCCGGCGAGGCGTCGGCGCTCCACACGAGCCCAGTGTTCGCCCGGAGTCCCGCCGAGGAAGGCGATCTGCGTGTGTCCCAGCGTGAGCAGGTGATCCGTCGCGCGGCGAGCGGCGGCGTCGTCGTCGATCTCGACCAGACTCGACGGGCTGTCGGGGCCGACGACGGTGACGACGGGGCGTCCGATCGACAGGAGACGGTCGATCTCGTCGTGTCGCGGTTCCACCCCGACGGCGATCAGTCCGTCGAACCGTTTGCGGGCGAGGAAGTCATCGAAGATCCGCTCGCGGCCCGGGCTGCCCGGACGTGCGTCATACAGGGTGAGGTCCAGTCCCCGATCCAGAAGGGCGCGCTGAATGCCCTCCAGCACCTCGGCGAAGAACCAGCGGTTCACGTAGGGCATGACGACGCCGATGTTCTGGGTGCGCCCGGTCGCCAGGCTCACGGCACTCGTCGACGGGACGTAGCCCAGTTCGTCGGCGGCGGCCAGCACCCGGGCCCGCGTCGTGGTGGACACGTAGCCGGCGCCGGACAGTGCGCGACTCGCGGTGGCCTTCGAGACTCCCGCGGCGCGCGCGACGTCTGAGATTCCAACCATGAGACCCTCTCGATTCGGAAGTGACACGTCGAATTCTGAAACCGGTTCCATCATTGCAGAAATCGACCTCATCCCCGATATATCGATGTTATCTGGTTGTGACATGGCGGGATATTGTGTGATTCTACGTGCTCCACTACTGTTACCTGGAATCGGTTCCCTATGAACCGATCTGCGTTCACAGCACGCATACCCGAATTTCTCATTGAGGAGGAATCACATGGTGAGGTCTCACCGACGTTGGATTGCACCCATCGCCATCGTCTCGGCGGCAGGACTTGCGTTCACCGGATGTAGTGGCGGACCCGGATCGGGCGGTTCCGACGGGTCCACCGGCAGCACCGGGAACGCGGCCGGCTCGGTCGTCACGGTGTATGGAACGATCGCCGACACCGAGGCTGAGCTGCTCGAGCAGTCGTGGGCCGAGTGGGAGCAATCCAGCGGCATCGACATCCAGTACGAGGCCTCGAAGGAATTCGAGGCGCAGATCGCCGTTCGCGCCCAGGGCGGCAATGCGCCCGACATCGCGATCTTCCCACAGCCGGGCCTCATGGCCGACATGGCCTCGCGCGGGTTCCTCGTCGAAGCCCCCGACGCGGTCGCCAGCAACGTCGCCGAAGGCTGGTCCGAGGACTGGGCCGGCTACGGCACGGTCGACGGCACACTCTACGGCGCCCCGTTGATGGCGAGCGTCAAGGGGTGGATCTGGTACTCGCCGTCGTACTTCGCCGACAACGGTTACGAGGTTCCCACTGACTGGCAGGGTCTGCTCGATCTGACCGCACAGATCCAGGCCGACACCGACAAGGCCCCGTGGTGCATCGGCTTCGGATCGGACGCAGCGACCGGATGGCCGGGCACTGACTGGATCGAAGACATCGTGCTGCGCCAGTCGGGCCCCGAGGTCTACGACCAGTGGGTCGCCAACGAGGTGCCGTTCACCGATCCGAAGATCGCCTCGGCCTTCGACGAGTTCGGCAAGATCGCGCTCAACCCCGACTACGACAACGCGGGCTTCGGCGACGTCGCCTCGATCGTGACGACGCCGTTCGGCGACCCGGCGGCCGCCCTGGTCAGCGGAGACTGTGCGCTGCACCACCAAGCGTCGTTCTACGACGGCTTCGTCACCGACGCCGGTGGCACGGTGGCCGCAGACGGCGACATCTGGGCCTTCCTGACACCGCCGTTCACCGGTGGCTCCAGCGACAGCGGCGCGGTGGTGACCGGCGGCGGCGAGATCGTCGCGGCCTTCAACGACAACGAGGCGACGCAGAAGGTACAGGAGTACCTCTCCAGCGCCGACTGGGCCAACAGCCGTGTGTCGCTCGGCGGCGTCATCAGCGCGAACAAGGGCCTCGACCCCACCAACGCGTCAAGCGCGATTCTGCAGGAGGCCATCAGCATCCTGCAGGCGGAGGACACCACGTTCCGCTTCGACGGCTCCGACCTGATGCCGTCGGCCGTGGGTGCGGGAACGTTCTGGAAGGGCATGGTCGACTGGGTCAACGGTACGTCGACAGACGCCGTGCTCGGGCAGATCGAGGCCGGTTGGCCGTCGTCCTAGCCTGACTCCGACCCCGCGGGGCCGCCCGGAAGGGCGGCCCCGCGGTGACCGGCGGCGTACCTGACGCCGCCGCGAGTTCATCGTCGCACTCGAAAGGTGTGTCAGTGTCCGTTCAAGATTTCTTCCGTTGGCTGTCCACGCTCAACCCGTGGTTGGAGATCGTCGTCATCGTCGCCGCGTTCGTCGTGGTGGTCGGCCTCATCCTCTTCTTCATCGAGATCGCGCCGCGCCGCGGCACGGTGTACACCGTCATCCGCCTGATCGCCTGCATCGTCGGGCCGGCGCTGGTGTTGTTCCTCTTCCAGTCCTGGATGGAAGCGGTCGCCGCCGCAGCCGTACTCGGTCTGCTGTTCTTCTTCCTCGATCGGCGCGCCAAAGACGGCGCCGGGTCGTTGTTCCAGCTGGTCGGCTTCCTCGCCCCCGCGATCGTGCTCCTCGCGGTCGGGCTCGTGGTGCCCACGATCCAGACCATCGGTCAGGCGTTCATGAACTCTCGCGGCACGGAATTCGTCGCATTCGAGAACTTCGTGTGGATCTTCACGCAGCCGCAGAACGTGCGCGTCATCCTCAACACCGTGCTGTGGGTGCTCATCGCGCCCGTCGTCTCGACGGTGGCCGGACTCGCGTACGCCTACTTCATCGACAAGACCCGGGGGGAGAAGTACTACAAGATCCTCGTGTTCATGCCGATGGCGATCTCGTTCGTGGGGGCGTCGATCATCTGGCGGTTCATGTACACCGCACGCCCCGAGGACGTCGGCCAGATCGGGTTCCTCAACCAGGTGATCGTGTGGTTCGGCGGCGAACCCTACAACTTCCTCGCCGACGACCCCTGGAACAGCCTGTGGCTCATCGTCGTGTTCATCTGGATCCAGACAGGTTTCGCGATGGTCGTGCTGTCGGCAGCCATCAAGGGAGTGCCGACCGAGCAACTGGAGGCCGCGGAACTGGACGGAACCAACGGGTGGCAGAAGTTCATCAACGTCGTCGTGCCCGGCATCCGGCCGGCACTGATCGTCGTGCTCACCACGATCTCGATCGCCTCGCTGAAGGTGTTCGACATCGTGCGCACCATGACCGCCGGAGCCAACAACACCTCGGTGCTGGCCAACGAGATGTACACCCAGTTCCGTAGTTTCGAAGCGGGGAGATCTGCGGCGTTCGCGCTCATCCTGTTCGTCTTGGTGATGCCGATCGTGATCTACAACGCCGTGCAGTTGAAGAAGCAGAGGGAGATCCGCTGATGGCCACCGCGACCCTCGTCACACAGAAGACCCGGCGCCGGCAGGGCGCCGACCTGTCCGGCACGAAGAAGCGGCTCAGCTCCCGCTGGGCGACTGCGGCGGCGTTGATCATCGCCGCGGTGTGGACCGTGCCGACGTTCGGGCTCTTCCTCACCTCGTTCCGGCCCCCCGAGCTGATTGCGACCACCGGCTGGTGGACGGTCTTCACCAACTGGGGCTTCACGCTCGACAATTACGCCACTGCCCTGCAGACCGGCAACAGCCAGCTCGACATGGCCGGTGCCTTCGTGAACTCGTTCGCGATCACGATCCCCGCCGTCGTGCTGCCGATCTGCATCGCCATGCTGGCGGCGTACGCGTTCGCGTGGATCGATTTCCGTGGCAAGAACATCCTGTTCGTCGGGGTGTTCGCGTTGCAGATCGTGCCGATCCAGATGGCGCTCATCCCGTTGCTGCAACTGTTCGCCCAGGGGACAGTCTTCGGGTTCCCGATCATCGAGGCCTTCGGGTCGGCAGGGTACGCGCAGGTGTGGATCGCCCACACGATCTTCGGTCTGCCGCTGGTGATCTACCTGCTGCACAACTTCGTGTCGGAGATTCCGCGCGACGTGATCGAGGCGGCGCGGGTGGACGGTGCCGGTCACGGTCAGATCTTCTTCCGGATCATCCTGCCGCTGACCGCCCCGGCGATCGCGTCGGTCGCGATCTTCCAGTTCCTCTGGGTATGGAACGACCTGCTCGTCGCGTTGATCTTCGCCGACGGCAACGTCGCCCCGATCACCAAGCTCCTGGCCGAGATGACCGGAAGCCGCGGTCAGGACTGGTACCTGCTGACGGCCGGCGCGTTCATCGCGCTGATCGTGCCGCTCATCGTGTTCTTGTCGCTGCAGCGGTTCTTCGTCCGCGGTCTGCTGGCGGGTGCGACGAAGGGGTAGGGGTGCCGCGTCGATTACCGCCGTCGGGCCGGGGACGTTACGATCCCCGGCCCGACGGTTGTCGGTATTAATTTATAAAATGTTTATAAATTAACCCCTTGTAAATCCACCGATTCGGATATACACTTTTCTCAACGACAGGTTATGCACCCCCCGGAGCATGACGACCGCGTCTTCGACACAACCCGCCCCACGGATACTGTGACGAACCCGCGGCACTGCGCGTTGTTCGACCCTGGATGAGTTTGGGGGAGTCGTGCGCACGAAGGCACAGCGGAGCCGACGGAGTTCCCTCCGTAGCGGTGTCTCCACGCTGCTCGCCGGGGTGATGCTCGCCGCTGTGGCCGTCGCGGGCGGCTTGGTCACGACCGGTGACACCGCGGCGGCCGCGCCGATCGACACGGGGCAGCCCACCTGGCAGTGCACGCCGAACACCGCGGTTCTCGTGCGCGGTTCGAATCCGCCGGCCAATCAGGGCATCCCCGCGACCATCAACTATGCAGGCGCTCCGTTCACCTTCAACGATCTGACCGGACCGGTGGGGTTTCCCTACAACGCGATCGGTTGGGACATCGAGTCGCGTTACATCTTCGGGTTGGGCAACGTCAATGACAACGGAACGCCCGCGCCCCACGCGAACCACCTCGTGCAGCTCGCAGCGAACGGCACGGTGGTCGACCTGGGCATCCCGATCGAGGTCGGCACCGGAACCCCGCTGACCGCCGAGCTGAACGCCGTCGGAACCGTCTTGCGCTGGACGATCGGCGCGATGGACGACAGCGGAAACCTGTACGCGACCAACGGCGCGGCCGACAACCTCTACAAGATCGATGTCTCGGCCGGTACGTACACGAAGGTCCCGTTCATCTTCCCGGTCGGAATGGGGGGGATCGGAGTGGAGGACTGGGGATTCAACCCCATCAACGGGCTGCTCTACGGAATGGTCGACGGTGCGTCGCCCGCCCTCATCAACGTCGATGCGACGACCGGTCAGGTCACCAGGATCCCGCAGTCACCCGCCGTCACTGGCGGCGTGTTCGGCGCGACGTGGTTCTCGCCGAGCGGAATACTCTACGGCTACCAGAACGCCACCGGCAGGCTGTACCGGGTCACCGACCTGACCTCGACCGGACACTACGAACTCGTCTCCAGCGGCAACCCGACCGCGGGGTTCTTCGACGGCGCCGCCTGCGGGTTCGGGGCAGCGCTGCACAAGGACGTGCACACCGCCGCCACCGACCCCGACGGCAAACCATACAGCGAACGCGGCGAGGTCGTGACCTACGACTTCGAGATCACGTGGAACGGCGACGTGCACGCGGGAGTGAACGTCGCCGATACCTTCGCCCTTCCCGGTACCTTCGTCGCCGGTTCGGTGAAGGTGAACGGCGCCGCTGTCGCCGACAACGCCGTGCTTGGCGGAACCGCATCGGACGTGATCGGTGACCTCGCCGGCGAATACGCGGGCACCAACCAGATCGCGTTCTGGGGGATGACCGTCCCGCGAGGAGTCACGACCATCTCGATCGACGTGGCGATCGACCCGGCCGCGCCGCACGGCGACTACGTCAACCAGGCGACGCTGAGCGGATTGCCGACCGGATTCGCTGATGTGCCCTCCGACTACCCCGACACCCCGCTGCCGGGTGACCCGACCCCATTGCGCATCCGCCCCCTCACAGTGGTCACGATCGGCAAGGTCGTGCTCGACGAACAGGGACTGAACCCACAACCGGGCACCGGCTGGACGGTGGAAGCAGCGGCGGTGCAGGCGGACGGCACGACGCCGGACACCACCATGGCCGGCTCGCCGATCGGCTCGCAACTGACGACGCAGCTCCAGCCCGGTGACCCGGCGACGGCCACGTGGACCTTCCGCTACCTGTACGCCAACGCGGCCAGTTCGTTCCGCCTGCGCGTGGCAGAGACGATGCAGACCGGGTACGAGTTCGTTTCCGGCTCATGCGTGATCACGCCCCCCAGCGGTCCACCGACGACGGTGGCGGTGACCTCCGTCTCACAGGTGATCAGCCCCGCGATCCTCGGCGACGAGAACGTGGCGTGCACCTTCACCAACAAACAGACGTCGGGGACGATCACCTGGACCAAGGTCGACGACCAGACGCCGGCGAACCCGCTGTCCGGCTCCGAGTGGACCCTCACCGGACCGGCGGGCGCAGGCAGCGCCGTCGTCGCGGTCGCCGACTGCACGTCGGCGCCGTGCGCCGGCCCCGACGTCGACCCGGTCGCGGGGGCGTTCCGGATCGACGGGCTGGCCTGGGGCGAGTATGAACTCGTCGAAACCGCCGCGCCGGCCGGGTACCACCCGGACGCCACGGTACGGGCACTGACGGTCGACGCCTCGCACCTCACCGTCGATGCCGGTGCGATCGTCAACACCCCCGTCTCCGGTTCGGTGAGGTGGCAGAAAGTCGACGGCGCCGGGAACGACCTCGCCCTGTCCCAGTGGCAGATCTCCGGAACCGCCACGATCGGTGGGGCAGCCGTCAGTGTCGACGTCACCGACAACACAGGGCAGGCGGGGTACACCGGAGTGGACACCGACATCCGTCCGGGATGGTTCGCCGTCGAGTCGGTCGGTGCCGGTACCTACTCTCTGGCCGAGACCGCCGCGCCGCCCGGATACCTGCTGGTCACCGGCACCCACGCCTTCACGATCAGTGCCGGCGCGCCGAACCACGTCTTCACGCTTCCGTTCGTCAACCAGCCCCGCGCCGCACCCACGCTGCCGCTGACCGGAGGCGTCGGCCGGGACTTCTACCTGATGCTCGGCGGGGGTGCCATCGTCGTCGGCATCGTGGCCTCTTTCTTCCTGTCGCTGCACGGACGCCGCCGATGCC
>NZ_JBKEAY010000167.1:0-7563 GCF_047972865.1 Microbacterium sp.
CCCCCGCGACGTACACGACGTCGGAGCGCGGATGGAACCGCGGCAGCGCGGCGTGGGAGAGTGCGTAGACATCAGAACCCGACAGCCGGGTCACGTCGGAGGTGATCTCGCGCAGTCGAGACCCGACCGTCGTCGACACGCTCGAGGTGGGTCCGACCACGAGGATACGCTGCGGTGCCAACCGGACGAGTTCCTGCGCGACGACGCTCGGCACCGAGGAGGCGGTCACCGGCAGCAGCGGCGCGCCGATCGCCGCCGCCACGCCCGCGGCCGCGATCGACTGCGTCAGTTCGTTGCCCGACGCGACGACGACGACGGCCGCACCCGACGGGTAGACGGCCCGCGTCGCACGCACCGCGGTGTCGTAGCGGGTCGAGCCGGACACGCGGGAGGCCGACGGGATCGTCGCGGCGGTCTCCGCGAACCCCGCGACCGCGTCGGGGGTGGCGTCGAGCTGTCGCAGCTGATCGGTGCCGGGGAGCACGGTCTCGGGGTCGCCGGACTCCGGCTCCACGGCCCCATCCGGCTCCGTTGCCCCGTCCGGCGCCACGGCCCCATCCGGCTCCGGTGTCGCAGAGACGTCCGGCCCCACTGCGCCGCCCGGACCCGGTGTCGGCTCCACCGCGCCGTCCGGCGCCGGCGTCGACGAGACCTCCGGCCCGCCCGTTGGGGTGCCTCCCCCGTCGGGGGCGGCCGCCTGCGGGACGGCCGGCGGGGTCACCGAGTCGCTGGGAGCGGCGAACGCCGCGGTGGCGGGGAGTGCCAGGATCGCCGCCCTCAGCATCGCAGCGCCGAAGCGGGCGCGACGCGATGCGGCAGACCTCATGGCTCCTGGATCCTCTCCGGCCGGGAGTAGACGTTCATTCGACCGTTGCGCACGAACCCCGCCAGCGTCAACCCCATCTCGCGCGCGAGCTCCACCGCGAGCGACGACGGCGCCGACACCGCCGACAGGATCGGGATGCCGGCCATGACCGCTTTCTGCACCAGTTCGAAGCTCGCCCGGCCCGACACCTGGAGCATGGTGCCGCTCGCCGGCATCCGGTCGTTCATGGCGGCCCAACCGACCACCTTGTCCACCGCGTTGTGGCGGCCGATGTCCTCGCGCACCACGAGAAGCTCGCCCGCGGGAGTGCACAGCGCCGCTGCGTGCAGTCCGCCGGTCTTGTCGAACACGGCCTGTTCGGCGCGCAGCGCATCGGGAAGCCCCGCGACGACGTGTGCTGCGACGGTGACCTCGTCGCCTGTCGGCGGATGGGCCGACACCGTCTGCACGGCCTCGATCGATGCCTTGCCGCACACCCCGCACGAGCTGGTCGTGTAGAAGTTGCGGTTCGGCGCCGGCGGCTCGACCTCCGGCGCGAGGGTGAGGTCGAGCACGTTATACGTGTTGTCGGCACCCCCGGTGCCGGGGCCGCCGCAGTGGATCGCCCCGCGCACGTCGGCACCGGAGGAGATCACCCCCTCCGACAGCAGGAAACCGGTCGCCAGTTCCACGTCGTGGCCGGGCGTGCGCATCGTGACCGCCAACGGCACCCCGCCCACGCGGATCTCCAGCGGCTCCTCCACGGCGAGCACGTCCGCCCGCCGCGAGGTGGACTCACCGAGCCGGATGCGCACCACCGGCGTGCGCGCTGTGATCCGCCCCACCTCAGCCTCCGATAGCGTTCATACCCCGCGCCGACTGCAGGAACGCCGGGTCGTCGATGGCGTGGCCGGCCTTCTTGCCGGCGATGCAGCCGCGCAGCACCGTGTCGATGTCGGCATCCGCACCGCCGCCGCGCAGCACCGGCAACAGGTCGTACTCACTCGTCGAGAACAGGCAGTTGCGCAGCTGCCCGTCGGCGGTCAGCCGAAGGCGGTCGCAGTCGCCGCAGAACGGTGCCGTGACCGAGGCGATGACCCCCACGGTGTGCGGGCCACCGTCGAGCAGCCACCGCTCAGCGGGCGCCCCGCCGCGACCGGGCACCGGCGACAGATCCCACCTCCTCGACAGGGACGCGAGGATCTCGTCCCGGGTGACCATCGCCTGCCGGTCCCACGTGTGACCGGCATCCAGCGGCATCTGCTCGATGAACCGCATCTGCGCGCCGTGCGCGATCGCGAACGCCACCAGGTCGACGAGTTCGCCGTCGTTGACGCCGCGCATCGCCACGGCGTTGAGCTTGAGCGGGTGCAGACCCGAACGGGCGGCGGCCTCGATGCCGGCCAGCACGTCATCGAGCCGGTCGCGTCGGGTGAGCGCGGCGAACCGGTCACGGTCGAGCGTGTCGATGGAGATGTTCACGCGCGCCAGCCCCGCCTGCTGCAGCGCGGGAAGCCGTTCGGCGAGCCGGATGCCGTTGGTGGTCATGGCGACGTCGACAGGGTGCCCGTCGGGGCTGCGCAACGCGGCGAGCGCGCCGACGATCTCGGTCAGGTCGGGCCGCAGCAGCGGCTCCCCGCCGGTGAGGCGGAACGTGGTGATGCCGTCGGCGGCGGCGACCGTCGCTACCCGGACGATCTCGTCGACGGTGAGGATGCTGCTGCGCGCGAGCCACTCGTTGCCCTGCTCCGGCATGCAGTACGTGCATCGCAGCGAGCACCGGTCGGTGAGCGAGATCCGCAGGTCGCGATGGACCCTCCCGAACCCGTCGACGAGCCGGTCCCCGAGCCCGCCGAGGCCGGGGGCGGGCAGGTCGATCGGGGCACGCGGCGAGCGCGGCATCCCGATCATGATCGCGGGCATCGATCCCCTTCCGTGGCTTCGAGCGTAGTCGCTATTTGTCACGGGTCGGCCCGGTCGCCGCACGTGGGACCGCGAGCTACCGTTTCCCTCAAGGGAGAGGGAAAGGGATTCGCGATGGAACTGCTCGATCCGCTGGTACTGGCCCGATGGCAGTTCGGGTTGACCACGCTGTACCACTACCTGTTCGTGCCGCTCACCCTCGGCATGTCGCTCGCGGTCGCCGTCTTCCAGACCATCTGGTACCGCACCGGCGACGTGAAGTGGTTGCACCTGACCCGGCTGTTCGGCCGCATCTTCCTCATCAACTTCGCGATGGGTGTCGTCACCGGGATCGTGCAGGAGTTCCAGTTCGGGATGAACTGGTCGAGCTACTCCCGGTTCACCGGCGACATCTTCGGGGCGCCGCTGGCGTTCGAGGGTCTGATGGCCTTCTTCTTCGAGGCGACCTTCATCGGCCTGTGGATCTTCGGGTGGGACAAACTCCCGCGGGGTCTGCACCTGGCATCGATCTGGATGACCTCGATCGGGTCGATCCTCTCGGCGTACTTCATCATCGCCGCGAACGCGTTCATGCAGAACCCGGTGGGCTACACCCTGAACGAGACGTCCGGTCGCGCCGAGCTCACCGACTTCGGCGCCGTGCTGACCAACCCGGTCGCGATGGCGGCCTTCCCGCACACCCTGTTCGCGGCCTTCATGTTCGCCGGTGCCGTCATCACCGCCGTCGCGGCCTACCACCTCTCCCGCGCGCAGCACGTGGCCACGATGCGGCCCGCCCTGAAGTTCGGCCTGTGGTTCACGATCATCGCGTTCGCCCTCACCGCCCTCACCGGGGACCAGCTGTCGCTGGTGATGGTGGAGACCCAGCCGATGAAGATGGCCGCCGCCGAAGCCCTGTGGCACACCGCGTGCGGGGCCGACGCGTCGTTCTCGATCTTCTCGATCGGCACCCCCGACGGGTCGAGCGAGATCTGGTCGCTGCGCGTGCCCTACCTGTTGTCGCTGCTGTCGACGCACAGTCTCGACGGGTGCGTCGAGGGGCTCAATGAGATGCAGGCGCTGTACACGCAGCAGTTCGGCGGCGGCATCGACTACATGCCGATCATCTGGGTCACCTACTGGTCGTTCCGCTGGATGATCGGCCTCGGCGCCGTCTCCACGCTGATCGCGGTCGTGGGCCTGTGGGTCACCCGCAAGAGCGCCAAGCGCCCGGTCGCACGCTGGATGTGGAAGGTCGCCATCTGGTCGGCGCCGCTGCCGCTGCTGGGAAGCCTCGTCGGGTGGGTGTTCACCGAGATGGGCCGCCAGCCGTGGATCGTCTTCAGCCTGATGCTCACCGAAGACGGTGTCTCGCCGAGCGTCCCCGGATGGACGGTGCTCATATCGCTCGTCGCGTTCACTCTCGTCTACGCGGCGCTGGCGGTGGTCGAGTTCGGCCTCATCCTGAAGGCCGCGAAGAAGGGACCCGATCCGCTGCCTGGCCCGGACGATCCCGACCCCACCGGTCAGCCGATCGATCAGACCCCCACGACGGTGTACTAGGAGCGCGCCATGGACCTCGCCTATCTCTGGTTCTTCCTCATCGGAGTGCTGTTCGTCGGCTACTTCGTCCTCGACGGCTTCGACTTCGGCGTCGGGATGTCGTTGCCTTTCCTCGGCAAGGACGAGGTGTCGCGCCGCCAGGTGATCAACACGATCGGCCCGGTCTGGGACCTCAACGAGACGTGGATGATCGTGGCGGGAGCGTGCCTGTTCGCGGCGTTCCCGGAGTGGTATGCAACCCTGTTCAGCGGTTTCTACCTTGCGCTGCTTCTCATCCTGCTCACCCTGATCGCCCGTGGGGTGTCGTTCGAGTACCGCCACCAGCGCGAGTCGCTGCGCTGGAAGAGAGGGTTCGACAGTCTGATCGTGATCGGCTCGGCCGTTCCCGCGCTGCTGTGGGGTGTCGCCGTCGGCAACATCGTGCAGGGGGTGCCGCTGGATGCCGACCACGAATTCACCGGATCGTTGCTGACCCTGCTGAATCCCTACGGACTGTGGGTGGGACTGACGACCCTGTTCCTGTTCTGGTTGCACGGCGTGTACTTCGTCTCGCTGAAGACCGACGGCGAGGTATACGAGCGCGCCCGCACGCTGTCAGCGCGGCTGGCCCTCCCCGCCGTCGTCTTCGCCGCAGGCACGGTGGTGTGGACGATCGTCCTGGCGGCCGGTCGTGACGCACCGCTGCTGTGGGCGGTCATCGCGTCCGGCGCGGTCGCGGCCGTGGCGCTGCTGGCATCGGTGGCGTTCGGCCGGATCGGACGCGACGGGCGGGCGTTCGCGTCGGGGGCGATCACGATCGTGTTCGCCGTCCTCACGCTCTGGCTGGCGCTGTTTCCGTATGTGCTGCCTGCCACGACCGACCCGGCCTACAGCCTCACGATCGATAACGCGTCGAGCACCGACTACACCCTCACGATCATGAGCTGGGCGGCGCTGATCTTCCTGCCGCTGGTCCTCCTCTACCAGGGATGGACCTACTGGGTGTTCCGCAAGCGCGTCACCCGCGCCCGCATCGCACAGGCCGACGCCGCCGCCGTCCATTGACACCGCGGCGGACCGAGCGGTCGCACCGATCCGGCGGGAGGTGCCCGGCGTGAGTGCGCCGGATGCCGGCACCCGGCGTGCCCCGGTCGATCCCCGGCTGCGGCGCCACGCCGCCGCCTCGCGCGGGTTCTTCGTCGCCCTCGCCGCCATCGCGCTGGCGCAGACGGCGATCACGATCGGTTTCGCGTGGCTGCTGACGCAGGCGATCGTGGCCGCGATCTCGGGGACGACCTCCGGGTCCACCCTGATGGCGCTGGCGGTCGTCGTGGCGGCGCGGGGAGTACTCCTGTGGGCCCGGGAGCGCGTCGCGGCCGACGCGGCGGCCCGCGTGGCGACGCAGCTGCGCGAGGGGGTCGTCGACGCCGTCGGGCGTCTGGGACCGGGCTGGCTCGACACCCGCAACGACGCGCGCCTCGCGGTGACGATCGGACGGGGGCTGGAGGCTCTCGACGCCTACTTCGGCCGCTATCTGCCGCAACTGGTGGCTACCGCCGTGGCCACGCCGATCCTGGTGGTCGTGATGTGGTCCGCCGACCTGCTGTCGGGCCTGACGGTGCTGCTGACGCTTCCGCTCATCCCGCTGTTCATGGTGCTGATCGGGTTGGCCACCCGCACCGTGCAGCGGCGGCAGTGGCAGACGCTCGGCCGGCTGGCCGCGCGGTTCACCGACACCGTGGCGGGGCTGTCCACCCTGAAGGTGTACGGTCGCCAGCATCGTGCCGTCGACGGCATCAGAGCGATCACCGACCGGTATCGGCGCGAGACCATGCGGGTGCTGCGGGTGTCGTTCCTGTCGGGGTTCGCGCTGGAGTTCCTGGCGTCCATCTCGGTGGCCATCGTCGCCGTCTCGATCGGGTTCCGCCTACTCGACGGGTCGCTGACCCTCGCGGTAGGTCTGTTCGTGCTGCTGCTCGCGCCCGAGGCCTATCTGCCACTGAGGCAGGTCGGCGTGCAGTACCACGCCGCCGCCGAGGGGGTCGCCGCCACCGACGACGTGTTCGCCGTGCTCGACGAGGCCGCGCGCCGGCCGCAGGTACCCGCCACCGAGCCTCGCCGGCCCGAGCGGGCGGCACCGGCGGAAACACTGGCGGTGCGCGAGGTTTCGGTGCGGCGCGGCGAGCATCGGCTGCCGCCGGTCTCGTTCGTCGCCGAGCCCGGCACGGTCACCCTGATCACCGGTCCGAGCGGTGCCGGAAAGTCGAGCCTGCTGGAGGCCCTGCGCGGCGCGACCGGCTACGACGGCACGATCCTGTGGTCCGGCGACGACATCGCCCGGCGCATGCCGTCGACCTGGCTGGCCTGGGCGGGGCAGGATGCCGGGCTGATCGCCGGCACGGTCGCCGGCAACGTCTGTCTCGGCGACGACGCCCCGCAGCGATCGCTCGGATCGCGAGCACTCGAGCTCGCCGCCGCGGGGGAAGTGGACCTCGACCGGGAACTCGGCGTGCAGGGGGCGGGATTGTCGGGAGGGCAGGCGCAGCGGGTCGCAGTGGCCCGCGCGTTCTATCGCCACCTGCGCGGGTGGGGACCGGTGCTCGCGCTGGACGAACCGAGCGCCGCCCTCGATGCCGACACCGAACGGCGCCTGTGGCGCAGCATCCGCTCGCTCGCCGACGACGGCGCGACCGTCCTGCTGGTCTCGCACCGGACGTCGGCCGAGGGCATCGCCGACCGGGTCGTGCGTCTCGCCGCGGAGGTGCCCGCATGACGACGACGCGCACCGTCCTGCGGGCCGCGATGCCGCCGGCGCGGCGCTTCTGGCCCGCCGCGGCATCCGCGTTCGCCTCCGAGGGCTCGGCGGTGGCGCTCCTCGCCGTGAGCGCCTGGCTCATCGTGCGCGCCTCGGAACAGCCGCCGGTGATGTACCTGTCGGCGGCGGTCGTCGGCGTGCGGGCGTTCGCGTTGTCGCGGGCATCCTTCCGCTACACGGAGCGGCTCTGGGGCCACGATGCCGCGCTCGGTCAGCTGGCGGTCGCCCGCACCGACCTCGTGCGCCGGCTCGTGCCGCGGGCGCCCGACGGGCTCGTGAGAACGCGCCGCGGCTCGATCCTCGCCTCGCTCGTCGACGACGTCGACGAACTGCAGAACCTGCCGCTGCGGGTCGCGCTGCCGCTGCTGTCCTCCGCGGCGGTCGCGCTGGCCGCGGTGGTTCTCGTCGCCGCGGTGTCGTGGCCCGCCGCCCTCACGCTCGCGGCCTGTCTGGGGGCGGCCGGCGCCGCTGCGACGGCGTGGGGGTGGGCCGCGGGCGC
>NZ_JBKEAY010000206.1:0-5748 GCF_047972865.1 Microbacterium sp.
CCAGCCGGTCGGCTCCGCCCGCCCACGCGTCCAGGCCCGTCGCGGCGGCGTCGGCTCCCGCGGCCAGCTGGGCGGCGCCGGCCGAGATCCCCGCCGAGCCCGATGCCACGCCACCGGCGCCGCCGGCGAGTTCGGCAGCGCCGCTGGACAGGTCACGGATGCCGTCGGCCAGAACCGCGGCCCCGCTCGCGGCCGAGGCGGCCCCGTCGGCCCACTCGCCCGAGCCGTCCGCGGCGGTCCCGGCTCCGGCGGCCAGCTGCCCCGCGCCGTCGGCGGCCTCGCCGAGCTGCTCGCCGAGCGTCGTGAAGCCGAGGAACACGTTCTCCAGGTACACGGTGGACAGCTGCCGGCCCAGGACGGACGTCGCGGCGCGCGCCACCTGGGCGGTGATGGCGTCGTCGACGATGAGGCTGTCCGGCGAGGTGGTCACCTCGATCAGCGCTTGCGTCGGGGTGCCGCCGGGCGCGGTCGAGGTGGCGGCGGCGGAGAAGTCCGCCGGGATGGTCACGACGGCGTCGTAGGTGCCGTCGGCGAGCCCGGCGGCTGCATCGTCGTCGTTGGAGATCGTCCAGGTGAGGTTGCTGGGCTCGTCGTCGGCGCCCGCCACGAGGCCCGCGCTGAGCTGCCGGCCCAGCGGCACGTACTGTCCGTCGACCGTGACCGGTTCGTCGTTGTTGACCACGGCGGTGTGCATGGCGTCGAGGCGCTCAGCGGGGTTGTACAGCGCCGCGACCAGGATGCCGCCGACCAGCACCGGCAGCAGCAGGACGCCCGCGAGCGTGAGCCACGTGATGGGGCGCCGGGAGCGGGCGCGTTCGAGCGGAAGGGTCATGAGGTCACCTGCGCAGCAGTGTCGGTCGAGGTCGTCAGGGCCAGCGCAGTGACGCTGGGGCGATGGGCATCGGCGAGCAGGTCGAGCGCGGGACCGTCGCGTCTGGCCGTCACGACGAGGGTGAGCGGATGCCGGCCCGAGGCCGCGTTCCGGCGTGCCGCCGCGTCCCGCAGGGCGGCGGCGGCTTGGTCGCGTGCGGGCCCGGCCAGGCTGTCGATCCCGTCGACGGCCACGACCCGCGGTGAGCCGGCCAGCGCGCGGCGGAGATCGCCTACCGGGTCGTCGGCGCCCTCCAGCAGGGCGAGCCCCACGTGCGTGCGCACCCAGGCGGCGCGCCCCGGCAGCAGGTGCCCGGCGACCCGCAGCAGCCCCTCGGCGGGCAGACGCCCCGAGACGGCCAGCGCGAACGCCCGGCCGACGGCCGGGTCGGCGGCGGTGGCCAGCAGCGTGCCGCCGTCATCGAGGCGGAAATCCGCTCCCGAGAACACCGTGGCGTCGTCGGCGCGCACGGCGACGTCCGCGCCGGCGAGCACCGCCGTCGAGCCGGGTTCGGGCCAATCGGCGTGCGCCAGCTCGTACTCGACCGCCTCACCTTCGACATCGAAGTGGGGGAGGGCGCGGTCCAGCCACCGCGGCATCCACCACGCCTTCTCGCCGAGGAGGGCCATGACGGCCGGCACGAGCGTCATCCGCACCACGAACGCGTCGACGGCGATCCCGACGGCGAGCCCCAGCGCGATGGGTTTGATCGATGAGTCGCCCTCGGGGACGAAGGCGGCGAACACCGCGAACATGATGACGGCGGCGGCGGTGACCACGCGCGCGGAGGCGGTGAACCCGCTGCGGACGGCGCCCACCGCGGTGTGGCGGTCGGCGCGGACGTCGCGACCCCGGCGGGCGTGGACGTAGTCCTCCCGCATCCGCGACACGAGGAACACCTCGTAGTCCATCGCGAGGCCGAACAGCACCCCCATCAGGATGATCGGCATGAAGCTGATGACCGGACCGGCGCGGGCCACGTGCAGCGCATCGGCGAGCCAGCCCCACTCGAACACGGCCGCGACGGCGCCGAAGGCCGCGAGCACTGACAGCAGGTACCCGATCGCGGCCTTCAGCGGCACCCAGATCGAGCGGAACACGATCGTCAACAGCACGAGGGATAGCCCGACCACGAAGACGCCGAACGGCAGCAGGGCGGCGGTGAGCCGGTCGGAGATGTCGATGCCGACGGCGGTGAACCCGGTCACGAGGAGGTCGACGTCGTACTCGTCGAGCAGTCGGTCGTGCTGGGCGCGCAGTTCGCGCACGAGGTCGGCGGTCGCGGGGTCGTCGGGCGCCGTCTCGGGGACGATCTGGATGAGACCGGTGTCGGCGGTCTGGTTGGGGGTGGCGAGGGCGACCTCGGCGACGCCGGGGACCTTCTCGATCTCGCGGGCCAGGTCGTCCATGAGGCCCAGCGGGTCGGTCGAGGTGACGATCGTCCCCGCCATGATGAGCGGACCGTTGGCGCCGGGTCCGAAGTACTCGGCGGTCAGGTCGTAGGCCTGCCGGGCCTCGCTGTCCTCCGGTTGCCCCCCGGCGTTCGGGAGCGCGAGGGTGAGGCTGGTCGCCGGCACCGCCATGATGCCCAGGCCGATCACGACGGCGAGGGTGGTGATCACGGGGTGCCGGGTCACGCCGGTGACCCAGCGATCGGCGAACCCGCGCCGTGGTGCGTCGGGGCGGCGGGTACGGCCGCGGCGGGCCGGGCGGCGTCGCCACCCGATGACCCGCCCCTTCGCGAAGCCGAGGAGGGCGGGGGTGGCGGTGAGGGCCACCCCGACGGCGATCGCGACGGCGGCGGCGGCGGCGATCCCCATCGTGGTGAGGAACGGGATGCCGGCGAAGCTCAGCCCGACCAGGGCGATGAGCACGGTGACCCCGGCGAACACGACCGCCGACCCTGCGGTGCCGGTGGCGCGTCCGGCCGACTCCTCGGGGGGCATGCCGCCGCGCACCTGGTCCTGGTGGCGGGCGACGATGAACAGCGAATAGTCGATGCCCACGGCCAGGCCCAGCATGATCGCCAGCAGCGGCGTCGTCGACGACACGGTGGCGAACGCGGTGGCGACCATGATGAGCGCGATCGCCAGCCCCACGCCGATCAGGGCGCTCACCAGCGGGAACCACGCGACCGCGAACGAGCGGAACGTGACCACCAGCACGAACAGGGCGATGAGCACGCCCACCGCCTCCACCGGGGACAGCGCCGGAATCGAGGTGGCGAACAGGTCGCCGCCGACGGCGACGGTCGATCCGGCGGGCAGGCCGGCGCGGAAGCGGTCGGCGATCGCCTCGAGTTCGTCGAGCGTGGCATCCGGGACATCGGTGGACTGCCCGTCGAACTGGAGGCGGATGATGGCGGCGCGTCCGTCGTCGGACACGGTGCCCGACACGAGGTCGTCGAACGGGTCGGTGACGGCGAGCACGCCGTCGAGGTCGGCGAGCTCGTCGACGGTGCCCTCGATGACGTCCGCGATCGGGGCGCCGTCGACGGTGGCGCCGGCGGGAGCGACCACGATGTACTGCGCGCTGGTGCCGCTGGCCTGGGGGAAGGTGCGGTCGAGCATCTGGATGCCCTCCTGCGCCTCGGTGCCGGGGATCGAGAAGGTGTTGTCGGTGCCCTTCATGAACAGCAGCGCTCCGCCGCCGGCGAGCACGAGCAGCAGCAGCCACGCGATGACGACGCGCCACGGATGCCGGTACGACCAGCGACCCAGGGTGGACAGCAGTGTGGACACGGGGGGCTCCGGTTTCGTGCGGGGAGGGCTTCGATACGAGAGTGTATCCGATACGGCGGTGTATCCTCATCCTGATCCCCGCGCGACGCGCACCGGGGCAGGACGGGAAGGAACCGCGCCGATGACCGACGCTGCGGGCAGACCGGCGACACGCCGCCGGGAACAGACGCGGGCACGCCTGCTCGAGGCCGCGCACGACGTGTTCGCCGAGGTCGGCATGGACGCGGCGTCGGTCGAGCTGATCTGCGAATGCGCCGGGTTCACCCGCGGCGCGTTCTACTCGAACTTCGGCTCGAAGAACGAGCTGTTCCTGGCCCTGATCACCGACATGTCCGAGTCGAAGATGACCGCCGTCGCCGAGCGGGTGCGAGACCTGCCCGGCGGTGCCTGCACCGACCCTGCGGGGCTGGTCCGGCGCGTGCTGGGAGCATCCTTCGGCGCGACGATGACGGTCGACCTGCTGAGCGAACTGCGCGCGCAGGCGATGCGCGACGACAAGCTCGCGGCCGCCTACCTGGAGTGGCAGCACGCCCTGCGCCGCCGGATCGAGCGGATCATCGTCGACGTCGTCGACACCCACGGGCTGCGGCTGCGCCTGCCCGTCGCCGACGCGGCAGAGCTGCTGATGGACCTGTCCGACGCGACCTGCATCCACGCCGACATGGAGGGGTGCTCGAAACAGCAGGTCGGTGAGCGCTTGTCCCGCCGGCTCGAGATGATCGTGGCGGCGCTCGTCGACGCTCAGCCCGTCAGCACCTCGTAGCAGCGACTCAGGCGCGCCAGCCACCAGTCGCGCCGGTCGGATGCGGCAGCGTGCTCGGCCAGCAGATCGGGGTCGGCATCCACCCGGCGCACCGGCAGCGCGCGGGCGCGGGGGCGCAGCGGTGCGGCGGTGACGTCGGCGGCCAGCAGCGATGCGGTGCCGAGGCCGCAGTCGTACGGCAGCTCGGGCAGCGCCGCCGCCAGCGTCACCCCCATCGCCAGCCCCACACTCGTCTCCAGCGCGCTGGAGACGACGGCGGGAAGTCCCGCGTCGGCCACGATGCGCAGCGCCCGGGCCACGCCCCCGAGCGGGGCGGCTTTCACCACGACGAGGTCGGCGGCATCCGCCCGGGCCACCGCGAGCGGGTCGGCCGCCTTGCGGACCGACTCGTCGGCGGCGACCGGGATGTCCATGTAGCCGATGCGGGTGCGCAGCTCGGCGAGCTCGGCCACGGTCGCGCACGGCTGCTCCACGTACTCGAGGTCGAAGGGCGCCAGCGCGTGCACGGCGTGCTCGGCCTCGTCGACGTTCCAGGCGGCGTTGGCGTCGACGCGGATGCGGCCCTCCGGACCCAGGGCCTCGCGTACCGCGCGGACGCGGGCGATGTCGTCGGTCAGTGTCTGGCCGCGTTCGGCGACCTTGACCTTCGCGGTCCGGCATCCGTCGAAGCGCGCCAGGACGCCGGACACTGACGCGGCATCCACCGCGGGCACGGTCGCATTGACCGGGACGGTGTCGCGGACGGGTGCCGGCGGTGTCCGCCACCCGAAGTCGATCGCCGCCGCGAGCCAGGCGGACGCCTCGGCATCGTCGTACTCGGTGAACGGCGAGAACTCGGTCCAGCCGGCCGGGCCGCGCAGCAGCATCGCTTCTCGGACGTCGACGCCGCGGAAGCGCGTCGTGAGGGGGAGGGCGACGACGTGCGCGTGCGAGCGGAGGTCGCCGAGCGGAGGGAAGGTCACCACCCCATTGTGCGGCTCGGGCGCACCAATAGGCTGGCGGCATGCGCACAGATCAGCCCGTCCGGCTCGGCGTCCAGCTCGCACCTCAGCACGCGACCTACTCCCACATCCGCGATGCGGTGCTGCGTTGCGAGGACGCCGGAGTGGACATCGTCTTCAACTGGGACCACTTCTTCCCGCTGTCGGGCGACCCGGATGGGGCGCATCTCGAGTCGTGGACGATGCTCGCCGCGTGGGCGGAGCAGACCGAGCGCGTCGAGATCGGCGCGCTCGTCAACTGCAACGGATACCGCAACCCCGATCTGCAGGCCGACATGGCCCGCACCATCGACCACATCTCGGCGCGCGGCGGGGTGGGGCGGTTCATCTTCGGCACCGGTGCGGGCTGGTTCCAGCGCGACTACGACGAGT
>NZ_JBKEAY010000212.1:0-2066 GCF_047972865.1 Microbacterium sp.
TTGACGGACGGTCGATTCTCCGGCGGCACAACCGGCCTGTGCATCGGCCACATAGCACCCGAAGCGGTGGACGCAGGTCCCATCGCCTTCGTGCGCGATGGTGATCTGATACGGGTCGATATCGCCGCTCGCACGCTCGACCTACTCGTCGACGAGTCCGAGCTCCGGTCCCGCCGCGACGGCTGGGAACCGCTGCCCCCGCGCTATACCCGTGGCGTCCTCGCCAAGTACTCCAAGCTCGTGCGTTCCGCCGCGGAAGGCGCGACGACGGGGTAGGGCCCACTCGCACTGCTTCCGAATCATCACTCACTCGAGGTCCCTCATGTCTTCCGACACCGCCCCGGCCGTGCCGCGACCGCCGGCCAGTTCTGCCCACCCCCAGCTGACGGGGGCACAGGCCGTCGTCCGTTCCCTCGAAATGCTGGGGGTGACCGACGTCTTCGGTCTGCCCGGCGGCGCGATTCTGCCCGTCTACGACCCGCTCATGGACACCTCGGACATCCGTCACGTGCTGGTGCGGCACGAGCAGGGCGCCGGGCACGCCGCCGAGGGCTACGCCGCCGCATCCGGGAAGGTCGGCGTCGCCATCGCGACCAGCGGCCCGGGGGCGACCAACCTCGTCACCGCGATCGCCGACGCCTACATGGACTCGGTGCCGATCGTGTGCATCACGGGACAGGTGTTCTCGACACTCATGGGAACGGACGCGTTCCAGGAAGCCGACATCGTCGGCATCACCATGCCGATCACGAAGCACTCCTTCCTCGTGCGCGATGCCGCCGAGATCCCCGCCGCCATCGCCGGCGCGTTCGAGATCGCGAAGACCGGCCGCCCGGGCCCGGTGCTGGTGGACATCACGAAGGACGCCCAGCAGGAAGAGGCGCCGTTCGTGTGGCCCCCGAAGCTGGACCTGCCCGGGTATCGCCCGGTGACCAAGGCGCACGGCAAGCAGATCCAGAGCGCGGCCCAGCTGATGGCCGCCGCATCGAAACCGGTGCTCTACGTCGGTGGCGGTATCGTCCGCGCCGGCGCGGCGCCGCAGCTTCTCGGTCTGGCCGAGGCCACCGGTGCGCCCGTCGTGACGACGCTGATGGCGCGGGGAGCGTTCCCCGATTCGCACGCGCAGCACCTCGGCATGCCCGGGATGCACGGCACGGTGCCAGCGGTGATCGCGTTGCAGGAAGCCGACCTCATCGTTGCGCTGGGCGCACGGTTCGATGACCGCGTGACGGGCAAGGCATCGCTGTTCGCTCCCCACGCGAAGGTCATCCACGTCGACATCGACCCCGCGGAGATCTCCAAGATCCGCGCCGCCGACGTACCGATCGTGGGCGACCTGAAAGAGGTGCTCGTCGACCTGGATGCCGCGTTCTTCTCGGCGGTGAACGGCACGAAGCCCGACATCTCCGACTGGTGGGCGTTCCTGGACGGGCTCCGCGACGAGTTCCCCCTCGGGTATGCGCCGACCAGCGACGGCCTGCTCTCGCCGCAGCACGTCATCACCCGGATCGGTGAGCTCACCGGTCCCGAGGGCGTGTACGCGGCCGGGGTCGGCCAGCACCAGATGTGGGCGGCCCAGTTCATCCGTTACGAGCGCCCGAACGCGTGGCTGAACTCGGGCGGCGCCGGCACGATGGGGTACGCCGTGCCGGCGGCGATGGGCGCGAAGGTCGCCGAACCCGACCGTGTCGTGTGGGCGATCGACGGCGACGGCTGCTTCCAGATGACCAATCAGGAACTGGCCACCTGCGTCATCAACAACATCCCGATCAAGGTGGCGATCATCAACAACTCGTCACTGGGCATGGTGCGCCAGTGGCAGACGCTGTTCTACGACGGCCGCTACTCGAACACCGACCTGAACACGGGGCACGACACCGTGCGGGTGCCCGACTTCGTCAAGCTCGCCGACGCCTACGGCTGCGTCGCGATCCGCGTGGAGCGGGAGGACGAGGTGGATGCCGCGATCCGCACAGCGCTCGAGACCAACGACCGTCCCGTCGTGATCGACTTCGTCGTGAGCGCCGACGCCATGGTGTGGCCGATGGTGCCTCAGGGTGTGAGCA
>NZ_JBKEAY010000224.1:0-3533 GCF_047972865.1 Microbacterium sp.
CGTGGTGGTCAACCGCGGCCCGCTCAAGACCGGCGCCGCGGTGTTCACCTCCAACCGCGCGAAGGCGAACCCGATCCTGTGGTCGCAGCAGGTCGTCGCCGACGGCACGGTCGAGGCGCTCGTGCTCAACTCCGGCGGGGCGAACTGCTTCACGGGCGCGTTCGGGTTTCAGACCACGCACTCCACTGCGGAGAAGGCGGCCGAGCTCCTCGGGGTCAGCGCCGGAGACGTGCTGATCTGTTCCACGGGGCTCATCGGCACCGGCGACGAGGTGTTCCGCCGCAAGGTGCTCGCCGGGACCGAGGCCGCGATCGCCGCGCTCGACGCCGATGGCGGGCAGGCCGCCGCCGAGGCGATCATGACGACCGATTCGCGAGCGAAGACCGCCGTCGTCTCCCGCGACGGCGTCACGATCGGGGGGATGGCCAAGGGCGCCGGCATGCTCGCGCCGGGGCTCGCGACGATGCTCGTCGTGGTGACCACCGACGCGGTGCTGACGGCGGAGGAGGCCGACGGGCATCTGCGCGCCGCGACGCGGGTGAGTTTCGACCGGCTCGACTCCGACGGCTGCATGTCGACCAACGACCAGGTGACGTTGATGGCGTCGGGTGCTTCCGGTATCGCGCCCGATGCGGCCCGGTTCCGCGCCGCGCTCACCGAGGTCTGCCTCGACCTGACCGTGCAGTTGCAGGCCGATGCGGAGGGTGCGAGCCACGACATCACGATCGACGTCGTGAACGCGGCCGGCGAGGAGGACGCCGTCGAGGTCGGCCGCTCGGTCGCCCGCAACAACTTGTTCAAAGCGGCGATCTTCGGCAACGACCCCAACTGGGGCCGGGTGCTCGCGGCCATCGGCACCACCGGTGCCGCCTTTGACCCGTATGAGGTGGACGTGTCCTTCAACGGGGTGCGCGTGTGCTCGGCGGGCGCCCCCGACCGTCCGCGCGAGGAGGTGGACCTGACCCCCCGGGCAACCCGCATCCTCATCGATCTGAAGGCCGGAGCCGCACAGGCCACGATCTATACCAACGACCTCACCCACGACTACGTCCACGAGAACAGCGCCTACTCGTCATGACCGACATCCAGCAGACCACGCCCGAAGCGGCGGCCGTTAAGGCCGGCGTGCTCATCGAGTCGCTGCCGTGGCTGAAGCGCTTCCGCGACCGCATCATCGTCGTCAAGTATGGCGGCAACGCCATGGTGTCCGAGCAGTTGCAGAACGCGTTCGCCGAGGACATCGCCTACCTGCGCTACGTCGGGGTCAAGCCCGTCGTCGTCCACGGCGGCGGTCCGCAGATCTCGCAGATGCTCGACCGGCTCGCCATCCCGAGCGAATTCAAGGGCGGGTACCGGGTGACCTCCACCGAGGCGATCGGGGTGGTCCGTATGGTGCTCACCGGTCAGATCAACCCGCAACTGGTGGGCAAGATCAACACGCACGGAGCGTTCGCGACCGGACTGTCGGGCGAGGACGCCGGTCTGTTCGGCGGTCGTCGCAAGGGCATCGAGATCGACGGCGAGCGGCACGACCTGGGCGCCGTCGGCGACGTCGTCACGGTCGACCCGCGACCGGTGCTCGATCAGCTGCACGCCGGCCGCATCCCGGTGGTGTCCTCCATCGCGCCCGACCTCGACAGCCCGGGTTCGTCGCTCAACGTCAACGCCGACGCCGCCGCGGCCGCCCTGGCCGTCGCGCTGCAGGCCACCAAGCTCGTCATCCTCACCGATGTGGCCGGTCTGTACGCCGACTGGCCGAACAAGGACTCGTTGGTCTCCCACCTGACCGCAGCCGAGCTGCGCACCATGCTGCCGCGGCTGGAATCGGGAATGATCCCGAAGATGCAGGCGTGCCTGGACGCCGTCGACGGCGGCGTCGACACGGCGGCGATCATCGACGGACGCCAGGCGCACTCGGTCTTGGTGGAGGTCTTCACGGAACAGGGCATCGGCACGGAGGTGGTGGCACAGTGAGCACAGGATGGCAGGACGCCGTCGACCAGGATCTCGTCCGCAACGCGGGGGCGCGTCTGGCGCTGTTCACCCGCGGCGAGGGCGCGTACCTGTGGGACGTCGACGGGCGACGCTACCTCGACTTCCTCGGCGGGATCGCCGTCACCTCGCTCGGCCATGCCCACCCGGTGTTCGTCGAGGCCGTCGCGCGGCAGGCAGCCACCCTCACGCACGTCTCCAACTATTTCGCGACGCCCCCGCAGCTCGACCTCGCGGCGCGGCTGAAGACTCTGGCCGGTGCCGGACCGTCCGGTCGTGTCTACTTCGGCAACTCGGGTGCCGAGGCCAACGAGGCGGCGTTCAAACTCGCCCGGCTGCACGGCGGCGCGGCGCGCCCCCGCATCCTGGCGCTTCGCGACGCGTTCCACGGACGCACGATGGGAACCCTCGCCCTCACGGGCAAACCCGCCATGCAGGAGCCGTTCGGCCCGATGGTTCCGGGTGTCGAGTTCCTCGACTCCACCGTGGCCGCGCTGGAGGAGGCGATGGATGATCGGGTCGCCGCGTTGTTCGTCGAGCCGATCAAGGGGGAGGCGGGTGTTCTCGAGCTTCCCGACGGCTACCTCGCGGCGGCGCGTGAGATCACGGCGCGGCACGGTGCGCTGCTGATCGTCGATGAGATCCAGACCGGCGCGGGCCGGACCGGCGCCTGGTTCGCGTTCCAGCACGCCGGCATCCGCCCCGACGCGATCACGGTGGCCAAGGGCATCGGCGGCGGTTTCCCGATCGGCGCGCTGATCACGTTCGACGGCGCGAGCGACCTGTTCTACCCCGGCACCCACGGTTCCACCTTCGGCGGCAATGCGCTGGCGACGGCAACCGCGCTGGCGGTGCTGGCCGAGATCGAACGCGCCGGGCTGCTCGAGAACGCCGTCGTCCGGGGCGACCAGGTACGCGACGCGATCGACGCGATGGCCTCGCCGCTGGTCGCCGCGACGCGCGGCCGCGGGCTGCTCATCGGCGTGGCGCTACGGGCGCCAGTGGCGGCGGAGATCGTGACGGCTGCGCAGCGGCACGGCCTCGTCGTCAACGCGGCCAACGCCGAGACCGTCCGGCTGGCCCCGGCTCTCACGATCGGCGACGTCGAGGTCGACGAGTTCGCCGAGCTGTTCTCGCGTGCGTTGGCGGATGTCGCCGTGCACACCCCGACCCTGACGACGGAGGCATCCGCATGACGCGTCACCTGTTGCGCGACGACGACCTCAGCCCGGCCGAACAGGCCGAGATCCTCGACCTGGCGGTCGCCCTGAAGAAGGACCGCTGGAAGCTGACACCGCTGGAGGGCCCGCAGACGGTCGCGGTGATCTTCGACAAGTCGTCGACGCGCACCCGCGTGTCGTTCGCGGTCGGGATCGCCGACCTGGGCGGTTCGCCGTTGATCATCTCGACCGCCAGCAGCCAGTTGGCCGGCAAGGAGACACCGTCCGACACCGCGCGGGTGCTGGAACGGCAGGTCGCCGCGATCGTGTGGCGGACGTACGCGCAGGCGGGACTGGAGGAGATGGCCCGCGACACCCGTG
>NZ_JBKEAY010000268.1:0-7029 GCF_047972865.1 Microbacterium sp.
CGACGGTGCCTTCTCTACGGAGATCGTCATACCTGAGGACACGCCGATCGGACCCGCGACGATACGGGTCTCCGCATCCGGCGTCGCAGTCGACGTCGATGTCGTGGTCACGAAGTAGTTCTAGCGCGGACCTAACCCTCGACACCGGGTGACGGTTCGGGACCTGGCATCTTGAGCGCACCGGTCGGCTTTCGCGGGTGCCGCGGTCCGGGGAACAGTCGATACGATCAGCGTCGTGGAACTCGAAGCGCTACTCGCACTCGGTGGAGTTACCGGTTCTGCCGGGATTGCTGTCTGGGCGGTGATCGTCGCACACCGAGCGAACGGCCGCGCGCGCGAGTCCAACAACATTGCGCAGGCTTCCCTTGAGCTCGCGAAGCGCTACGCACCACCCGACTGGGAGGTGGCTCTCATACCCGGGCCGAACGATCACCTCGGGAGACTCACGAACCGGTCGGGACGAACCGTAGTCAGCCCGGCTCTGTCGGTGCGCACACCCGGCTGGGAGGAGCATGCCCTCCTCGTTAGCTCCCACAGCGTTCCCGACGGCGGGGTGATCGAGTACACGGTAGACCGCCGACTCGCTATGCCGAGGATTGAGATTGACCTCGAGTACTCGTTCGAGGACGATAGCGCCCGGGCTGCTCGGGTCTTTTCCTGGACGGTGTGATTTCTGCGATGCGACATCGGAGCCGACCCGATCGCTGCCGTGCGGGGGTTCTCAGCGGCAGTCACCTCGCCTCGTTGCAACGTCGCCCAGTCGAGGGGTGACGGTCCTCTTGGACCGGGAGCTCCTTCACCGCGCATGTGGTGGATGAGAGCGCGTCGGCGTCTGGTCGACCGGGAGAGGGCACCCGTATGGTTGAACGGATCGGACCGGAACTGGGACCCGCGATGGGCGACCCTCCCGCGCGTCGCGTGGGGCGGCGCGTCGCCGTGCTGCTCGTCAGCCTCGCCGTCGTTGTTGCCGCGGCGATCGCAGTGGTGTCGATCTTCTGGCCGGACACCATCGACCGTGGGTACGGTGCGCTCCGCGGCACGGTCGAGCAGGCCCGTCAGGCTGTCACAGGGGAGCGTCCCACGGTGACGCTCGGCGCGACTGGGGGGATCGTTCAGGTGAACGCGTGCGATGGCACGTTCACGGAGATGACGTCGTACCGGCGTGACCGGATCCCGCCCGTGTGGGCGGCGCACAACAACTGCGGCGGGGATGCCATCCTCCCGCTCGAGGTGGGTGACACGGTGGACGTCGTCAAGGGTGGGACGACCGCGGTGTACCGGGTTGTTGAGGTGCGGGAGATGTCGACGGTGTGGCGTCCGGTCACCGACCTTGAAGGGTTGGCGGGTGAGTTCGCGTTGCAGACCTGCTTCTACGGTGGTTCCGACGTTCCGATGAAGTTCGTCGGCGTGGAACCAGTGGTCGACGGCGGCGACTCCCATTCACCGGAGGAGTGACAGGTCAGCCGGGTGTGATCGTGGCAGCGCGCTCTCGATTCGCTTGCGCCTGGCGTCGGGTTTCCTGCTTCTGCTCCCGGGTTCCCTCTCGAGCTTCCCGTTCCGCGGTTTCGAGCTTTCGGAGGCGGTCGGCTTCCGAGTACAGGCGTTCCACACGTGCCTGCTCCCGGCGGTACTCGGGTGCAAGGCGGTTGCTGCGCTCCAGCCGTTCCCCGGCAACGGATGCGTGCTGTTGGGCGATGGTCGCGGGTGTTCGCTCGTCGGGTATCTCGTCGAGGTAGTCCCACGTCGCTTTCGACACGCGCAGCGAGTAGGTGTGTTTGCCGTCGGCGGATGGTTGGAGGATCGCGTACTTCATGGCGGACCCCTCCTGGTACGCGGTCTTCCCGTTCACGCCGGCGGCGAGGATGTCCCGCAGGCTCTCCACGTTCCCGTCCGCTCGCCTCCACCGCTGACCGAGGTCTTTCGCGACCCGGTCGCGTGCTGTCGCGGTCAGGTCACCGTCGATGTACTGCTGGGACAGTGCGGAGGCGGACAACCGGTCGTCGGGGTACCGGACCAGTGCCGGCACGTTCCCGGGTGCCGGCGCTTGCGGTGGCAGTCTCCGGTGACGTGCGGGGTCGATGACGAATCGACCGTCCTGCCCCAGCTGCTGCTGATCCTTGTCGCGGGCCGCCTGGTACTCGTCCCGCGGCACCAGGTACTCAGCATGTTCGCCGTTCCCGTCATGCCCGTGGGCCCGGGCGGTGACGACGAGCATGCCGGGGTCCGTTTCGGCGCCGGCCGCGGACGTCGCGATCGGGGCGTCTCCCTGCGCTTCCAACCAGCAGCGCTGATCCTTCGTCCGCGACTCACCCGGTGCGAGCTCTCGGCCGTTCGCGGCCTCCCATTGGGTGGGGAACCAGTCTTTGATGGACTGGTCGGTCTCGTCACGGAGCGTGTCCGGGTCCTGTCTCACCCAGCTCTGCGAGCACCATTCGTCGGGGAAGTAGTGGAGGGGGATGTTGATCTCGCAGTCCTCCTCGTACCAGCCGCTGCTGTTGCGGAGCGCCGCCGGGATGAGACTGTTCCGTTCCGTGGACAGCTTGAGCCCGCCGTGCTGGGCGCAGCTGGCGACCGCGATACCGGGTGCGACGTCGGAGACCTGCTGTGCAGCACCCCACGGGGTGCGGGAGCCCGTGCGGAGTGTGAGTTCGCCCCACCGGGTGGTGTGACGATCGCAGAGACCGTCCTCGCCGGTGGCTTCCGTCTCGCACCGGGCGCACGGCCCCGCGGCGGGCTGCTCGTCGGTCAGCTCGCCGACTGGTGCCGTGTTGGCCTTGTTCGTGTACCGGCCTCGGTCACCGTGCAGGTGCCCGTTCACGTCGAGAACTGTCATACCCACCATGAGTGCGGGCGGTGCGACCAGATGCGGGTCACGGGTCCGCGCGGTACAGCTCCCGGTACGCGTGTTCCTCTGCCTGCCCGGTCCCCGGCACCCATTCGAGGTCGTCGGCGTAGTCGTCGTCCTCACCGCGGAAGCCGGCGATCACCGTGATCAGTGCACTGTCGTACGGTTCACCGTATCGGGACGTGAACACCTCTGCGCCCAGGGCGGTCGCGTCTGCTGCTGTGGTCGCTGTCAGGAGGAGGTACTCGTGGTCGTCGCCCTTGAGGAGCCATTGAAGTTCCTCACCGTCAGCTTGCGGGGATGCCCCGGGTGGGGCGATCGTTCCGGTCGGGGCACTGTTCGCTTTGCCGGTGAACTGCCCACCGCCTGGTGTGCCTGCTGTTTCGTGACGATGCCCGTGCGCATCGATGACGGTCATGCGCGCGCCAGTTCGATGACGTCGTCTGCGGAGGCCACGAGTTGTGCCCGCCCACTGGCGATCAGCTCGTTCGCACCGGACGAGGCAGCCGACGTGATCGGGCCGGGGACCGCGGCAACTTTCCGGCCGATGAACGCCGCGTTCTGGGCAACGTTCAACGCCCCGGACCTGAAGCCGGCTTCCACCACCACGGTCACCGCTGATGCGGCCGCGAGAAGCCGTGACCTCTGCATGAACCGCCACTTCGTCGCTGTCGCGCCAGGTGGCAGCTCGGACATGACGAGCCCGCCATGCTCGGCGACGCTGTTGATCATGTCCGTGTTCCCGGCAGGGTAGGGGCGGTCGGGGCCGCTCGCCAGGATGATCACGTTCCGGTCACCTGCAGCGGCGGATGCACGGGTTGCGGCTGCGTCGATCCCGTAGCTGCCGCCGGTGACGATGGTTCGCCCGGATGCTTGCAGGGCGTCAGCGAGCTGGGCTGCCGCGTGCTCTCCGTAGGAGGTGGCTGCCCGGGCGCCGGTGACGCTGACCGCCGTGTCGAGAGTGTCGAGCAGGTCGACGTTCCCGCGTGTCCACAACGCGAGGGGTGCGGTGTCGCCCAGGTCCGCGAAACAGTCGGGGATTCCGCCTTCCGCCGCGGTCCGGACGGTGATGCCGGCCCTTGCGGCCTTCTCGAACACGTCCGCCGCGTACGGGAGCCGCGCACGCTGTGCGACCAACCGGGTCGGTGTGGAGAACAGGGCTGCCGCCCGGGCGGCATCATCGACGCCGATGTCACCGCGGATGAGGCGGAGCACATCGGCGGCGCCGAACTCGGCGACAGCTCGGCCGAGGTCCGGGTCACCAGGCTCGCCGACGGCGGTGAGGACTGCGGACGAGTACGCGTCGGCCGCGCACTCCGCCGGCCCCTCCCACACGCCGTAGAACACGTCGGGGATGTCGACGGCTGGTTCCACGGCGAGTGCGCCGGCCGGGGCCGTGTTCGACTTCGTCGTGTACCGGCCCTGGTCGCCGTGCAGGTGACCGTTCGCGTCAAGGACTGCCATGCCCACCATGAGTGCGGCGGGGCGGTCCCCGGGTCGCTCAGTCGGCGTCGGCGGCGTTCCTCCAGGAGGAACCGGTCATGGTCGCTTTCACTGCCTTCGAGAGGGTCTCTCCGATCTTGCGGATGGCGTCGGGTTCGTGGCGCTGCCATGCTGCGACGTATTCGCTCGCGTTCCGTTGGTGGGTTCGCATCCCGTTGATCTTCGACAGCGTGTACGCGAACGATTCGGCTTCCACTTCCATCACGCCGCGTTTCCCGCCGTGCCCGGTGTGGTACTCGCCGTGCCGGTCCGGGTCGGTGTGCCCGCACATGATGTGCCCGAGCTCGTGTGCGAGGACCGTGGCCCGCGATCCCGGGGTCAACGATCGTTCGACCGCGACGATCTTCCGCCCCTCCCCGACGGTGGTGTACCCCTTGCCTTCGTCGAGCATGTCAAGGTACCGGACCGTGTACCCCTGCTGCTCGATCGCGGCGGTGAGGTCGTCGATGTACCCTTCCGGTGGCTCCTCAGTCAGATCGACGAACGCTTCCGGGAGCGGGTCACCGTCCGTCTGCGACACGTCGAACACCGTCGCCGATGTGAACCCGGCAACTCGCTTCACCGGCCTGCCGGCATCATCGGTGACCCGGTTGCCGTTGTCGTCGGTCGCGTTCACGAGCCGGGGCGCGAGGATCGCAATGCCCTTCTCCCCTTTCCGCACGGGCTTCTTCAACCGAAGCCACGTCTTGAACCCGGCGACCCGGGTCGCGTCCGGGCGCTGCACCGCAATGAGAAGCTGATTCTGGAACGAGTACCGGTGGAACCGGCTCATCGTGTCCAGGTAGGCCCGCCAGTTCTCGTCGTCAGCGAGCTGCTCCACCGCCACCGCAAGCTCCTCCTGCATCGCCTTGACCTTCTCGGCGACCGTGTCGAAGCTCCCCGCGAGCGGATGGGTGGGTGTCTCCTCGAGCCCGCCCGCGGGTGCCCGGTTCGTCTTGCCCGTGTACTGCCCGCCACCGGGACCGGAACCACGATGGAACTTCCCCTGCACGTCAATGGTTGTTGCGCTCACACCCTCCACGAGTGCGGCGACCGGGCCGCGCACGGCTACGGGGTCGCGTGTGGCACCGCTCCCGCACTCACCGTGTGGTGTCTGCGCTGAATGCGGCGTCGAGGAGGTCTGCCGTGATCGACGGCACTTCATCGTCAGGAGCGATGTAGTGGCCGGTGGTCGTGCGCACATCCGAGTGGCCGAGGAGCAGTTTCGCCATCTCGGCGTTCGCCCCGGTGGTCACTACTGTCGCCGCGGTCTTTCGGAACGCTTTCGGTGTCAGCGTGTCCGGGTCCACACCGATGGCACGCAGTTCCGTGCGGTGCGCTTCGCGAAACGCACGCAGCTTGTTCTCGACATAGCTCACCGAGAACGGGGTGAGATTGCGGGTGACGAGGAGCAGTCCGTCAGGGTTCGGCGTGTACTCCGCCATCAGCCGCCGGAGAACCCGCTCGGTGAACCGTGGGACGGTGATGTGCCGCTGCTGCCGTTCCTTCTTCGGCGTGTCCTGACGTGAGTTGCCCTGGCGGCGTGTCTGCGTGATCGTTCCCGTGATGTGCACCCGCACCCGGTCGGGCCCGATGATGACATCCTGGCGGCGGATCGCGAGAGCTTCCCCGGGCCGAGCCGATGTTCCCAGGCAGATGAGGATCACGTCTTCGATGACGCGCGTGTTCACGACCCCGCCTCCCCGGCGACCGGGGTTGCGGCCCTTCCACGCGCGCAGGAGCCGAAGGATCACACCGAGCTGCTCCCCGGTGTATTGGAGGAACGTCGGAGTCGCTGAAGGTAGCTTCCCGACCTCCCTGATCGGGTTGGACGGCAGCGCGCCGTGGAGGACAGCAATCCGGAGCATCAGCGACAGCACCGCCCGGGTTCGCCTCGCATATGACGGTGACTTGTCCGCGGCGAGGGTGCGCAGGAAGTGGTCGCACATGCCGGGTGTCATCGCGGACACCGGCACCGCCCCAATTCTGGGAATGACGTTCAGGCGGACGATGTCCTCGTACGCCTCCTGGGAGGAGACCTTCAACCCCCGCACGGACGGGTCACGCAACCAGACACGGGCGAGGTCGGCGACCGTCGTCAGCCCGTCGACTTCGACGAACACGCCTGACCAGATACGTCTCGCAGTGTCTTCGACGAGTGCGATCGCCGCACCCTTGGTGGCTGCCGTCTTGTCCAGCAGGTGCAGCTCACCAGCTCCGTCTCGGATACGAGTGCGGGCACGATACCCGTCACCGTGCCGGCTGACCGTCACCTTCCCGAGCTCGCCGGGTTGCTTGCGCGCCCTAGGCATCGAAGGTGACCGTGTGCTCGGCGATGTACCTGTCGATCGCTTCCTGCTGGTACCGCACGTTCGCACCGATCCGCACGAACGCGGGCCCGGTCCTCCGATCGCGCCACGCCTCGACGGTGCGCACGGACACGTCCAGTTGCTCGGCCACGTCGTTCTGGTTCAGCAGCTTCTTCGTCATGCCGACCACATGCGCGGCGACCGCAGGAACGTGTGCGGTCACGCTGATGCCATGTCGCACCACATCGTAGCCGCCACCGGATTCGGGCACTCCGCGCGATGTCAAACTGTGTGGAGTCACGCGGCGCTGCTTTGTGGTTTTTCGTTGGGTAGGTTGATCCCGACCGTGCCAGCGGGTGTTGGTGTGCGCGGTCGGGCGCGGAAGCGCTCTGG
>NZ_JBKEAY010000001.1:0-12997 GCF_047972865.1 Microbacterium sp.
TGGATCAGCGCTCCTCTCGGAATTCGACGTGCTTGCGGACGACCGGGTCGTACTTCTTCAGCACGATGCGGTCGGGGTTGTTGCGGCGGTTCTTGCGCGTCACGTAGGTGTACCCCGTGCCGGCGGTCGACCGCAGCTTGATGATGGGACGGACGTCCTGCGACTTCTTCGCCATTAGAGCTTCACACCCTTCGCGATGAGGTCCTTCACGACCGACTCGATGCCGCGGGCGTCAATGACCTTGATGCCCTTGGCCGACACGTTCAGCGTGATCTTGCGACCGAGCGACGGAACGAAATAGGTCTTCCGCTGCACGTTCGGGTCGAAGCGGCGCTTCGTCCGGCGGTGCGAGTGCGAGATGTTGTGACCGAAGCCGGGAACCGCTCCGGTCACCTGGCACACAGCTGCCATGGTGATGTCTCCTTCTGTACCGTGGAACCGGACGGCCCCACCCAAGATCCCTTGTCTGCATCCCGCCCGGCATCCGCCCGTGTCCGGCCGATCTGTCGTGGTGGCATGCGTACTGCGCGCTGGAGTGCACGCAGACAAACCCCTACCCTACCACGCCCCGCCCTCCACGCCCCACGCCCCCCGCCAGCTTCCCGGCGCCGCCCACCACCGCGAGACCGCAGCCGCGCTATCGAGCCAGCGCGTTTTCCGCGCGGTCTCGATAGCCCCACTGTCGTTTCGCGGACGTGGCGGTTCGCGGCGTGGATCAGCAGCGCGCACCGCGGGGAGGTCTGCCACCACGCGGCCCGGGGGGCGGGGCTCGAGGGGGGCGGGGCTCGAGGGGGGCGGGGGGTCAGGCGTCGGCGGCGCCGCGACCCCAGCGGAATGGGGAGACGGTGGGGTCGCCGGCGATCCAGAATCGCCACGGGAACGCCGCCGTCCCGGCGCGGCCCGCCACCCCGACCCGGGGGCCGGTCGCCACGTCGGCCAGCGGCTCGTCGGGCAGCTCGAGCCGCGCGATCGCCCGCGCCTGCGGGATGCCCGAGACGGCATCGATGCCGTCGTGGACCGGATGCCGCAGACCCACCGCCGCGCCGAGGTTGCCGGGCCCGCGCGCGAGCTCCCGGGCGGACCGGGCCGCGGGGCGGCGGGCGGTCGCGGCATGCTCCCCCTGGACGACCTCGCCGGCGCGCAGCAGCACTCCTCCGGCGACCCCGGCGAGCCCGCAGACGACATTGACACACGAGTGGATACCGTGGCTGAGGTACACGTACAGGTGCCCCGGCTCGCCCCACATCGTGGCGTTGCGGGCCGTCGGACCCATCCGTGCGTGAGAACCGGGGTCGGGGCGTTCCCCGGTGCCGCGACCGTGATACGCCTCCACCTCGGTGAGCCGCACCGCGACTGTCACCTGGTCGATCCGGGTGCGCAGCACCCCGCCCAGCAGACGCGGGGCGACCTCGACGGGAAGCCCCGCGAGCGCGCCGCGAGTGGCAGGGATCAACCTGCTCACGGGCTCGGCGCCGTTTCGCACCACGAGATGTCGAACCCGTCCAGCGCCACCAGTTCGCCGCCGTCAGCGAGTGCCACGATGTGGGTCTGCACCCGGCCCGGCAACGGCAGCTGATATCCGTCGTAGGGGTTGTCGACCGCGCCCGGCGCGACCAGGAACGCCGCGTACCTGCCGCTCGGGGAGACGCACGTGTGCAGCAGTGCGTCCTCTGGGGCGACCGAGAACACGCTGCGGGTCTGCCCTGCGGGATCGACGAGCGCCGCCTCGGTAGAGGTGACAGTGAACCCGTCGAGCGTGGACAGCACGCGCAGAGTATCGCCGCCGGGAACCGGGACGACCGCGCCGGTCTGTCCCCGCTCGGGGCCGGTCTCCGCCAGCGGCTCTTCGTCGGTCGTCGTCAGGTTCATCCCAATCGGCCCGGTCACCGTATCGAGGAACGCCACCGTGGAGCCCTCGGCGATGCCGTGGATGCTCACCGCGCTGCCGAGGGCCACCGGTTCGGCGCCGTCGGGGGCGGCGAGGGTGAGCGCGCCGTCGAAGGTCATGATCAGCACCCGATCGGTTCCGGGAACGAACCGCCACTGCACGGTGCGAGCCTCCGCGGCGCGCTCGAAGGCGACCGGCGCGGCATCCGGATCGGTCAGCGAGGTCGTGTACAGCACGCTCTCCCGCCCGTGGTCGGCACCGATGTCGGCGTCGCTGAAGGTGTATCCGATCCGGGCGCCGCGGTCGGCGGCCTGGAGGTCGGCGACGTAGCCGTCACCGGGCAGGGCGAGTTCGCGCGGGCTCTCCCCGTCGAGATCGGTCACCACCAGGTGCGACAGCCCGTCCTCGTCGACCGTGCTGACGATGAGATGGCTGCCGGTGGCCCGGTAGTCCTCGATGTGCTCGTCGGTGTACACGGGAACCGCCGTCGACCCGGTCAGGTCGGTGCGGAAGATCGTGTCGTCATCGTCCTCGCCGCCGCGCCGCAGCAGGAACGTCTGCAGCGCGGGCGTCGTGAAAGCCTCCTCGACGCGGCCGACCGGCCCCCCGCCGAGCGCCTCGACGCCGTCGATGCGGATCGTGTACTCGGTCTCGTCCCACAGGGGCTGGTCGAACCGGATGCCGATACTGCGACCGGCCGTGTCGATGCGGAACCCGGCATCCGGAGTGACGGTGACCTGTTCGGGCGCAACGTCGGCGACCGCCTGTGTGAGGGTCAGGATGACGCGCGATCCGGACACGGTGATCGACGTGGCGGGGTCGACCTCGATGTGTGTCACGCGCGGTCCCTGCGCCGTGGTGACGGCCGCCCCACCGAGGCCGACCGCGGCGAGCAGGACTGCGACGACGGCGAAGGTGCGGCCAAAGCGGGCGGCCCGCCCGGCGCCGGGCCGCTCAGTACTCATACGGCTCCTTCGGTTCGTCGACGACCTCGATCTCGTCGCCTTCGATGCGCAGGACCCCGTCCACGTCGCGCACGGTACCGGTGACGGTGACCCATTCGCCGACCTCGGGGGCGCGATCGGCCGCGATCGGGAGCGAGGCCGGCTGGGCGTCGATGACGCAGTGGGTGACGACCATCCGCGTGAGCGCGAATCCGCGGTCGGCCTCCGTGACGAAGCCAGTGAGGGTCACCGGTGTCCCTGCGAACGCCTCCGGGTCGGTGGCGGTCGCGAACACGGTCGACCAGTCGCCGACGCCGAATGACGCCGTGTCACCGGTGGCCGCGAGCTGCACCGTGTCGGCGTCGGCGAACAGCGTGGCACCGGCGCCGCGGCTCATCGCCAGCTGCGGCGAGAGCACGGCGGGTGGCGTGATCAGCATGGACACGACGACGCCGGTCGCCAACACGCCTCCGGTCGCCGTTGCGAGCACGGCCGGCGACATGGCCCGGCGCGGCGGATGCTGGTGCACTGCGCCGGAATCCGGTACTGGTACGGCGGCGACCGGCACCGAGTGCCTCGCCGCACCCGCCCGCGCTTCTCGCAGGGCGCGGCGGGTCGCCGGCACGACGTCGGCGTCGAGCTCCGCGTGCTCGGCGCGGTCGGCGGCAGACGCGGATGTCGCGTGGCGCGCGCCCGCGGCATGCGGTGGGACAGCAGACCCAGGCTCGTCCATGGCACGCGACGCGGCGGCTCCCACGCCCGCGGCGGGCATCGGCAGGCCGTGGTCGTGGCCGTGGTCGGCCTCGGCGCCGAGCGGGAGGGCGAACGAGGCCACCGCACCGAGCAACGCGACCACGCTCATCGCCACGGCGAACCAAGCGGCGTCCGGGTTGATGTACAAGGCGAGCCGGCCGCTGAGCGCGAGGGCGATGGTGATGGCGGCGATGGCGCTGCTCAGGCCCACACCCAGCAGCCGGGTCACCAGCGCGCTACGCAAGGAGGTTCACCACCACGGCGACGACGACCGCCGACAACAGGACGATGACGATGAGCCCGGCCAGGGTGCGAGTGCGGAAGGTTGTGCGCAGCAGGGCGAGCATCTTCACGTCGATCAGCGGTCCGACCAGCAGGAACGCCGCGATCGAGCCGGGTGTGAACGTCGACGCGAACGACAGCGCGAAGAACGCGTCGACGTTGGAACAGATCGACACGACCATCGCGAGGGCGATCATCGCGACGATCGACAGGGCCGGGTTCGACCCGATCGCCAGCAGGGTGTCGCGGGGAACCAGCACCTGCACCGCGCCCGCCAGCGCAGAACCGATGACGAGGGCCGGCATAACGGCCCTCAGCTCGATGACGAACTGCACCAGACTCCGCCGCCCCCGGCCTGCGCTGTCGGCTTCGGCGACCGCGCACGCGGCACGGAACCGGTCGGTGATCAGGGCGTCAGGGTCGGTGTGTCGGCTGTACAACCAGCCGACGAGGTTCGCGATCGCGTACCCACCCAGGAGGCGCGCCACCAGGATGCCGTCGTCGAACCCGAACGCCTGGTGCGTCGTGATGATCACGATCGGGTTCACGATCGGCGCGGCAATGAGGAACGTCAGGGTTTCGGGTACCGAGAATCCCCGCATCATGAGACCGCGCGCGAACGGTACGTTGCCGCATTCGCACACCGGGATGAACATGCCCAGCAGCGCCAGCACCGCACGGCGAGCCCATGCGCGTTTCGGCATCCACCGTTCGAGGACTCCCGGCGGCAGCCATACCTGCACCGCGATGGACAGCAGCACGCCCAGCACGACGAACGGCAGCGACTCGATCAGCACGCTGAGCGAGAGCGTCAGACCGTCCTGCAGCCGCGTGGGGAGTACCGGCCCCGGCGCGAGCGCCGCCAGCCCAACGAGGGCGCCGACCACCACGACGCCGATTCCTGCGGCAACGACGGAACGGGTGCCGTCCCGTCGGAGAGAACCCGGGTCAGTCCGCGTCACGGGCGAGGGCGCACTCCGGGCAGAGCCCGAAGATGTCGATGACGTGCTCGGCCTCGGTGAACCCGTGCTGGGATGCGGTGCGCCGCGCCCACTGTTCGACGTCGTGGGCTTGGATCTCCACCGTACGTCCGCACGACCGGCAGATCAGGTGGTGGTGGTGCCCGCGGCTCTCGCAGGCCCGATAGATCGCTTCGCCGTCGGGGCTCTGCAGCTGGTCCGCCTCGCCGGCAGCGGCGAGCGTTGCGAGCGCCCGGTAGACGGTCGCCAGTCCGATGCCGGTGTTTTCGTCACGGAGCGCGGCGTGCAGATCCTGCGCCGAGATGAATCCTTGCGCGTCGCTGAGCGCCGTGCGGACGCGGTCACGCTGCCAGGTGTTGCGCTGAGCCATGGCGGTGATTCTAGCCAAGGCGCGTCGGAATCGCCTGGGTGCGCGGCGACGCACCGCTCCGCGCGCGGAGCACCCGGCCGCGCCGCGCGCCGATCACGCGGCACGCGAGGTAGATGAGGAACGAGATGGTCGTGATGTAGGGGCTCACCGGCAGCGTGCCCATGACGGCCAGCAGGATGCCGCCGACGGCGGCGACGACCCCGAACAGCGCCGACAGCAGCGGTACCCGCACCGGTCCCGAGGTGACCCGCATCGCCGAGGCCGCCGGGGTGACCAGCAGCGCCATCACCAGCAGTGCGCCGATGATGTGGACCGCGGCGGCGACGGTGAGGCCGAGCAGGAGCATGAACCCCAGCGACACGGCCACCGTGGGTACGCCGCGCGCGGCGGCGGACTGCGGGTCGAGCGAGTCGAAGCGTAGGGGGCGCCAGATCACGAGGAGGGCGACCAGCACGAACGCGGAGATGCCGATGAGCCAGCCGAGCTGCGCCGACTGCACCGACACGATCTGGCCGGTCAACAGGCTGAACCGGTTCGCGCTGCGCCCGTCGTAGAGCGACAGGAAAAGGATGCCCAGCCCCAGCCCGAACGGCATCAGCACCCCGATGATCGAGTTGCGGTCACGGGCCCGCGCACCCAGCCACCCGATGAGTCCGGCCGCGACCAGCGAGCCGACGATCGACCCGGTCAGCACGTCCGCGCCGATGAGCAGCGCCGCCGCGGCCCCCGCGAAGGAGAGCTCGCTGATGCCGTGCACCGCGAACGCCATGTCGCGCTGCATGATGAACACGCCGACGAGTCCACCGACCAGGCCCAGGACCGCCCCGGCCCACACCGAGTTGCTTACCAGGGCGAGGATCTCGGGATAGTGCGCGAGGCCCCCGAACATGGCGTCGTGGATGTCGTCGACGTTCATGCGAGAGCCACGTCGTGGTGATGGTGTGAGGACTCCTCGGCATCCGGTGCACCGACGACGACCAGACGCTCGCCGGCACTCAGTACGAAGACGGGGGCGCCGTACAGGTCGGTCAGCACCGGCGAGGTGAGCACATCTTTGGGCGCGCCCAGGGTGAAGCGGCCGCCAGCGATGTAGAGGATGCGGTCTACCATGCCCAGCACGGGGTTGATGTCGTGGGTGACCAGCAGCACACCCGCGCCGGTCTTCCGGTGGCCGTCGATCAAGCGAACCACGGCCTGCTGGTTGGCCAAGTCGAGGCTGGTGAGAGGTTCGTCGCACAGCAGGAGCCGCGGGTCGTCGGCGAGCGCCTGCCCCACCCGAAGACGCTGCTGTTCCCCGCCGGAGAGCACCCCGATCGGCTTGTCGGCGTAGGAGCTGGCACCGACTTCATCCAGCAGCCGGTCGATCTTCGCCCGCTCGCCGCGTCGCGGGATGGGGAGGCCGAAACGGTGTCCGTCGACGCCGAGCGCGACCAGGTCGCGCCCGCGCATCGCGGTCTCGGAGGTGAGTGGGCGCGCCTGCGGCAAGTAGCCCACCCGCCGGTTGCCGCGGCGGTGCACCGGTTCGCCCAGGACCGAGATGGCGCCCTCGCTGAGGTGCTCCAGCCCGAGCACCGCGCGCAACAGGGTCGTCTTGCCCGACCCGCTCGGCCCGAGCACGGCGATCAGTTCTCCCGGCGCGACCTCCAGGTCGAGCCCGCTCCACAGCTCTCGCCCGCCGCGGCGCAGCGCGGCACCGCGAATGTGTAGCGGGGCCGGGCCGGTCACTGAGTCAGCGTATCGGCAAGGTCGGCGATGTTCTGTTGCATCCAGGTCAGGTACGTGTCGCCGTCGGGGACCAGTTCCGTGAACTCGAGCACCGGCACTGCCGCGGCGGTTGCGGTGTCGATGACGGCATCCGTCTCGGCACCACCGGTCTGGGCGTTGACGATGAGAACCGACACGTCTCCCGTTTCGAGGATGGTGGTCGCTTCGAGCAACGTCGCCGGGGGCACGTCCTGCCCCTCTTCGACAGCTTCGCTGAACGCGGACGGGGTCGCGTTGACGAGTCCGGCCGCCTCCGTCAGGTACAGCGGAACCGGCTCGGTGACGAAGACCTCGGCGCCAGCGTGGGCGTCGTCGATCTTGCCCAACTCGGCCTCAAGATCCTCGATGCCGGCGGTGAAGTCCGCCAGACCCGAGGAGTAGACGTCGGCGCCGGCCGGGTCGAGCTCGGTCAGGTGGTCAGCGATCTCCTCCGCGACGTAGGCCATCGTGTGCGGGTCGTACCAGACGTGCTCGTTGAAGCCCTCGATGTGGTCGTGCCCGGCGTGGTCGTCCTCGTCGGCGTGGTCGTCCTCGTCGTGGTCGTGGTCGTCGTGGCCCGCGTTGCCGGGGTAGTCGTGCGAGTACTCCACGGCCGTGATGACCTCGGCATCCGTCCCGCTGGAGGCGATGAGACTCTCCAAGAATCCGTCGTACCCGCCGCCGTTCTCGATGATGAGATCGGCCTCCGACACGACCAGTTGGTCCTGCGCGGAAGGCTCGAACGAGTGCGGGTCCTGCGCCGCCGATGCGATGATCGAGGTCACCTCGACGCGGTCGCCGGCGATGGCCGCGACGATGTCACCGTACACACTCGTCGAGGCGACGACCCGGATGCCGTCATCACCCGCATCCGACATCGTGTCACCGCCGGTCGTGTCGGTCGCGCACCCCGCCAACACGAGCGCGGAACCACCAAGAACGAGAACAGGCAAAGCAAGACGACGCGACATGCCCAGCACTCTAACCCCGAGTGATAATCATTCCCAAATTTGGCCTGGAGCGTGGCGCGCACGTTGCCAGGCGCGCTCGAAGGCGTCCTCGTCGATCACCTCGACGCTGAACTCCGGATCGCTTGCGATCAGGGCGATCGACGGCATCGGAACAGTGCTCAGCCGCGTGCCGCCGTTCTCGTGGTCGCTGTCCGCCCAGACAAGTCGCCCGTCGGCAAACTCATCAACCTTCCGCACTTCCCAGTGGTCGGTGACATGTGACCACAAGACGACGGGATCAGTCGGCTGTGCGGAAAGCCAACGAACGCGCTGAAAATAGCTGAGGGACACACCACGATGATCCCAGGCCCCCTCGGCGGCGTCTGGGTGCTCAGTCCAACAACAGGGCCGGCTCCTCCAAGACCGCGGCGATGTCGGCGATGAACCGGCTCATGCCGTCGCCGTCGATGACGCGGTGGTCGAACGACCCCGACACCGTGGTCACCCAGCGGGGCCGCACCTCGCCGTCGACGACCCAAGGCTTCTGGCGGATCGTGCCCATCGCGACGATGCCAGACTCCCCCGGGTTGATGATGGGGGTACCGGCATCCATCCCGAACACACCGATGTTGGTGATCGTGATCGTGCCGCCCTGCTGGTCGGCCAGCGACGTCTTGCCCTCGCGAGCGGTGAACGTCAGCTTCTCGAGCGCCTTGGCCAGCTCGCGCATGTTGAGGTCCTGCGCGTCCTTGATGTTGGGCACCAGGAGTCCGCGGGGGGTGGCCGCGGCGATCCCCAGGTTGACGTAGTTGCGCACCCGGATCTCGGCGGAGCCGTCTTCGTTGTCGATCCAGGCCGCCCCGATCAGCGGGGTGCGCCGCACCGCCCAGATCACGGCGCGGGCCATGATCAAAAGCGGCGAGACCTTGATGTCGGCGAAGTCGGGCGAGGCCTTCAACCGCTTGACGAGCTCCATCGTGCGGCTGGCATCGACATCCGTCCACACCGACACGTGCGGCGCCGTGTAGGCCGACCGCACCATGCCCGAGGCCGTCGCCTTGCGCACGCCCTTGACCGGGATCGCCTCTTCGCGCGCCTCGTCCAACGGCACCTGCTCCACCGGACGCTGCCCGGCCATCGCCGGCCCGGGAACCGGCGGCGCCACGGCAGTGGCGGCCACGTCCCGCTGCACCGGAATGGTCTGCTCCCGCTCGGCGGGCTGGTCGGGAGTGGCGAGGTTGCGGAACACCGACGCCTGCGACGCGTGACTCATGACGTCCTCGCGAGTCACCTCCCCGTCGGCCCCGGTCGGGGTCACCTGCGCCAGATCGACGCCGAGGTCGCGGGCGAGCTTTCGGATCGGAGGCTTGGCGACCACGCCGACCGATGCCCGCACCGGGCGCTCAGCGGGCTTGCGCCGACGCGAGGTCGCCGCCCCGCCGGTGCCGTACCCGACCAGCACCGCCCCGGCGGCCTCGGGCTCGGCGTGCTTCTCACCGTGCGCGGACAGCCCCGAAGAGGCGTCGGGGGTCGCGGCATCCCCCGTGATCGTGATGATGGGCGCGCCCACCTCGACGGTCGCCCCCTCCTCGGCCAGTAGTTCGGCAACCGTCCCGGTGAACGGCGACGGCAGCTCGACGAGCGACTTCGCCGTCTCGATCTCAACGATCACGTCGTTGACGGCCACGGCATCGCCCGGGCCGACCCGCCACTGCACGATCTCGGCCTCGGTCAGCCCCTCGCCGACGTCCGGCAGGTGGAAGGTCTGGGTGCTCATCTCGGCTCCTGTCGACGGTGCGTTCTCAATAGGCGAGGGCGCGGTCAACGGCCTCGAGGATGCGGTCGGGATCGGGCAGGTAGATCCCCTCCAGCTTGGCCGGGGGGAACGGGGTGTCGAAGCCCGACACCCGAAGCACCGGGGCCTCCAGCGCGAAGAACGCCCGCTCCATGACGGTCGCCGCGATCTCCGACCCGACCGACGCGACCCCGGGTGCCTCCTGCGCGTAGACCATCCGGCCGGTGCGCCGCACTGAGTCGAGGATGGGCCCGTAGTCCACCGGCGACAGCGACCGCACGTCGATCACCTCGCACGAGGTGCCCTCCCCTTCGGCGAGCGCCGCCGCCTGCAGCAGCGTCGTCACCATCGCGCCATGCCCCACCAACGTCACGTCGGTGCCGCGCCGCACCAGCCGTGACGCATGCAACGGGAGCGCACGCTCGGCGGTGTCGACCTCGCCCTTCAACCAGTACTTCGCCTTCGGCTCCAGGAAGATCACCGGGTCGGGCGAGTCGATCGCGTCCTGGATCATCCAGAACGCGTCGTTCGGCGTCGACGGCGAGACCACCCGCAACCCGGGGGTGTGCGCGAAGTAGGCCTCCGGGCTCTCCTGGTGGTGCTCCACGGCGCCGATGTGGCCACCGTAGGGGATACGGATGACGACCGGCATCTGGATCGCACCCTCGTGCCGGTTGGTGATCTTGGCCAGCTGCGAGGTGATCTGGTCGAACGCGGGGAACACGAACCCGTCGAACTGGATCTCGCACACGGGCCGGAACCCCGCCATCGCCAGCCCGATCGCCGTGCCCACGATGCCGGATTCGGCCAGCGGCGTGTCGAGCACCCGCCGGTCACCGAACTCGGCCTGCAGCCCCTCGGTGACCCGGAAGACACCGCCCAGGCTCCCGATGTCCTCCCCCATCAGCACGACGTGGTCGTTCGCGGTCATCGCGGCACGCAGCCCCGCGTTGAGGGCGCGGCTGAATGGCATCGAGCTCATGCCTGCTCCCCCTCGAACGTCGCCTCGTAGCCGTCGAGCCACTGCCGTTCCTGTTCGACGAGCGGATGCGGCGCCGCGTAGACATGGTCGAACATCAGCGATACCGGCACGTCGCCGAGCTGGTTCGTGCGGGTGCGGACGTCGTCGGCGTAGGCCTGCGCCTGGGCATCCACCTCGTCGAAGAACGCGTCGGTCGCGCCACGCCCGCGCAGGTAGGCGCGCATGCGGGCGATCGGGTCGCGGCCGGCCCAGTCCTCCTCTTCGGCGGAGGTGCGGTACTTGGTGGGGTCGTCGCTGGTCGTGTGGGCACCCATGCGGTAGGTGACCGCCTCGATCGCGCGCGGTCCGTCCCCGGCGCGGGCCTCGTCGAGCGCACGCCGGGTCACCGCGAAACTGGCCAGCACGTCGTTGCCGTCGACGCGGAACGAGGGCATGCCGTACCCGCCGGCGCGCTGCGACAGCGGGGCCTGGGCCTGCGTGCTCACCGGCACCGAGATCGCCCAGTGGTTGTTCTGCAGGAAGAACACCTGGGGTGTGCGATAGCTGCCGGCGAAGACCATCGCCTCGTGCACGTCACCCTGGCTGGAGGCGCCGTCGCCGTAGTAGACGATGACGGCCTCGTCGGTATCCGCGTCGCCGGTGCCGCACTTGCCGTCGAACGCGAGACCCATCGCGAACCCCGACGCGTGGAGCGTCTGGGCGCCCAGCACGAGCGTGTACAGCCGTGTGTTGCCGTTCTTCGGGTCGGTGGGGTCCCAGCCGCCGTGGGTCATGCCGCGCATCAGGCGGATGATGTCGATCGGGTCGACGCCGCGCGTCGTGCACACCACGTGCTCCCGGTAGGAGGGGAACAGGTGGTCCTGCCGCCGGGCAGCGCGCACCGAGCCGACCTGGGCGGCCTCCTGCCCGAGGGACGGCGGCCACAGCGCGAGCTGACCCTGACGCTGCAGGTTGGTGGCCTGCCGGTCGAAGGCCCGCACGACCACCATGTCGCGGTAGAAGGTCTCGAGGTCGGCGTCGCCGAGCGCCTCGATGAGCGGCAGGAACCGTTCCGCTTCGGGCGTCGGCGCATAGGTCCCATCGGCGGCGAGGACGCGAATGAGGGCAGGGTCTTCCACCGACGTCATTCCTTCACGGTAGCGCGGACCGCATGCGGGATTCTGCATGCCGCGCACAAGGGATGCCCGCGATCCCGGTTCCGCCCGCACAACCCCCGGTGCGCCGCGTAGGCTCGAAGCATGCCCGAGCCGCGTTCCCCCCTCGATCTCGAAGCGCTCTACCTCGACCTGCACCGCCACCCCGAGCTGTCGTTTCAAGAGACCCGCACGGCCGGAGTGGTCGCGCGCGAGCTCGCCGCCCTGGGGCTGACGTTCGAGGAGGGCGTCGGCCGCACCGGCGTGGTGACCGTCATCCGCAACGGCGACGGACCGGTCGTGTGGCTGCGCGCCGACATGGACGCCCTGCCGGTGGCCGAGCAGACCGGGCTCCCCTACGCCAGCGCGGCGCGGGGCATCGACCCGGCCGGCACCGACGTGCCCGTCATGCACGCGTGCGGGCACGACATGCATGTGACGGCGTTGCTGGGGGCACTGGAACAGCTCACGAACACGCGGGAGCGGTGGTCGGGCACGATCGTCGCGGTGTTCCAGCCCGCCGAGGAGCACGGCGCCGGCTCGCTCGCCATGATCGCCGACGGGGTGCTGGACCGCTTCCCGCGGCCGGACATCGTGCTGGGCCAGCACCTCACACCGCTCCCAGCCGGCACGATCGGGGTGCGGCCGGGAACGCAGATGGCGGCATCCGACGGTCTCACGGTGACCCTGCACGGCCGCGGCGGACACGGATCGCGGCCGCACGCCACGATCGACCCGGTCGTGATGGCGGCGGCCACCGTCATGCGTTTGCAGACCGTGGTCTCGCGCGAGATCGACCCGCGCGAGATGGGGGTCGTCACGGTGGGGTCGATCCACGCCGGGCTGAAGAACAACATCATCCCCGCCGAGGCGAAGCTGGAGCTGAGCCTGCGCTACCCCGACGACGTCGCGCGGGAGAACATCATGGCCCGTGTCGAGCGGATCGTGCGGGCAGAGGCGGCGGCATCCGGCGCCGAGGAAGACCCGGTGATCGCGATCGATCACACTCTGCCGCCCACCATCAACGACGCCGCCGCGACCGCACGGCTGTCCGCCGCGTTCGACGGGGAGTTCGGCGCGGGCACCGTGGTCGATCCGGGCATGTTCACCGGCAGCGAGGACGTGTCGTGGTTCGCCCGCAAGGCAGGGGTCCCACTGGTGTTCTGGTTCTGGGGCG
>NZ_JBKEAY010000072.1:0-65072 GCF_047972865.1 Microbacterium sp.
TCGGTCTTGGCGGCGATGTACGACAGCCACTGCAGATTGTCGGGCATGAACGAATAGTCGGTGAAGTGGTGCTCGACCGCCCACACACTGTCGTAGCCGAGGGGTTCGGACAGCACCGCCAGGTCGGTTTCACGGCGAACCAGATCGTGCTCGCTGACAGAGGTATCGAATCGTCCGAATCCGAAGTTCACTCCGATGTGCATCGTGATTGCTCCTTTGCAGGGTTTCCGGTGGCGCGTGGGCAGAACCGGCGCGAGAGGGGATGCCGGTCAGCGCGCCGCGGTCAGCTGTGACGCGTAGTGCTGGCGGGCCTTGGGCATGACCTCGGTGGCGAACAGCTCGACGCTGCGCCGGGCGGTGTCGTGGTCCATGCCGCCGAACGACGGCTGCAGCACCAGCTCGAACTGGCCCATCTGCTCCTGGATCCAGACGAGCTTGTCGAGGATCATCTGCGGGGTGCCGTACAGCGCGGCATCCGCATAGTCCTTGCCGGCCTGGCTGACGCCTTTGTCGCGGATGAGGGCGGCGTTGTCGGCGTAGCGCTCGTACCCCTTGGTGTTGGCGAAGTGGACGCCGTCCATCTCGTAGTGGGCCACGTTGGCTTCGAAGAAGTTGCCGACGTACTCGTACATGCCGTCGACGGCGACCTTCTCGTCTTCGTGGCAGTACATCGCGACGTTGAGCGAGACCGGCGGCGCCTGCTCGTCCCACACCTCGAGGTAGTAGTCCTGGTACGCCTGGAACACCGGCATCATCTTGTCGACCGGGCGCAGGATGAACGACATCAGGCGGCACTTGTTGTTGACGCCCGCCATCATCGAGTCGTGCGACCCGGCGACGGTGAAGATGCGGTCGGCCCACGGGGCGTAGGGGCCGGGCTTGAGCTGCGTGCGCGGCATCGCGAAGTACGGTCCGTCGCCGGCGATATAGCCGGTCTCGATGGCCTCGATGATCATCTTCGACGACTCGTCGAACCGGTCGCGGGTCTCTTCCAGCGGCACGCCGAACGGGACGAACTCCTTGCGGGAGAGCCCGCGGCCCATGCCGAACAGCACGCGGCCCTCGGAGAGATGATCCACCATGAGCAGCTTCTCGGCCACGCGCAGCGGCTGGGTGTTCCACGGCAGGATCACCGCGCCGGTGCCGAGCTTGATCGTCGTGGTGCGGGCGGCGACGTGCGAGAGCCAGACGAGGTTGTCGGGGCAGAAGGCGTAGTCGCTGAAGTGGTGCTCGACGGCCCAGACGCTGTCGTAGCCCAACTGCTCACCGAGGACGGCGAGTTCGGTCTCGCTGCGGTACACCTCGTGGTCGGACACCTCGGGGTCGAGCTTGCCGAAGCCGAAGTTCAAACCGATGTGCATCATGCTCTGCTCCTCTGCAGTCTTGCCCTTGCGGTCCGTGTCCACACGGAGCCGAACGCTGGGCAAAACAGTAGGAGGCCAGCTGTGGCGCCCTCGTCTCACTTTGAGACAGCGGCGCGAGACGGGTCAGGAACGGCTGGAGGGCACCGAGATGCCGAACTGCTTGAGCTTGCGGTACATCGTCGCCCGCGAGATGCCGAGCGCCTTCGCCGCGGCCTCGCGGTTCCAGGAGGCGTCACGAAGACTCGAGAGCACCAGTTCCCGCTCGGCGCGTTCCAGCTTGGTGAGGTCGCGGGCGCGTTCGTCGACGAGTGCGTCGGCGGGAAGATCGTCGAGGGTGACTTCCCCGCCCGTGGCGGTCACGGCGGCGGTGACCAGCACCCGGCGCAATTGCGTGACGTTGCCGGGCCAACGCTGGCGGGACAGCACCGCCAGGGCGGGCGGGCTGCATCGCACCGGGTGGCCGCCCGTACGCACGTCGGCGAGGATCGTGTCGACGATCCGGGTGAACTCGTCGCCGCGTTCGCGCAGCGCTGTGCGCGTCACGACGATCGGGAACAGCTCGTCCTGTCCGCCCAGGAGGTCGGGAACAGCGGTGCCGGTGGCGACGACCCAGGCATCCCCCGTCGACACGATCCGCGCGACATCGGTGCGGATCCGGTCCGGGGCGGCATCGAGGCGGCGGATCACGACCGTCGGCGCCGCGTGACAGGCCTGTTCCACGTGCGCCAGGAACGACGCTGGATCGTCGCCGATCGTGCGGGCGTCGACGATGACGGCATCCGCTTCGCCGAGCGCATCCCGCACCAGCCGCATCTTGCCGCTGCCGGGTTCGCCGATCACCGCGGCGAGGATGCCGGCCGCGCGGGCGCGACGCAGGACGTGGACGACCGGATCGGGCTGGACACGGCGCGGGGCCGCGGCGTCTCGAGGCGTCGCCGACGGGCGCGCGAGGGTGGCGACGGCGGCGACATCGCCCGAGCGCAGCGTCACCGGTGTCACCCTCACGTGCAGCAGCTCACCCTGTTCGGCGATCTCGAACTCGGCGCGCTCGCCGGCGTGGGCGGCGTCGAGGGCCCGCTCGGCGACCCGCTCGACCTTGATGCCGTGGCGTGTCAGCTGGCGTGCCGCGGCGTTGACGATCAAGACGTCGTCGGCGACGGCGAGGGCGGCTTGGGAAGGCCGGCGGGCGAGCGCGGAGTAGCGATCCAGGAGCTCCTGCTGGACCCCCTTGGCGTCCTGCGCGAGCTCATGTCCGATCGCCCAGGCCACGTCGCGTGCGAACGGAACCAGGATGCTGTTGGCCTGCGCCAGACGGCAGTTCAACGCCACGAACCCGGCGATCCGGTTCTGGGCGTCGCGCACCGGCGCGCCGACCGAGACGATAGACCGCTCGGAGTCCCGAAAGTGCTCCGGTCCGACGACGACGAACGACTCCAGCCGTTCTGCGGCGGTGCCGGCGCCGTTGGTCCCGACACTCGACTCGCCGAACAGGGCACCGGGCTGCGAGCCGCGATCCACCGTGACCGACCGCACGCGGGCGTCGCCGACGGCCGGTCCCAGTTGCGCGCAGTCGCGGTCGAGCAGCATCGCCCACGCCGTCGCTCCTTCGAGCTGGCTGCCGAGCCGTTGCATGATGGGGGCGCCGACCCGCTGCAACCGTTCCGAGCGGCCGTCCATGTCGGTGTGGGGCAACGCGTCGCCGAGCCGGTCGACCCCGTGCGCGAGGGAGCGTCGCCACGAGTGGATGATCTCCGGCCGCAGGGAGATGTCCGGTGGAGCGGACGGGTCGGCGAGAAACGCGTCGCGCGCTCGTTGCATCGCGTCGAGCCGGGCGCGACTGGGCGTCAGGTCGATGGGGGCAGCAGGTGCAGCTGAAAGCGTCATCGCGTTCACCTCAGAGTTGTGGGACGGCCCCCTTGCACCCACCGCGCCGGACCGCCGGTGCCGAATGCCGTCAAGTATAGGCACGCGGGCCACCGGCGGGCCTGGTGTCTCAGGTTGAGACCTTTTCGGGCCGCCGGTCGTCGGCCCGCCCGTCGTGGATTCTCTCAATCCGCGGACGGATCAGTAGTGCGCGTGAGAGAGCAGGAGTGCGCCGCCGTCGACGGGGAGGGTGACGCCGGTGACGAACGACGAGGCTTCGGAGGCGAGGAAGAGCACGGGGCCCTGGAGTTGCTCCGGCAGGCCCATCGCGCCGAGCGGGATGGTCTCCACCCACGCGCGCTCGCGTTCGTCGGTGAGCACGTTGTCGCCGCCGATGCGGGTGTTCTTGAACGGCCCCGGGGCCAGTGCGTTGACGCGGATGCGTCGCGGTGCCAGCTCCAGCGCCGCCTGACGCACGAGGTTCACGACCGCCGCCTTTGTCGCGACATAGCTGTAGCCGACGAACGGATCGGTCCGCAGGCCCGCCGTCGAGGAGGTCACGATGATCCGGCCGCCCTCGCTCATCACGCGGGAGGCTTCGCGTAGCGTGGCCAGCACGCTCGTGAGGTTGCCTCGCACGACCCGGTCCCAGTCCTCGTCGGCGAGGTCGGCGATCGCGCCACCGGGAAGCCGGTAGTTCGGGCCGCCGGCCACCCCGGCGTTGGCCATGACCACGTCGAGTCGCCCGTGTCGCTCGATGATCTCGTCGAAGGCGCGGCGCACCCAGGCGGTGTCGGTGACGTCGCCCACGACAGTGTCGGCGTCACCGCCGGCGTCACCGATGCGCGCGGCGGCCTCTCGCGCGCGTTCCGGGTCGCGTCCGTGCACGACGACGCGGGCGCCGGCCGCGGCGAGGGCAGCGGCTGCGGCTGCCCCCAGGCCGGACGACGACCCGGTGACCAGGGCCACCTGCCCGGTGAGGTCGAACTGGTCGAGCAGTGCAGAGTTCATCGGTGATCCTCCCGGACGGGTTCGCGGCTGCCGTCAGCGTAGTGATCGGCATCCGCGATCTGAAGGTCGCGCCTTATGCCATAGCTGCAGCACATGGTGGTGATAGTCAGGAGCGCGTAGCCGGCGGCCGCGTCTTCGGCGAGGGTGGGACAGCAGGCGCGTGTCGACGGGCGACCACGCGCGAACACGATGAGGAGTTCGACATGACGGCAGCGGGGGCAGTTCGGGCAGCAGGGGTCGTCGCGGGGGTCGCCGCGCTCGCCGTCACTCTGGGGGCGTGCACGTCCGACGGCGGCGGGACCGGCGGCGGTGCCGCGACGGGGGGAAGCACGCCGGTCACGATCGGCGCGGTGTTCACCACCGCGACCGTGCCGATCTGGCTCGCCGAGGAAGAGGGCATCTTCGACAAGTACGGGCTCGACGTCACGATTCAGCAGTCTCCGAACTTCGCGGCATCCGTCCCCTCGGTCCTCAACGGCCAGATGGAGTTCGCCAACGCGGCGACGACGCCGTTCATCACCGCGATCAACGAGGGTGTCCCGGTGCAGATCGTGGCGGGGGTGTCGGTGCTCGCGCCCGTGGAGCGCGACGGCAACCTCGTGATCGTCCAACCCGACAGCGGCATCGAGCGGCCCAAGGACCTGGAGGGCAAAACGGTCGCAACCCTCGCCGTGGGCGCCGGGCCGACCGTCGGGGTGATCGCCAACTACCTCGCCGACGGGGGCGCACCCGACGGCATCGACTGGGTCGTGATGGGTCTGACCGAGCAGCTTCCCGCCCTGGAGGACGGCTCGATCGACGCGGCGGTCATGGCGCCGCCGTTCTCCGGCCAGGCCGAGGCCGCCGGATACCCTGCCGGTTTCAACGCGTACCTCGTCGACGGGCTCGACGTCATCCCCACCGGTTTCACCGATGCGGTGCTGCTCGCGTCCGATCAGTACCTCGCCGACAATCCCGACGTGGGTGAGCGGATGCGCGACGCGATGATCGAGGCGAACGACTACGCGCAGCAGAACCCCGATCGGGTGCGCGAGACGCTCGTCGAGTACATCGATCTCGACCCGACGACGGCCGAAACCGTCGCGATCCCCGACTACAACGGGGTCGTCGACCCCGCCGACATCCAGCGGGTCATCGACGCGATGTCCGGAGCCGGGCTGATCGCCGACGGCATGAACGCCGACGAGATCGTCTGGATGCCCTGACCCGGGGCCCGCGGGGCCCGCGCCTGTTGCGCGCGGTCGGGCGAGGTCGCGGCGGCGCGGGGGCAGCGGGGCGAATCTGCGGCGCCGCAGTGACCTCACAGCGTCGTGGCGAAAGGCCAGCCGGTGTAGGCCTCGGCGAGGTAGCGGCGGCCGGCCTCGGACTCCACGACGCTGCGCAGTTCGCCGACCTGGCGGCGGCGGTCGAAGTCGCTGGCATCCGGCGCGACGTGCAGCATGCTCGTCATCCACCACGAGAAGTGCTGGGCCTTCCAGATGCGGTCCGAGGCCACGTCGGCGAAGCGGTCCAGGGGTCGCGAGTCGTTCTCGAGCAGGAGGGCGCGCAGCGCGACATCCAGCAGGATGACGTCGGCGACGGCGAGGTTCATGCCCTTCGCGCCGGTCGGCGGTACGGTGTGCGCGGCATCCCCGATCAGGGCGACGCGCCCGCGGCGCAGTTCGTGCGCGACGAAGCTGCGGAAGCGCAGCACGTCGCGTTGGAAGATGTGCCCCTGTTTGAGGGTGGTGCCGGGCACCCGCACCTGGAGTTCATGCCAGAGCTGCTCCTCGGTGAACGACGCGGGGTCGACCTCGGGGTCGCACTGGAAGTACATCCGCTGCACCGTGTCGCTGCGCTGGCTGATCAGGGCGAAGCCGTTCGGCGAGTTGGAGTAGATCAGCTCCTCGGAGCTGGGCGGGGCCTCGCAGAGGATGCCGAACCACGCGAACGGGTACTCGCGGAAGTAGCCGCCGGTCTGCGACCCGGTCACCGCTTCGCGCGCGACCGAGCGGGAACCGTCCGCCCCGACGACGAACTCGGCGTCGATCTCGAGCGCACCGTTCTCGTCTTCGGCGAACACCCGCGGGCGGTCGCTGTCGGCGCCCTCGACGCGCAGTGCGGTGACGCCGAAGCGGAGGTCCTGGCCTTCTTCAAGGCGCACGGCGATGAGGTCTTTGAGCGCCTCGTGCTGCGGGTACAGCCACACGCTGCGCCCGGTCAGGCCGGGAAAGTCGATGCGGTGGCCCTCGCCCTCGAAGCGCAGTTCGATGCCGTCGTGGCGGTGCCCGCCGGTGAGCACGCGGCGGGAGGCGCCGGTCTCGTCGAGCAGCTGCACGGTGCCGTGCTCGAGGATGCCGGCGCGAATCGTGGACTCGATCTCCTCGCGGGAGCGCTGGTCGATCACGACGCTGTCGATGCCCGACTTGGCGAGCAGGTGCGACAGCAGCAGGCCGGCGGGGCCGGCGCCGATGATGGCGACGCGGGTGCGGACGGTCTGGGACATGGGTCGTCTCCTTCGACGGGGAGTAGGTACGCCCCCAGTGTGGATGCCCCGCCGCCACCGCGCCGCAATCTCCCGTTCATCGGGACACGACCCCTCCCGCCCCGCCCGGCCGCCCCGGTCCCGTCCGGCCGCCGGCCCGCCCGGCCCGCGAGACTACAGGCTCGCTGTCGAGACCGTGCGTAAAGCGCGTGCTTTCGATAGTGCCGGTGTAGTCTCGCGGTTCCGCGCTGAGCACGGCGGGGCTCGGGGCTCGGGCTAGGGGCGGGAGGCGATCAGGTCGCTTTCGATGGCGGATGCGGCGGTGTGCAGCGCCTCGATCGCGGGGGCGGTGTCGGCGGCGCGCGGCAGCACGACCGACAGCGCCGCGGCGACCTGGCCGCGGTCGCGGATCGGCACGGCGACCCCGGTCGAGACCGCCTCGACACTGCCGGGCGCGACCGTGTACCCGCGGCGCCGGATGCCGGCCAGCTCCCGGCGCAGCGCCGCGGCATCGGTCACCGTCTCGGCGGACACCGCCGGGAGCGCCCCGGCGAGCACCCGCTCGCGCACCGCGGGATCGGCGAAAGCGAGCAGCACGAGACCCGACGATGAGGCGTGCAACGGCAGCCGCCCGGCGATCCGGGTGATGTTGGCCCCGGCATCCGGGTGCGACAGACGCTCCAGGAACAGCGCCTCGTCCTGTTCGAGCACTGCCAGCTGGGTGTGCTCGCGGAGGCGGGTCTGCACCCGCTCCATGTGCGGGAGCGACGCCTGCCGCAATCGCAGCGCCGTCGAGCCCCGCAGTGCCAGTTCCCACAGGTGCAACCCGAGCCGCACCCGATGTTCGTCGTCGCGCTCGAGCAGGCCCGCCGCGACCAGGTCGTCGACGATCCGGTGCGCCGTGGACCGCGGCAGTTCCGCCCGGCGCGCGATCTGCGCCGCGGTCTGCAGCGTCCGGTCGGGCCCGAACGTCTCCAGCACCCGCACGACGCGCTGGAGCATCGAGTCCCCGCTGGGAGAGTTGGCCATGCGCCTACACTGCCACCACGGGCCGCGCCGGCGCCTCACCCCCGCCGTGTCACATTGCTGCGCGGGGAACGGGACACGCCCGGCCAGGCGCTACGCTCGGAGGGATGCCGTCACGCAGGAGGGGTTTTGGCCGACGATGGTGCTGCCGGGGTGGGGCTTCTCACCCGTGCGCTGAGCGTTCTTGGGTGCTTCAACGACGATGAACCCGACCTGTCGGCCGCGGAGCTGGCCGAGCGCACCGGACTGCCGATCTCGTCCCTGCACCGGCTGCTGGCGCGGCTGACGGACGAAGGGCTGCTGGCCCGTGTGCCTGGACACCGCTACGCGATCGGGTCGCGCCTGTTCGAGCTCGGCGAACTGTCCCCGCTGTCATTGCGACTGCGGGAGACCGCCCTGCCGCACATGCTGCGCCTGTACGAGGCCACCGGCGAGAACGTGCACCTCGCCATCCTCGGTCACGAGCTCCCCGAGTGCGCGACCGCCCTGTTCGTCGGCCGGGTCACCGGGCGGGGGTCCATCCCGACGGTCAGCCGCATGGGCGGCCGGCATCCGCTGCACACGACCGGCGTGGGCAAGGCACTGTTGGCGACGCAGGATGACGAGTGGTTGGAGCGGTTCTTCGCGGGCCCGCTGGAACGCGAGACCCAGTACTCCCACGTGCATGAGGCGGAACTGCGCGTCGACATCGCGCAGGCACGGCGCCGCGGGTTTGCGACCACTCGCGAGGAGATGACGCTCGGCAATGTGTCGGTGGCGACCTCGCTGGCCCCCGTCGAGGGGCTGCCGCGGGTGGCGCTGGGAGTCGTGGTGCACCTGGCGCGCGCCGACGAACGGCGGCTGGCGCCCCTCGTGGTGCAGACCGCGCGTGAACTGCACCACGATCTGATTCGCTCCTGAACTCGCCCTGAATACGCCAGGGGTGCTCGTGCGGCGGCATGCCCGAGCGTAGGATTCGACGCAGAACGGTGATACCCCGATGGGTATTCCGATCGGTCTCGGACCCCCGGCCGAAGCCGAGGGAGCAGACGATGGCCGACGAGACACCCCGGAGCGGCTGGATCAGCAGACGCCAGCTCGTGATCTTCGGCGCGGCGGCGGCCGGCGTGGTCGCGGTGGGCGCGACCGGATCACTCATCGCGGGGCAGGGGCAACCGCCCGCACCGCAGGGCACGGCACCGGCATCCCCCGGTACGGCGCCAGCATCCCCGGCCTCCGCACCCCCCGGCGCCGCCGACGGGTGGACCCAGCCGGAGGTGCTGACCGCCACCTCCGGCATCCTCGACCTCGACCTGCGCGTCGCCGAGCGCGACGTGCCGCTCGGCGGTCAGACGGTGCGGATGCTGACCTACAACGGCACGACTCCCGGCCCCACGCTTCGGCTGCGGCCCGGAGGTCGCCTCCGCGTGCACCTGCACAACGACCTCGCCGAGGCGACCAACTTGCACACGCACGGACTCCGCGTGTCCGGGACCGGAAACGGCGACAACCCGTTCGTGCGGGTGGGGCCCGGCGAGAGTTTCGACTACGAGATCGAGCTGCCCGCCGACCATCCGCCGGGGGTCTGCTGGTACCACCCGCACCATCACGGCATGGTGGCCGCCCAGATCTTCGGCGGGCTGTACGGCGCGATCCTCATCGAGACCGACGGCGCGGGCGAGGCCGAGGGCGCCGCCAGCAGAGCGGTATCACCGCGGCTCGCGGTGATCTCCGACGTGACGGTCGCCGCGGGGGCGGTCGCGACGGTCTCGCAGATGGACCGCATGCGTGGCCGCACCGGTGAGACACTGCTGGTCAACGGGCAGCCGACGCCGCCGCTTCGAGCGCCGGCCGGATCGGCCCAGCGGATCGCCTTGGTCAACGCGTGTGCGAGCCGGTATCTCGACCTGCGGTGGGCGGGGCTCGACGCACGGCTTCGCGGCATCGACACCGGCGCGCGCGACGAGCCGATCGACCGGCTGCTGCTGCCGCCCGGGAGCCGTGCCGACGTCGTGTTCACGATGCCCGCGGCGGAAACCGACCTCGTCACGGCCGCGTACGACCGCGGCGGGATGGGAAACGGGATGATGGGCGACGCGGCGGTGGTCTCGCCCGAGGCGGTTGTGCTCACCCTGGTTCCGGATGCCGCCATGGCCGCTCCCGTCGTGTCACCGGCGGCGTCGTCGGCCGACCCCGACCTGCGTTCCCGTACCGTCGACGCTACGCGCACGCTGACCATGACGATGGTCGGCGGGGGTGGCGGCGGCGGGATGATGGGCGGGGGCGGCATGCAGTTCCTCATCGACGGCGCCGCATTCGACCCGGCCCGGGTCGATCAGGAGGTGACGATCGGCACGGTCGAGGAGTGGACGCTGCGCAACACGTCGCCGATGGACCACCCGTTCCACCTGCACAGCTGGCCGATGCAGGTGGTGCGCGCCGCCGAAGGCGAGACGGCGGGGGTCGACGTGCGCGACGTCGTCAACGTGCCCGCCGGTGGCGCGGTCGTGGTGCGTATCCGGTTCGACCGGTTCCCCGGACGCACCGTCTACCACTGCCACATCCTCGACCACGAGGACCTCGGCATGATGGGTGTCATCGCGGCGAGCTGAACCGGAGCGCGCCGGCTCAGTTCGACGGCAGCCCCTGCGCCGCGAGCGAGTCGCGCATCGTGTCGCGCCCGCGCAGGCCCGCGGCATCGCGTACCTTCGCGATCACGTCGCGGCGCCACGAGGCCTCGGGCCGCCCGATCGAGGCGTAGTACTCGTCCAGGCGGTCGGCGTACGCCTCCACCTCGTCGGGGCGCTCGCGGTACACCTCCTGGTGCATGACGACCTCGCGCGGAAGCCGCGGCTTGAGCGGCCGCTCGTGGCCGGATGCCGGGTAGCCCAGTGCGAGGCCGAAGGCGACGGTGCAGCGCTCGGGCAGGTGCAGGTCGGCCGCGATCTGCACCGGGGCGTTGCGCAGCGACCCCAGATAGCAGGCGCCCAGGCCCATCGCCTCGGCCGCGACCGTCGCGTTCTGGGCGGCAAGCGCCGCGTCGACGAAGCCGACGAGGGTCATCTCCAGGTAGTCCAGGCCGCTCGCGGTGGCACCGGAGCGTTCGGCGATGCCCGCCGCGCGGGACCAGTCCGCGACGAATACGAGCACGACGGGAACCTCGCCCACGAACGCGCTCGCACCCGCCTCGACGAGCGATTCGATGCGGTCCCGGTCGCGCACGACGATCACGCTCCAGCACTGCAGGTTCGACGAGGTCGACGCCGACTGCGCCGCCGCGACGAGCGTGTGCAGGACGCTGTCGTCGACGTGACGGTCGGTGAACCGGCGCACCGAGCGGTGCCGGAGCAGGCCCGCGACGACGGTGGCGGCATCCCCCTCAGGCTGGGTGAACACGGGGGAGTCGGCGCCGTACCGCTGCGCCAGCGAGTCCTGCATGGGGTCCTTCGGGTCAGCGGACGAAACGAACCTCGGTGAGGGTTTCGCCCAGGAACGGTTCGGTCTGCTGGGCGCCGTCGAGGGCGAATCCGTTGCGCTGATAGAAGCGGTGGGCGCGGGGGTTGTCGTCGGCCACCCACAGGTAGGCGCCTTCGTCCGTGCCGACCACCGCGTCGAACAGCTGTTGCCCGATCCCGGTTCCGTGGAAGTCGTGCAGCAGGTAGATGAAGTACAGCTCTCGGTGCCGAGGGGCGTCATCGTCGCGCGCGGGGCCGGAGCCGGCGAACCCGACGATCGCACCGTCGACCATGGCCGCGAACATTTCGTGGTCGTCGCCCTGCGACGCCCAGTGGGTCCACAACTCGGCCAGCCGGCGCGCGGAGATGTTCTCCAGCGCGGCTCGGCTGATGAGGTGGTCGTAGGTCTCGTGCCAGCATGCGGCGTGCACGCGCCCCAGCGCCTCTGCGTCCGCGTCCCGAACGGGGCGGACGACGACGTCGGTCTGCAGTTCTGCGGCCATACTGGTGACTTTACGCTCGCCATTGCGTCGTGCGAAATCGAGCACGAGAGTTTCGCAGTTGCGGGTGGGGCCCCGGTAGCATCGGCGGTTGTGAACGTATGGTGGCGGACTCTGCTGACGATCCTGCGCGCTCGGGTGATGCTGCGCCGCCGTGGGCCGGTGCCGACGCGCTCGGTGGGCCGTATCCGGCTGCGGACGCTCCCCACCGACATCGACCTGCTGCGGCACATGAACAACGGACGATACGCATCGCTGTTCGACCTCGGCCGGTTCGACCTGCTCATCCGCACCGGACTGTGGGACGCGATGGCCGCGCGGGGCTGGTACGCGGTGGTCGCCACCGAGACGATCACCTTCCGCAAGTCGCTGGACCTGTGGCAGCGTTTCACGGTCGAGTCGCGGCTGCTCGGGCACGATGACAAAGCGGTCTATCAGATCCACCGCGCCGTGGTCGGCGGCGAGGTGTACGCGGAGATGATCGTGCGGGCCCGGTTCCTGCGCCGCAGCGGGGGAGTGCTGCCGATGGACGAGTTGTTCGCCGCGCTGGGCGGTCGCGACGACCTGCCGCCGTTGCCGGAGTGGGTCCCCGCCTGGGTGGACGGCGCGAGCCTGCCGTCGACGAAAGAGCCCGCGCCCAGCGTGTGGGAATGACCGGGGAGACGCCCCCGACTCCGCGGTCATCGAACCGCCGACCGCAACCGCGGACGCGGCGGTGCCCGCACGTAGTCTGAAGCCATGTCAGACTCCGCCGCCGCGGCTCTTCATGCACCGACGGACGACCTCGCCATGCGCGCCGTCGCACTCACGCGTCGCTGGGTCGACATCGCCGCCGCCGACCAGCCCGACCCCGCTGCGCGCCGCCTCGCCGACGTGTTGCACGATCCGCACGGACTGGAGTTCGCCGTCGGTGTCGTCGACGGCGTGATGCGCCCGGAGTCGAGCATGGCCGCCGCCGCCCGATTGCAGCGTGTCGCTCCGCTCGTGCCCGAGTTCTTGCCGTGGTATCTGCGCGGCGCTGTCCGGGTCGGCGGCGCGATCGCACCCGTGCTGCCGGTGCCGACGGTGCCGATTGCGCGACGCCTGCTGCGCGACGTGGTCAGCCCCCTCGTCATCGATGCGCGGTCGGACAAACTTGGCGCGGCACTTGCCGGCATCCGGCACTCCGGCGTGGACATCGACGTCGCCCTGCTCGGCGAAGCGGTGCTCGGCGACGCCGAAGCGCGCCGTCGGCTCGAGGGCATCCACGACCTCGTCCGCCGCGACGACGTCGATCGGGTTTCGATCACGGTCTCGGCGGTCGCGGGTCGAACCATTCCCTGGGCCTTCGACGACACCGTCGCCGAGGTCGTCGAGCGGCTGCGTCCACTCGCCCTCACCGCGGCCGACAACGGCACCGCCGCCACCCTCGACGCGGCGCAGTACCGCGACCTCGACGTGACTGTCGCGGTGTTCACCCGGCTACTGGAGGAGCCCGCCCTGGGCGGCCTGCGCGCCGGCATCACGCTGCCGACAGCCTTTCCCGACACCCTCCCGATCCTGCAAGACCTCACCGCTCGGGCGCAGCGCCGCGTGGATGACGGGGGCGCACCGATCACGATTCGGCTCGTGACGGGCGCGAACCTGCGGATGGAGTGGGTGGATGCCGTCCTGCACGGCTGGCCGCTCGCGCCCTACGATACGAGGGCCGACATCGACGCGAACTATGTGCGCTGCGTGCGCGAACTGGCTCAGCCCGGCCACGCCGGCGCGGTGCAGGTGGTGATCGCTAGCCACAACCTGTTCGACGTCGCGTACGCGTGGGTGCTGGCGAGCGAGCGCGGCCTCGCGGACCGCGTCGAGATCGAGATGCCGCTCGGCGTCGCGCAAGGTCAGCTGCGGGCGGTCGCCGGCGACGTGGGCACCGTGTGTCTCGCCGTCCCCGCGGCGCACCCCGAGGAGTTCGACGCGGCGGCCGTGTCTCTGGTGCGGCGGCTGGAGGAGGGTGCATCGAGCGAGAACGTGCTGGCCTCGGCGTTCGGGCTCGCCGCCGATCCCGCGCTGTTCGCGCGCGAGAGCGACCGTTTCGCCGCCGCGCTCGCCCGAGCCGACGACCCCGCGCTGCCTGTCGGCTCCCGCCGCACGCAGGATCGCACCGTGACAGCGCCCCTCGTCGCCCCGCCGCGGCCGACGCCGCATCCACCGGCGGACGCGACGGAAGAGCCTGCGGAGACCCAGCCCATGGAACCGGACACCCCGCCGGAGCTGTTCGGCGGAGTGCCGTTCGTGGAGACGGCGGTCTTCGCGCGCCAGGAACGAGGAACGCACGCCGGCGGTGCCCCCGGGTTCCGCAACGCCGCCGACTCCGACCCGGCGCTGCCCGCCGGCCGACAGTGGGCAGGGGAGGTGTTCACCGCCGCGGGGGAGTCGACCGCGGGCGAGGTGGCGATCGCCGCGGCGCGCATCCACAACCCCGCCGCCCTGGACGAACGCATCCGGCGGGTGCGCGCCGCCGCCGAGTCGTGGGGTGCGACTCCCGCCGCCGATCGCGCCGCCGTCCTGCGGGCGACCGCGCGGGCGCTGGAGACACGACGTGGCCTGCTGATCGAGGTGGCGATGTCGGAGACCGGCAAGGTCTTCGGGGAGGCCGACACCGAGGCGAGCGAGGCTGTCGACCTCGCCGCCTACTACGGCGCCACGGCTCGCGAGCTCGACCGTGTCAGCGGTGCGGTGTTCGTGCCCGCGCGGCTGACCGTGGTCGCGCCGCCGTGGAACTTTCCGCTCGCCGGTGCGGCGGGGGGTGCCTTGGCGGCACTGGCCGCCGGCTCCGGGGTGGTACTCACGCCCGCGCGGCAGGCGCGCCGCAGCGCCGCCGTCATCGCCGAGACGATGTGGTCGGTGCTGCACGCGGAGGGCCTGCCGCGGGACCTCGTCGCGCTCGTCGACCTCGACGAGGACACGCTCGCACAGCACCTCATCGCGCATCCCGACGTGGATCGCGTGCTCCTGACCGGCTCGAGGCGCACCGCCGAACGGTTCCGTTCCTGGCGCCCCGACCTTCCCCTCGTGGCCGAGACCGGCGGCAAGAACGCGATGGTCATCACGCCGTCCGCCGATCTCGATCTCGCCGTCGCCGATCTGGTGCGCAGTGCCTTCGGGTACGCGGGTCAGAAACGGTCGGCCACGTCGCTGGCGATCCTCGTCGGTCCGGTGGCGCGCTCGGCGCGGTTCCGGCGGCAGCTCATCGACGCCGTCACGTCGTTGCGTGTGGGCGCGGCGACCGATCCGCGCACCGAGGTCGGCCCGCTCATCGCGGCGCCGGACGGCGATCTCGAGTGGGCGTTGACGACCCTTGAGGCGGGGGAGCGCTGGCTCGTCGAGCCGCAACGGGTCGACGGCGACCGGCTGTGGCGTCCCGGGGTGCGTGCCGGTGTGCAGGCCGGGTCGCGCACACACCTCGAGGAGTTCTTCGGGCCGATGCTCGGCGTCATGAACGCCACCACCCTGGGGCACGCGATCGAGCTGCAGAACGCCGCCCCGCACGGCATGACCGCGGGCCTGCACACGCAGAACCCGGATGACCTGGCCCGGTGGCTCGACGAGGTCGAGGCGGGAAATCTCTACGTCAACCGTGCGACGACGGGCGCCATCGTGCAGCGTCAGCCGTTCGGCGGGTGGAAGCGTTCCTCGATCGGGACCGGCACGAAACCGGGCGGTCCGCACTATCTCGTCGGGCTCGGATCCTGGCGCCCCACCGTGGGGGGCGCGCCGTCATCGGCGCTGCACCTGCGCGGCCTCGACACCCGTATCGCAACGGTCATCGAGGCGGCCCAGCCCACGCTGGACTACCCGTCGTTCGACCTGCTGCGTCGCGGCGCGATGTCGGATGCCCAGGTGTGGGAGCGCGAGTTCGGCCAGGTGCGCGACGTCTCCCGTCTCGGTGTGGTACGCAATCTGCTGCGCTACCGGCCGGTGCCGGTCGGCATCCGCGCCACGGCGGACGCCGCCTGGCGCGACCTGCTGCGGGTCGTGGTCGCCGGTGTCCGCGCGGGCGCGCGATTCACGCTGAGCTCGCCGGTAGGCCTTCCCGCGGAGGTGCGGCACGCGCTCGCCGACCTCGATGTGCCGGTGTGGGTGGAGAGCGACGCGGAGTGGCTGCACCGGCTCACCGGCGAGCCCGGCGATTCCGCAGGCCCGGGCGATTCCGGGGACCCGGGTGATTCCGCAGGTCCGGTCGCCGCCACCGGAGCGGACGACGGCGTCCCGGAGGAGCGCGCTGAGGCGGACCCTCCCGCGGAGCGGGGCCCGCACCCGGCCCGAGTGCGGCTGGTCGGCTCCGCCCAGGCGGTCGCCGACCTCAGGGCGCGTGTGGCCGAGGCGACGATGGGCGATCCCGACGTCGCCGTGTACGACACCCCCGTCACGACGGCGGGCCGCATCGAGCTGCTGCCGTTCCTGCACGAGCAGTCCGTCACGATCACGGCGCACCGTCTCGGAGCCCCCGACGACTGGAGCACCGACGTCATCTGACCATAGTGTAAAAGATTCTTGACATCTGCCGCGATCACGGCGTAATCTCCATGTCAAGAATATTTTACATGGAGGTCGATGTGGGCTACGTCGAGAGGACCACCTGGTCGCAGGTGGTCGTGGGCGCAATCGTCACCGTCTGGTACCTGTTCGCGGTGTTGTCCCAGGGGGTTTCGCTCGCCGAGGCGGACTGGGTGACACCGATGCTGTGGGCGATCGGTGTCGGCATCGTCGGGTCGATCGTCGTCAGCATCCTGTGGGGGATCGTCGCGGTTCGCCGACACCCCCGCGACAGGCCGGTCGCCGACCAGCGCGACCGTGACATCGAACGGTTCGGCGACCGGATCGGCCAGGCGTTCCTCGTCATCGGTGGCGTGGGCGCCCTGATCCTGGCGATGCTCGATGCATCGTCGTTCTGGATCGGAAACACGATCTATCTGGGCTTTTTCGTCTCCTCCTTCGTCGGCGGCGTCGCCCGCTTGATCGCCTATCGCAGCGGGATGCCGTGATGGTGCGACCGACCCGGGTCACCAACAGCATCCGCCCGTTCCGTGACGCGGTCGGGCTGACACAGGCGGCCCTGGCCGACCGGATCGGGGTGCCCCGGCAGACGGTCATCGCGATCGAACAAGGCAAGTACTCGCCCACCCTCGAACTCGCCTTTCAGATCGCGCGCGCTCTGCAGTGCCCGCTCGACGAGGTCTTTCACTACCCGGAGGAATCATGAGTGAGACGATGAACGCTTGGACCCAGCACGCCTACGGCGGGCCCGAGACGGTGATGCGGGAGCGGGTGCCGGTTCCGGTCGCCGGCCCCGGTCAGGTGCTGGTGGCACCGACCGTCGTGGGACTCAACTCGGCCGACGTGCGGCTCATGCGCGGTGAACCCCTGCTGGTGCGGGTCGCGTTCGGCCTCCGACGCCCGCGCCAGCCGGTCCCGGGGCGTGACGTGGCCGGCCGCATCCTCGCCCGCGGCGCCGGCGTGACCGCAGTCGCGGTGGGCGACCGGGTCGTGGGTGAGCTGGACGGCGGCGGACTGGCCGACCGGGTGGTCGCACCGGCCGACCGGGTCGGACCGAGCCCGGATGGCGTCACCGACACGACCGCGGCGGTACTGCCCCTGGCAGGCGGCACCGCGTGGCAAGCGCTCGATCTCGCCGACATCGCCGCGGGCAACCGCGTCCTCGTGCTCGGTGCGGGTGGCGGGGTCGGCACCCTGGTCGTGCGCCTCGCGGTGCTGCGCGGCGCCGAGGCGGGGGTGTGGGGGCCGCTCGGTCGCATGGCGCGCGGTGCGCTCCTCTCGCTCGGTGGGCGTCGCCGCATCCGGCCGCTTGCCGCCCGCACCCGGCCCGAGCTGACGGCGAAGCTCCTCGAACTGACCGCATCCGGCCAGCTGCACCCGCCCCTCTCGCAGACCTGGCCGGTGACCGCCGCGCCCGCTGCGCTGGCCGCGATCGACGCTGGCGGCGTCGTCGGCAAGGTCGCCGTCGTCGCCGAGCCCGCGTGAGTCTTCCCCGCGCTGCTCGTCGGCTACGCGAGCCGCACCGATAGCGCGGGCGGATCGACGAGCGTACGGGCGACCACGCAGTAGCGCTCGGTCAGCTGCAACAGTTTGGCGGTGGTGGCCTCGTCGGCATCCGTGTCGAGGTCGAAGACCAGCTCGATGTCGGTCAGACCCACCGGAGCCTCACGGTCGACCCCCAGCGTGCCGCGGGCATCCCACGTGCCGCGGGCCGTCACGGTGCCACCGTGCAGCGTGACACCCAGCGCGGTCGCCACCGACCGCAGCGTCACTCCGGCACAGCCGACGAGCGCCTGCAGCAGGATGTCGGCCGAGCACGCGAGCGTCCCGTCGCCGCCGGCGGCGGGGTGCAGGCCCGCCTGGACCGGGCCCGCCCACGACGTGACCTCGGCGACGATGCCCTCGCCGCCCAGGCTCGCCGTGGCGGTCGCGGGGATCTGCGCGGATGCCGCATCCTGCCGGTACTGCTCTTTGAGCGGACGCTGCAGCTCACGCAGCGCAGACGCGTCGAGGACGGGTGCGCTCATCGGGCCACCCCCGCCAGCTCGCGTGCGGGCGCAGCGGCGAGGCCTTCCCGCTCCTCCAGCTCCCGCACCAGCGGGATCACGTCGCGGCCGAACCGCTCGATGTCCTCCCGCACGTGCAAGAAGCCGAGCAGCAGCAGATCGACGCCGGCCTTCTTGTACGCCACGATGCGGTGCGCCACCTGCTCGGGGGTGCCGATCAGGCCGGTGCGGAAACCGTCGTTGTACTGCACCAGGTCGCGGAACTCGCTGTCGGCCCACATCCCCTTCCGGTCGACGGTGGCTTGACCTGCCTGCTTCACAGCGTTCCCGAAGTCGTTCACCTTGTCGTGGTCGGCTTGTGCGATGATCTCCTCGACCAGGTCGCGGGCCTCGGCCTCGGTGTCGCGGACGACGGCGAATCCGTTCAGCCCGAACCGCACCCGGCGCCCGTGACCGGCCGCGCGCGCGCCGACGTCGAGCACCTGCTCGCGCGCCCCGTCGATCGACGTGCCGTTCATGAAGTACCAGTCTGACAGGCGCCCGGCCATCGCACGGGCGCTGGTCGAGTTGCCGCCCTGGAACACCTCGGGCGCGAACTCCGGCTGCGGACGGAACGTCACGTCGCGGGTGCGGTAGAAGTCGCCGCGGTAGGTGAAGCCGTCCTCGCGCCACAGCCCCCGCAGCACCTCGATGAACTCCTCGCTGCGGCGGTAGCGCTCCTCGTGGTCGAGCCAGTCCAGCCCCAGGTCGGTGTACTCGCGCTTGAACCAGCCCGATACGACGTTGATGGCGAACCGGCTGCCGGTCGTGGTCTGCGCGGTCGCGGCGAGCTTGGCGAGCAGGTGCGGCGGCCATTGGCCGGGGTGGACGGCGGCGATGACGCGCAGCCGCTCGGTGGCCGCCAGCAGGGCGAGGCTGAAGCTCACCGACTCGTGTTGCGCGTCGGCGCCGTACGACGCCAGATAGCGCACCTGCGTGAGGGCGTAGTCGAAGCCGACGCGTTCGGCCGTGCGGGCGACGTCGATGTTGTAGTCCACGGAGTGGTCCGTGCGTTGCGGAATGTTCGAGACGACGAGGCCACCGGACACGTTCGGAACCCAGTAGGCGAACGTCAGCGGGTCGGCAGGGGGTAGTGCGGTCATGTCAGATTCCCGTGGAGTCGGTCGGAAGGGGCGAAGCGACGGCCCGGAAGCCGCCGGAGTAGTGGACGAGCGGGTCGCTGTCGTCGAGCACGCCCGCGATGACCTCGGCGATCACGATCTCGCTGTCACCGGCCGCGACCGTCTCGACGAGCTGCACCGACAGCCGCGAGGCGACACCGTGGATGCGGGGGATGCCGTCCGAGTCGGGTGACCAGGTGCCGTCGTCGGGGAACCGGCGCGTCCGGTCTGCGGCGAACCGGCGGGCCAGGTCGGCCTGCGCCGCGCTGAGCAGGTGCACCCCGGCGCGGCCGGTGGTGAGCAGAGCATCGCGCGACGAGGATGTGCGGTCGATGTTGAAGCTGATGAGCGGCGGGTCGACCGAGACCGATACGACCGAGATCGCCGTGAACCCGGTCGGATGCTGCGCCGTTCCGCTCGTGACGACCCAGGTGCTGGAAGCGACCGCGCGGAAGACCTCGCGCAGGTCGGCGCGTGCAGCTCCCGTCGCGGCGGGGCAGGGCGTGGCGGTCATGGGCGCTTTCGGCGGAGGTCGGGCGGTGGACGAGCGGCCAGTCCACCACGCTCGCGCGCGCCGGTCAATCAGCGTGTCACACTGTTGCGAACTCGGGCCGCACCGTCAATCAGGTCACCTGCACGGTGCGCTCGTGCCAGCCGGTAGCCCCATCGGGAGCGACCGGGGTGCGCTGCTCGGGCTGCGTGCTTCCGTCGGCGCCGGTGGCCCGGCATCGGATCGTGTGACGGCCCGGGGTCGCCGTCCACGGCATGCGCCACTGCACCCACGTGTCGGCGGAGATCGCGGTCGCGAGCGTCGCGGGCTGCCACGGGCCAGCGTCGACCTGGACCTCGACGCCGGTGATCCCGCTGTGCTGGTGCCACGCGACACCCGCGATCACGGTCTCTCCGGCGTCGATGCCGGCGCGAGGGACATCGATGCGCGACTGCAGTTTGACAGGTCCGCGCGCGGACCAGCCGCGGTCGGTCCAGTAGGCGCGGTCGCGGTCGAAGCGGGTGACGTAGAGTTCGGTCACCCACTTGGTGGCCGACACGTATCCGTACAGCCCGGGGACGACCATCCGCACCGGAAACCCGTGCTCGACCGGCAGCGGCTCGCCGTTCATTCCCACCGCGAGCAGGGCGCCGCGCTCGTCGGTGAGCGCCTCCAGCGGGGTGGATGCCGTGAATCCGTCGACCGAACGCGACAGCACCATGTCGGCATCCGCGGTGGGGCGGGCCCGGGCCAGCAGATGACGGGTCGGGTACCCGAGCCACAGTGCATTGCCGATGAGGTCGCCGCCGACGTCGTTCGAGACGCACGTGAGGGTGGTGTAGCTTTCCTCCAGCGGCAGGGCGAGCAGTTCCTCCCACGTGAGCTCCACCTCGTTCTCGACCATTCCGTGGACGCGCAGTCGCCAGTCGGCGGGGGCGACGTCGGGGACCACCAGGGCTGTGTCGATGCGGTAGAAGTCCGTGTTCGGGGTGACCACCGGTGCGAGACCGGGGAGGTCGAGCTCGGCGCCGACGGGAACGGGCGCGGCCGCGACGGCCGCGCGCGGCAGCCGGATGGCGGCGCGGACGGTGCGCACGGCCGATCCGCCCGCGCGTACCGCCTGCGCGCCGATCGCGGCGAGCACCCCGAGGGCGGTTGCCGTTCCGGTCCAGACCAGGAAGGCGCGGCGATCCGGTGCCGGCGTGGCGAGCCCATCCGTGGCGACTGCCGCGCGTGCCGGCGCCGTCCGCGCGGCGGGACCGGCACGACGGGCCAGGAGCGCGAGGGCAGCGGTGCCGATGACGCCCGACACGGCGGAAGGCACCCACCAGACCTGCTCGGCATCCGGCCGGGTCATCGCGACGATCACGCCGATCGCTCCCAGCGCGCCCAGGATCGCTGCACCCCACGGCGGGCGACGGCGCTGCACGATGCCCGCAAGCGCGGCGACGGCGAGCAGGACCAGCCCGATGCCGATGAGGAGCGCGAGCTTGTCGGCCGTGCCGAACAGGGCGATCGCAGTGTCCTTGGCCCACGGCGGGGCGGCGTCGATGAGCGCGCCCCCGATGACGGCAAACGGCGATGCCCCCGGTGCGAGCACCGCGGCGGTCAGGTCGCCGGCACCGGCAGCCACGACCGCCGCGGCGATGCCTGCCAGGGCTGACATCCGTGAAGCGCGCGTCACAGTTCGAGAGTACGAGCCGCCGCCCCGTGACGGGCTAGCCTCGGGAACACCGAAAGGAGTTCGTAATGCCCGAGGTTGGGGGGCTGGGGTGGGTGTTGCTCGTGCTCGCCGCGATGGTCATCGGGCTGAGCAAGACCGCGCTGCCGGGCTCGGCCACCGTTGCGGTGGCACTGTTCGCCGCGGTGCTCCCCGCCAAGCAGTCCACCGGCACCATCCTCCTGCTGCTGGTGCTCGCCGACCTGTTCGCCGTCACCGCTTATCGGCGCCATGCGAACATCGCGGCACTGCTGCGGCTGGCGCCGGCGGTCCTGGTCGGACTGGCGGCGGGGGTGGCCTTCCTCGCCGTCGCCGACGACACACTCGTGCGGATCGTGATCGCCGTCATCCTGCTGTTCGTGATCGGCGTGACCCTGGCACGCCGGTGGATGCGGCGAAGCGTGACCGGGGGCGGATCGCACCGGTTCGCGGCGGCCGTCTACGGCGCCCTCGGCGGGTTCACCACGATGGTCGCCAACGCGGCAGGGCCGGTCATGTCGATGTACTTCCTGGCATCCCGCTTCTCGGTGAAGGAGTTCCTCGGCACGGCTGCCTGGTTCTTCGCGATCGTCAACCTCATCAAGATCCCGTTCCTGATCTCCCTGGGCATGATCACTCCCGACGGGCTGGTCATCGATGCCGTGCTGGCCCCGATCGTCATCGTCGCCGCGCTGGTTGGGCGGTGGGTGGCCGCGAGAATCGACGCCGTGCTGTTCGAACGGCTGGTGATCGTGTTCACGATCATCGGAGCGGTGTATCTCCTGGCGACCTGACGGTCACGGTCGGCGTTTCGGCGGGTACTGCTCCCGAGGGGGTGCGGGCCGGTCGGCGTCCGGAATTCGGTCTCGGCATCGTCCTATGGGGTCTACGTCGGGGGAGCTCTGCCGCTGTCGGCGCGCCGCGAGTGAACGCGGACTGAACACTGAACGGGCCCGGGGCGCCGTCGGCACCTTACATTGGAGGGATGCAGGTGCGCCGGATCGTCAGCGTGGTCTTCACCGACGTGCTGTTGCCGGTCGTCGTGTTCGCCGTCGTGGCGCTGCGCATTCCGGACCGGTGGACCAGCGGGCTGATCATCGCGGTGGTGATGGGAGTCGCGCTGCGCGTGCGCCGCTGTCTGCCGGTCGCCGCCGTCGTGATCGCCGCTCTCGCCCAGACGGCGCTGGTGTGGGAGGGCGTCCCCGCGGTCGGGGCTCCCGGAGTGATCGTCGTGCTGTTCTCGGCGAGCCTCACCCTGGGACCGCGGATGCTGGTGCTCGTCGCGGCAGCGGCCATGATCGGATTGGGCGCCGCCGAGATCGGCGTCGCGGCGGCGCGCGGCGGAACCCCCGACGTGCTTCCGCTGTTGCTCGTGTTCGCTTTCGGTGTCGCCGGCGGACTGGCGTGGCGCTACTACCGGTCGTACGTCGCGTCGGCGGCGCAGGAGGCGGCCGCATCCGCTCGGGTCGAAGCGGCTGAGCACCGCGTCGCCCTCTCGCGGGAGTTGCACGACTCGATCGGTCACCAACTGGCCGTCATCAACCTCCACGCCCAGGTCGCGGCCGTCGCCGTCGATTCCGAGCGGGCCCGGGTGGCGCTCGGGCACGTGGCGGAGGCCACCCGGACGGCGATGTCGGAACTGAGCGAACTGGTCGCCCAGTTGCGCGACGGCAACGAGCCGTTGCGGCCCGCCGACCTCGACGAGCTGCGGGCGGGGCTGGTGGCGGCGGGGACGCTGGGCACGTTCGAGGTCGAGATGCCGACGGTCGTGCCTGCGACCGAGCGGGCCGCGTTCCGGATCGTGCAGGAATCGATCACCAACGCGGGGCGTCACGCCCCCGGCGCGGTGGTCGACGTCCGTGTCGCCGGAGACGACACCGAGATCGACGTGCGGGTGCGCAACGGCCCCTCGGGCATGCCGCCGCCGCCCATCGCGGGTGGGGGACATGGACTGGCGGGACTACGCGAACGGGTGACGACACTGGGGGGTACGATCGACGCCGCCCCCACCGACGACGGCGGATTCGAGGTGCGCGCGCGCCTGCCGATCGGCGCGGCGATCGGCGGTGCCGCGTGATCAGGATCGCCCTGGCCGACGACCAGACACTCATCCGCGGTGGACTGCGCGCGCTCCTGGACGCCGAGTCCGACCTCACCGTCGTCGGCGAGGCCGGCACCGGCCGGGATGCCGTCGCACTTGCGCGGCGAGAGCGTCCCGACGTGCTGGTGATGGACATCCGGATGCCCGATGGCGACGGCCTGTGGGCGACGGAGCAGATCACCGTCGACCCGCGCCTGACGGACGTACGCGTGCTGGTGCTCACCACGTTCGAGCAGGACGACCACACCTTCCGGGCGCTCCGCGCCGGGGCCGCGGGATTCCTGGGGAAGGGCGGCGATGTCGCGACCTTCTGCGATGCGGTGCGCACCGTCCACCGCGGCGAACGCCTGCTGTCGCCGACGGCGACCGCCGCGCTCGTCGAGCGCTTCCTCGCGACCCCGGCCTTGGGACAGTCAGCATCTCTGGCGCACCTCACCGCACGCGAACGTGAGATCGTCGCGCTGGTCGGGGCCGGACTGTCCAACGACGAGATCGCCGCGCGACTGGTCATCTCGCCGTTGACGGCGAAGACTCACGTGACCCGCGCGATGACCAAGAGCGGGTGCCGCGATCGTGCCCAGCTCGTGGTGCTGGCGTACGAGTCGGGTCTGGTGATACCCCGCGGGGGGTAGCCAACATGCCTCCCCAGGGAGGACGCTGCGGCGGCGCGCACACGCGAGTGTGGAGTCGACACAGACGAAAGGTGCCCACGATGACCACCCCCGCACACACGAACGATCCGTCGGTCGGTGCCGTCGCCGCGGCACCTCTCATCCCGTCGTCCGTCCCCAACCCGCTACGCACCGCGGCTGACCTCGCTTCCGTGGTCGCCGCGGTGCTGGTGGCGGCGATCTTCGGATTCTTCTACGCGTGGGTGTGCTCCACGTTGTGGGGCCTCGACGCCGCCGATCCGCGCGTCGCGATCGAGGCGATGCAGGCGATGAACGCCTCGGTGCGCAACCCGGTGTTCTTCGTGTCCTTCTTCCTCACCCCGGTGGCACTCGCCGTCGCGGCGCTCCTGTCCTGGGCACGCAACGCCCGGATCCCCGCCGTCCTGTTCGGCGTCGCCGCCGCGCTGTATACCGTCGGCGGCATACTTCTCACGTCGACGATCAACGTGCCGTGGAACGAGGCCCTCGCAATGGTGACGGTACCGGCATCCGTCGACGAGGCCGCCGCCATCTGGCAGGAATACTCCGGCAAGTGGCAGATCGCCAACCTCGTCCGCACCGTCGTGTCGGGGGTGTGCGTCGTGCTCACCGCGATCGGCCTGCTACAGCTCGGACGCGCCCGCCGCTGACCCCCGAGGGCGCGGTCCGGGCGCGGCAGCGACCGTGTCGAGGTCGGAGAAACACCGTCGTCATCTCGCGCGGGCTAGGCTCATCCCATGGGTGACTTGTTCGACGCGTACGGCTCGACGATGGTGCCGCGGAAGACGGCTTCCGGGGTGCCTCCCTTCGACGAAATGTTCACCGCGCCACCGCAGTCGCGGGAGGCCTACCGTGAGCTCTATCAGGCGCTCGCGCAGATGACGCAGGAGGAGCTGCGGGGGCGTACCGAATCCCTCGCAAGTTCCTACTTGGCGCAGGGCGTCACGTTCGACTTCGCCGGTGAGGAACGGCCGTTCCCGCTCGATGCCGTTCCGCGCGTGATCCCGTTCGACGAATGGTCTCGGATCGAGAAGGGCGTGCAGCAGCGGGTGCGGGCGCTGGAGGCGTTCCTCGACGACGCGTACGGCCATCAGCACTGCGTCAACGACGGGGTGCTGCCGGCGGGTCTCATCGCCTCGTCGCAGTACTTCTACCGGCAGGCCGCCGGCATCCACTCCGCCAACGGGGTGCGCATCCAGGTGGGCGGCATCGACCTCATCCGCGACGAGCACGGCGAGATGCGCGTGCTCGAGGACAACGTCCGGGTGCCGTCCGGGGTGAGCTACGTCATCTCCAACCGGAGGATGATGGCGCAGACCCTCCCGGAGCTGTTCGTCTCGATGCGGGTGCGCCCGGTGGGGGACTACCCCAACAAATTGCTGCAGGCGCTGCGGGCATCCGCTCCCCCTGGAGTCGACGACCCGAACGTGGTGGTGCTGACGCCCGGTGTCTACAACTCGGCGTACTACGAGCACACGCTGCTCGCCCGCCTCATGGGTGTCGAGCTCGTCGAAGGACGAGACCTGCTGTGCATGGGTGGCAAGGTGTTCATGCGCACCACCCGGGGACCCAAACGGGTCGACGTCATCTACCGTCGCGTCGACGACGACTTCCTGGACCCACTGCAGTTCCGCGCCGATTCCATGCTCGGCGCGCCTGGCCTCATGCTCGCGGCGCGGCTGGGCAACGTCACGATTGCCAACGCGGTCGGCAACGGCGTCGCCGACGACAAGCTGTTGTATACCTACGTGCCCGACCTCATCCGCTACTACCTCGCCGAAGAGCCCATCCTCAAGAACGTCGACACCTGGCGGCTCGAGGAGCCGGCCGCACTGGAGGAGGTGCTCGATCGCCTCGACGAGCTGGTCGTCAAGCCCGTCGACGGCTCCGGCGGCAAGGGCCTGGTCGTCGGGCCGGACGCGTCGCCGGCCGAACTCGAGAAACTGCGGCGCAAGCTGCTGGCCGACCCGCGCGGCTGGATCGCGCAGCCGGTCGTGATGCTCTCCACTATCCCGACACTTGTCGAAGACGGTGTCCAGCCGCGCCACGCCGACCTGCGGCCGTTCGCGGTCAACAACGGCGACGAGGTGTGGGTGCTCCCCGGCGGGCTGACCCGGGTGGCACTGCCGGAGGGGCAGTTGGTCGTCAACTCCAGTCAGGGCGGTGGCTCGAAGGACACCTGGGTGGTCGGCGGTGCCGCTCCCGGCTCCGTCGAGTACGGGCAGCGACGGCAGCCAGACGTGGCCGAGATCGTCGAGGAGCAGTCGGCGGTGACGGAGGCGATCTCGATCATCTACGACGTGCAGCAGGCTCAAGTGCACTCACCGCAAGACACGCCGCGCTCGTCGGTGGAGCAGCAGGAGCAGCAGCAGCAGTCCGCGTCCGCGCGGCCCGAGACACAGGGAGGTGAGTCCGGATGCTGAGCCGCATCGCCGAATCGCTGTTCTGGATCGGCCGGTACATCGAGCGCTCCGACGGCACCGCCCGCATCCTCGATGTGCATCTGCAGCTCCTTCTGGAGGATCCGTGGGTCGACGAAGACACCGCGTGCCGCTCCCTCATGGGGGTGATGGGGTCGTTCCCGCCTGAAGACGAGGGGCGGATCACCCGCGGCTCGCTCCTGATGCACCTGGCCGTCGATCGCAGCAACCCGTCGAGCATCGCGTACGCCGTGCAATCGGCGCGCGAGAACGCCCGTCGCGCACGCGAGATCGTGTCGACGGAGCTGTGGGAGACGCTCAACACCACCTATTCGCGCATGCCGCGTCGACTCAACGACGAAAAGGTGCACGAGTTTTTCCAGTGGGTGCGCGAGCGGGCCGCGCTGGCGGTCGGCATCACCGACAATTCGACCAGCCGTGACGAGTCGTGGCAGTTCTTCACGCTCGGGCGTGCGATCGAACGCACCGACATGACCGCGCGCATGCTGGCCACGCGGTCGCTGACGGAGGCATCCGGCCCATCATGGACGACCATCCTCCGCTCCTGCGGCGCCTACGAGGCGTACTTGCGGACCTACCGCGGCATGCCGGGGGCCAGCAACGCCGCGGAGTTCCTCATTCTGGACCGGCTGTTCCCGCGGTCGATCATCCACTCCATCCAGACCGCGGAGGACTGCATGCGGGCGATCGACCCGGTCGCCGACCGGGTCGGCCACTCCAACGCCGTCCTGCGGGCGCTGGGCCGGATGCGCAACGACCTGGAGTACCGTCCCATCGGCGAACTGCTCGGTGAGCTGCCGCTGCACATGGACCGCGTCCAGAAGGTGACGCGGGAGGCATCTGAGGCGATCCGCGGGCGGTTCTTCCCGACGCACGCCGAGCCGAGCTGGATCGGAGAGAGTTCATGAAGCGTCTGCGCATCGAGCACGCGACCGGATTCACCTACCCCGACGAGGTGGGCGCGAGCTACAACGAGGCCCGCATGCTGCCGGGGTCGTCGGACAGTCAGTTCGTGCTCAGCGCGCAGCTCGACATCGAACCGTCCACCGGGGTCAACCACTACACCGACTACTTCGGGACCCGGGTGGCCTCGTTCGACGTGCTCGCCAGCCACTCGGCGCTCATGATCACGGCGCGTTCGCTGATCGAGGTGCGCGAGCGGCCGGTCGAGCTCTCCGACCTGGGGTGGGACGAGCTGCGGGTCGAGGCGGCCGGGTCGGTGAGAACCGTCGAGATGCTCGGGCAGACCCCACTGACCGACCCGCCGGACGAGGTGGTCGAACTGGCCCGCCGCCTCGCCGGCCAGCACGCCGCGCCCTCGCAGGCGGCCCTCGCAATCGCGCGCGCGATCGGTGATGCTGTCGAATACATGCCGGGTGTCACCGGTGTCCATTCCACGTCCGCCGAAGCGTGGGCCGAACGCAAGGGCGTGTGCCAGGACATCACGCACATCACCCTGGGTGCGCTGCGTTCGGTGGGCATCCCGACCCGGTACGTGTCGGGCTACCTGCATCCGCATCCGAACGCCCTGATCGGTGAGCCGGTCGACGGGGAGTCGCACGCGTGGGTGGAATGGTACGACGGGTCCTGGCAAGGATTCGATCCCACCAACAACATCGACATCGGCGACCGTCACGTTCGGGTCGGACATGGCCGCGACTACAGCGACGTTGCGCCGTTGCGTGGAGTGTACGCGGGTGGCGACAAGGGAGACCTGGTCGTGAAGGTGACCATTACTCGTGAGGCATAGACCTCAGATCGGCGGAATCCGCCCTGTGGATCATTCCTGACGGGGAATGATCCGGTTGCTAGTCTCGCTGTCACGCCGCCGGAGCGGGGAGCGGCACGACGAGGGAGGCAACTCATGGATGGAACCCCACAGATCGGACGGCCTACGGCCGCTTTTGTCGGTGCGAGCTGGGTGGCGCTGGGACTAGGTGCAGTCGTGTTCTTCATCGGACTGTGGAACGCGCGCATGCTCCTCAGCGAGAAGGGCTATTTCCTCGCGGTGTTCTTGCTCGGGTTGTTCGCCGCCATCGCGGTGCAGAAGGCGGTGCGCGACCGTGCCGAGGCGGTCCCGGTCACCCCGGTCTTCATTGGGGTCTCGTGGGCCATGCTCATCATTGCGGTCGTCATGATGGCGATCGGCCTGTGGAACGCCGAACTGCTCCTCAGCGAGAAGGGCTTTTACGGCATCGGCTTCGCGATGAGTCTGTTCGCGGTGGTTGCGGTGCAGAAGAACGTGCGTGACCTGGCCGCCTACCGGGAGGCCCACCCCGAGCACAGCACGTACTCGGGTCACACCGACGAGGTGTGACAGCACTCGCACCTTGCGACGCCGACCGCCCTCGGGCGGTCGGCGTTCGTCGTGCAGGGAGGAGGGTGACACCTGAGGTGTTCGAGGTGACATACGTCGCACCCGACACCGCCTCTCCTGCACAACGCTCGCGGAAGCGGGAACCCGGCCGAGGGGTTACGGCCGGCCGGAGCGGAAACCGGTCACGTCGGTGCCGAGGTTCTCGCTGACCCACTCGTTCCAGACCGAGACCGTGCGCCACCGTGCAGCGATGATCGGCGCGGCATCCGGTGTCCACATCCACTCTGCGAGCGGTTCGCTACGCCCGATCGCCACGCGCTTCAGGCGTAGCAACGCAATCTGTGGGTGGTCGACGGAGTAGCCGCGCGGTGCCGTCGTCAGCGAGCCATCGGTCATGGGCTCGAATCCGTCGGCGCGCACCTCGTCGAGCGTCGCATCGAGGTCACCGAACAACCGGTTGTCGTCGATGATTTCGCGGAACCGTTTCAGTGCGGCAGCCGGGACATCGTACACGCCGCCGCCGATCACGATCCCCTCGTCGCTGAACTGCAGGTAGTGGGCCACCGGCGCTCGCGTCACCGTGCCGATATGCAGCTTGTACGGTGTCTTGTCGGCGCTGAAGCGCACGTCCCGGTACGGGCGGAACGTCTTCAGTGGTCCGAACTCGGTGGCCAGTTGCGCGCCGAGCGCGTCGAACGGCGCCCGCACATGGTCGTCGTACCGGGCCTTGTTCTCCAGCCACCACGTCTTCGTGTTGTTCACGCGTAACTCGGCGTAGAAGGCGGCGGCATCCGGGTGCAATCCGGTGAACGTCATCCCCTCAGCCTATCCACGTCCCGTCCGCCCTCATCCCCGCCCCAGCCCGCCCTCCAACTCGCGAGACTGCACGGGCGGTATCGAGACCGTGCGTAATACGCGAGGGCTCGATACCACGGCTGTAGTCTCGCGCGCGGCGCGGCGCGGCGCGCGCGCCGCGGGGCGGGGCGGGGGAGTGAGGGGGAGTGAAGGGTGGGGCACAAACGATTGCCATGAGGTGGGGAAAGTGCGGTGCACATCTGGTGGCAATCGGTTGACAGATGGGGCATTTGTCGGGCACACTGATGCCATGTCGCCGAGGATTCCCCGCTCGCAGCCGACGGCGCCCGGCGCGGCCGACGAGCTCTACCACGAGGTCGCCGACGCGCCGATCATCTCGCCGCACGGCCACGTCGACGCGGCGCTGCTCGCCGACGACGCTCCCTTCGGGGACCCGACCGAGTTGTTCATCACGCGGGACCACTACGTCACCCGGCTGCTGCACGCCTTCGGCATCCCGCTCGACGAGCTCGGCCTCGACCCGGTCCGGCCGGTCGACCCTCGCCATCCGTGGCGGCTGCTCGCAGACAACTGGCACCGCTTCGCCGGCACCGCGAGCGCCTCGTGGCTGACCCACGAACTGCGCACCATCTTTGACATCGACGACGAACTGTCGGCCGACAACGCCGACCGCCTGTACGACCGCATCGACGCGCTGCTCCGTCGCCCCGAGCTGCGACCGCGCGCGCTGTTCGACCGGTTCCGTATCGACGTGCTCGCCACGACCGACGACCCGCTCGACGACCTCTCCGCGCACGCACGTCTGGCCGCCGACCCCGAGTTCACCGGGCGGGTGCTGCCGACGTTCCGCCCCGATGCGTACACTGACCCCGACGCGCCCGGATTCGGCGAGCGTATCGGACGACTCCTCGATGCCACCCAGTCGGCGGGGACGTTCGCCGGGTACCTGCGCGCGCTCCAGGAGCGCCGCGCGTACTTCATCTCGCACGGGGCCGTGTCGGCCGACCACGGCGTCTATGAGCCGTTCACCACAGACCTCGACCCGGTCGCCGCCGAGCGGCTCTTCCAGGCCGTGCTGGCGGGCACGGCCGACGCGGCACAGGCGCGCCTGTTCCGCGGCCACATGCTCTTCCAGATGGCGCGGATGAGCGTCGCCGACGGACTGGTGATGACGGTGCACCCGGGAGTGCGACGCAACCACCATTCCGGCACGTTCCGCGCGTACGGTCCCGACACCGGTCACGACATCCCGGTGCGCACCGAGTTCACCGAGAACCTCCGCCCGCTGCTGCAGGAATTCGGCACCGCCCCCGGATTCCACCTCGTCCTATTCGCCGTTGACGAGACCGTCTACTCACGCGAGGTCGCACCGCTGGCGGGCTTCTACCCGAGCGTCTACATCGGCGCGCCGTGGTGGTTCCTGGACGCGCCCGACGCGATCGGACGGTGGCGCGCGGCGGTGACCGAGACCGCCGGCTTCTACCGTTCCAGCGGGTTCATCGACGACACCCGCGCGTTCCTGTCCATCCCCGCACGGCACGACACCGCGAGGCGCGCGGATGCCGTGTTCCTCGGTCGCCTGGTCGACGAGGGACGGGTGCGCATGGACACGGCGCGCCGCATCGCGCGTGACCTCGTCGACGCTATCCCGCGGGAGGTGTTCAAGCTGTGACCCCGGTACCGCTCACCCGCGCCGCACTGGCCGCACGCGGGGCCCCCGCCTCGGCAGCGCCGGTGCGCATCGTGCACCTCGGCCTCGGCCACTTCTTCCGCGCGCATCAGGCCTGGTTCACGGCGCGCGCCGCGGATGCCCACCAGTGGGGCATCGCGGCCTTCACCGGTCGCAGCCGTCACATCGCCGACGACCTGACCGCTCAGGACGGACTGTTCACGCTCGTCGAGCGCGGTCCCGACGGCGACCGCGTCGAGGTGGTCACCAGCGTCAGCGAGGCCGCCACCGGCACCGACCTGACCCGGTTGGCGGCGCTCGTGTCCGACCCCGCCGTCGCGATCATCACCCTCACCGTCACCGAGAGTGGTTACCGGTTGCACGCCGACGGCACGCCCGATCCGGACGACGCGGACCTGGCGGCCGACCTCCGGGCGCTCGGCGAGCACGGCACCGGCGCCGAGCCGGGAACCGTGCTGGGACGCCTGGTGTACGCGCTCGCCGCTCGCCGGTCCGCCGCGGCGGGCCCGATCGCCGTCGTCCCCTGCGACAACATCCCCGACAACGGCGCGTTCCTCGCCCGCGGCGTCACCGTCGCCGCCGCCCGGGTCGACCCGTCGCTGGCGGAATGGGTGAGGCAGAACGTGTCGTTCGTGAGCACGTCGGTCGACCGCATCACCCCGCACGCCGAGGCTCCCGACGCCGTCGCGGATGCCGGTTGGACCGACACGGCAGCCGTGGTCACCGAGCCGTTTGCCGACTGGGTGCTCGCGGGGCGGTTCCCCGCCGGCCGACCCGACTGGGTCAGCGCGGGGGCGCGTTGCGTCGACGACATCGAACCCTGGGAGAACCGTAAGCTCTGGCTGCTCAACGGCGCGCACAGCATCCTCACCTTCGCCGGACTGCCCCGCGGCCTGACGACGGTCGCCGAGGCGATGGCGGATGCGCAATGCCGGGCACTCGTGGAGAGCTTCTGGGACGAGGCGGTGCGATGCCTGCCGGACGACGCCGACCACGTCGCCTATCGCGCCCAGTTGCGTGAGCGGTTCGCCAACCCGCGGATCGTGCACCGGCTGGAGCAGATCTCCGTCGACGCCACCGTCAAAGTACAGGTGCGCATCGCGGCCGTCGCCGAGCGCACACTCGCCGCCGGCCGGGCACCCGAAGGCACCGTGCTCGCGTTGGCGTCGTGGATCGGCTGGGTCTGTACCGACACCGGCGCTCGCGACGCCCGCACCGACGAGGTTGTGCGGGCGCGAGACGCGGCCGACCCGGTCCTCGCGCTGATCGCACTGGTCTCGCCGGTGCTCGCCGCCGATGCCGCCACTGTTGCGCGGGTCCGTGCCGCCGGTGCGGTCCAGGACGCAGCATCCGCAGACGTTCTCCCCTGATCCCTACCGCGCACCGAAGCGCAGAAAGGCACCCCCATGCTCAAGCCTCAGGAAACCGCCACCCGAGAACTACTGTCGCTGGAAGGCCTCTGGAAGTTCGCCCTCGACAGCCCCGACGTGCCGAGCCCGTGGACTGCACCGCTGGCGACGACTCGTGAAGCGCCGGTCCCGGCCAGCTACAACGATCTGTTCACCGATGCGGCGATCCGCGACCACATCGGCTGGGTCTGGTACCAGCGCACCGTGCGCGTGCCACGCGGCTGGGCGGGGGAGCGCATCGTGATCCGTGTGGACGCGGCCACCCACGAGGGCGTCGTCTACGTCGACGACACCAAGGTCGCCGCGCACGAGGGCGGCTACCTTCCGTTCGAAGCCGACGTCACCGACCTGGTCACTCCCGGAGGCGAGTTCCGCCTCACGATCGGCGTCAACAACGTGCTCACCCCGGACACCATCCCGCCCGGGTTGGTCGCCGACCTGCCCAACGGACGCAAACAGCAGGGGTACATGCACGACTTCTACAACTACGCGGGCCTGCACCGCGCCGTGTGGCTGTTGTCGCGTCCGGCGGTGCACGTCGATGACATCACCGTCGTCACCGGTATCGACGGGTCCACCGGAACGGTCGACTACCGGGTGCAGACCTCGCAGGCCTCAGACGTCTCGGTGCGGTTGGTTGACGCCGACGGTATCGAGGTCGGTGCCGCCGACGGGGCCGCGGGGGTGTTGCGCGTCGCCGACGCGACCCTGTGGCGACCGGGCGCCGCCTACCTCTACCGGCTCGAGGTCGATGCGCGTGTCGACGGCACGGTCGTGGACCAGTACTCGCTCGCCGTCGGCATCCGCACCGTGGCGGTGCAGGGCGGCACGTTCCTCATCAACGGTGAGCCGTTCTACTTCACCGGGTTCGGTCGCCACGAAGACACCGCCGTGCGCGGCAAGGGCCACGACCGGGCCTACCTCGTGCACGACATGGAACTGTCGAACTGGATCGGCGCCAACTCGTTCCGCACCTCGCACTACCCGTACGACGAGGAAGTGCTCGACTATGCCGACCGCCACGGCATCGTCGTCATCGATGAGACCGCCGCCGTCGGCCTGAACAAGCGAATCTCCGGCGGCATCGCCGACTTGCTGCAGGGCGCCTCCGGTGACTTCGCCGATGGTTTCGGGCCCCGGATGCAGGACGCGCACCGGCGCGAGATCCGTGAGTTGATCGCCCGCGACAAGAACCACCCGTCGGTGGTGATGTGGTCGATTGCGAACGAGCCCGACACGATGGCCGACGGCACCTACGAGTACTTCGAGCCGCTGTTCGCCCTCACCCGCGAACTGGACCCGACACGGCCGGTGACGTTCGTCAACGTGATGATGGCACCGCCGGAGGTGTGCCGCGTGTCGAGCCTGCCCGATGTGCTGTGCCTGAACCGCTACTACGGCTGGTACGTCGGCGCCGGAGACCTCGCCACCGCGGAGGTGAAACTGGAGGAGGAACTGCGCGCGTGGGAGACCAAGTACGGCAAGCCGATCATCATGACCGAGTACGGCGCCGACACGATCACCGGCTACCACTCGGTGTGGGACCAGCCGTGGACGGAGGAGTTCCAGATCGGGATGCTCGACGTCTACCACCGGGTGTTCGACCGGATCGACGCGATGGCCGGCGAACACGTGTGGAACTTCGCCGACTTCCAGACGTCGGCCGGCTTCTTCCGGGTTGACGGCAACAAGAAGGGCGTGTTCACGCGCGACCGCAAACCGAAGTCGGCGGCGCACGCGCTGCGGGCCCGTTGGACCGCGCTACGCGACGCCGACTGACAACCGATCCCCCCGGGTGGCGTCCGCGCCACCCTCCCGTTGAGGCAAAGGAGCACTCATGACAACCACAAAATCGGGCGCGAGCGCGCCCGCGAAAGACAGACTCGGCGCACTCAGCATCCTCGGCTACGGCGCCGGCGATGCCGCCAACAACCTCGCGTTCACGACGGCGACCATGTTCCTGCTGGTCTACTACACGGATGTCGCCGGTATTTCGGCGGCAGCTGTCGGCACGCTGTTCCTGGTGTTGCGCATCTTCGACGCGTTCACCGACGTGGCCGCCGGCCGTCTCGTCGACAAGGTGAACACCAAGCGGTGGGGCAAGTTCCGGCCGTTCATCCTGTTCGGATCGTTGCCGCTGCTGCTGCTGTCGGTGGCGACCTTCCACGTGCCGCAGATCGGTGAGAGCGGCATGCTGCTCTACGCGTACGTGACGTACGGTCTGCTCGGGATCGCCTACACCCTCGTCAACATTCCGTACGGATCACTTGCGGCGGCGATGACGCAGGTGCCGGGGGAGCGCGCCAAACTCGCCAGCGCGCGGACCGTTGGTGCTGCTGTGGTCGGCGGTGCACTCGGGGTCTTCGTGGCTCCGCAGCTGGGTGCCGGCGCGGACCTGCAGGGCATCTTCACCACCGTCACCGTGTCGTTCGTGTTCATCGGCATGGCGCTGTACCTGTTCACCTTCTTCACCACGAAGGAGCGGGTGTACCGCAAGATCCCCCACGTCACCATGAAGCAGTCGTTCGCGACGCTCAAGGGCAACAAGCCGTTGCTCATGCTCTGCTTCAGCTCGCTGCTGCTGCTGACGGGGATGATCTCGATGACGACGGCGCAGATCTACCTCATGCGCGATGTGTTCGACAGCGTCGGGCTGGTTGCGGTGATCTCGCTGTCGCAGCTCGTGCTGATCTTCTTGCTGGCTCCCTTCGTCCCGCTGGTGGTCCGCAAGATCGGCAAGCGCACGGCGTACATCATCGGCGCGCTGATCGGCGCCGGCGGCATGGTGATCGCCTTCTTCGCGCCGAGCGCGGTCGTCGCCCTGGTCGGTTTGATCATCGCGATGGTCGGGATGCTGCTGGTCAACATGCTCATCTGGGCGATCGAGGCGGACACGGTCGAGTACGGTGAGTGGAAGACCGGTGTGCGCACCGAGGGCATCACCTACGCGTTGTTCTCGTTCACGCGCAAGACGGGGCAGGCCTTCGGCGGTGCGCTCGCAGCCTACGCGATCGGGCTCGGCGGCTACGTCGCCGGCGAGAGTCTCACCTCGGCCGCCGAATGGGGCATCCGCGCGGGTGTCGCCGGACTGCCCGCGGTGTGCGTCGTGCTGGCTGCGCTCGTCATGCTGTTCTACCCGCTCACCGACAAGGTGCACGCCACGATCGTCTCCGAGATCACGCAGCGGCGTGCCCAGGAGCAGGCGGACGAGGGGCTCACCCCGACCGAGGCGGCGATGGCGCTCGGCGCCGAAGCGCTCAGCGTCGAGTCCGAGCCGGGAGCGGCCGGCGCCCAGCAGGATGTCTCTCTCTCGACGGCGGCGTTCTCGACGGGCCGCGCTCAGCCTGGCGGCGCACAGGACCGGAAGGGCCGCAAGAAGCGGTCCGACACCCCGCAGTGATCACACCCCCGGTGGCGGGCGTCCCGCCCGCCACCGGGACCATCCCCCCACCCCCGCAAGGAGCACAGTCATGATCATCGACAAAGCCGAGGTCGTCGTCACGAGTCCGGACCGCAACTTCGTGACGCTCAAGCTGACCACCGACGAGGGCCACACCGGCCTCGGTGACGCGACGTTGAACGGTCGCGAGCTGGCGGTGGTCGCCTACCTCACCGAGCACGTCGTGCCCCTGCTGATCGGCTCGGACGCGTCGAAGATCGAGGACACCTGGCAGTTCCTGTACCGCTCGGCGTACTGGCGGCGGGGCCCGGTCACGATGGCGGCCGCCGCGGCCGTCGACATGGCGCTGTGGGACATCAAGGGCAAGGCTGCCGGGATGCCGGTGTACCAGCTGTTGGGCGGCGCCAGCCGAAACGGCTTGCTCGCCTATGGGCACGCGTCGGGGAAGGAACTGCCCGAACTGTTCGACTCGGTGCGCGCGCATCTGGAACAGGGATACAAGGCGATCCGCATCCAGACCGGGGTGCCGGGTCTGAAAGCGATCTACGGCATCGCATCGCAGTCCTCCGACACCGGCGGCGGCCAGGCCCGCTACGACCACGAGCCGGCGCGGCGCGGCACCAAGCCGGTGCAAGAGGACTGGGACACCCGCGCGTACCTGCGGCACCTCCCCGGGGTGTTCGAGGCGGTCCGGGCCGAGTTCGGTCCCGAGCTGCCGTTGCTGCACGACGGACACCATCGGATGACCCCGATTCAGGCCGCGAAGCTCGGGAAGGCGCTGGAGCCGTACGATCTGTTCTGGCTGGAGGATTGCACTCCGGCGGAGAACCAGGAGGCGTTGCGGCTTGTGCGGCAGCACACCACGACGCCGTTGGCGATCGGAGAGGTCTTCAACACCGTGTGGGATGTCAAGGACCTCATCCGCGACCAGCTCATCGACTACGTCCGCGGTGCGGTCACTCACATGGGTGGCATCACCCCCCTGAAGAAGACACTGGAGTACGCGGCGTTGTACCAGGTGAAGTCTGGCATGCACGGCCCTACCGACATCTCCCCGGTCGGCATGGCTGCCGCGATGCACCTCGGCCTGGCGATCCACAACTTCGGCATCCAGGAGTACATGCAGCACGGGGCCGCCACCGACCGGGTGTTCCAGCAGTCGTTCACCTGGCAGGACGGCTACCTGCACCCCGGCGACCTTCCCGGGCTCGGCGTGGAAATGGATGCCGACGAGGCGGGGAAGTACCCCTACGAGCGGGCGTACCTGCCGTACAACCGGCTCGCCGACGGCACCGTGCATGACTGGTGAGTCGGCCCCGCACCCCCGCGGGCGCGCTATCGTCGTGATGGGCGTGTCAGCGGCTGGCAAGTCGACGGTCGCCGCCGCGCTGGCTCGCCGTTTCGGCATCGACTGGGCGGATGCCGACGACCTCCACCCGCCCGCCAACGTCGCCAAGATGGCCGCGGGTATCCCGCTCGACGACGACGACCGAGCACCGTGGCTCGCCGCCGTCGGCCGACGCCTCGCGGACGGCGCGGCCGGCGGGGGCCTGGTCGTGGCCTGCTCGGCGCTCAAGCGGGGCTACCGTGACCTGTTGCGCGATGCCTGCCCTGACGCCGTGTTCGTGTATCTGGACGGATCCCCCCGATTGCTGTCCGCGCGAGCAGCCGAGCGTACCGAGCACTTCATGCCGCCCGGCTTGCTGGACTCACAGTTCGCTATCTTGGAACCGTTGCAGCGCGACGAACGAGGGATTCGGGTCGATGTGGACGACTCGGTCGACGACATCGTCGCGCTCGCCGAGAAAGGGGTGCGGGGGTGTGACACAGACCCGGGACAGCGGTGACGACAGGGCATCCGCGCGTGCGCGGAAGCCGGGGACAGCGACGATCTACGACATTGCAGAGCTCGCCGGTGTCAGCCCGTCGACCGTGTCGCGGGCGCTGTCGAAGCCGGGCCGCATCAGCGCCGGGACCGAGCAGCGGATCCGCGCCGCGGCCGCCGAACTGAAATTTCGGGTCAATCCGGTGGCGCGGGCGTTGCACACCGGCCGCCACCACACGATCGGACTGGTCGTTGCCGACATCACCAACCCGGTGGTGTTCGGGATCGTCCGTGGTGCTGAGCATGCTGCCAGCGCCGCCGGCTACACGCTGGTGATCGCCGAGTCGCAGGAGTCCGGCCAGACCGAGGCGGAGGCCATCGAGCGACTGCTGCCCAGCGTGGACGGTTTGATCCTGGCCACGACGCGACTGGCCGACGACCGTATCGCCGAGTTGGCCGACCGGAAGCCCGTCGTGCTGATCAACCGCGCCGTCTCCGGCGTCGACGGGGTGCTGCCCGACGTGCAGCGCGGTGTCGGCGAGCTGATGGCGCATCTGAGCGGACTGGGTCACCGTTCGCTGGCGTTCGTCTCCGGTCCCGAGTCATCGTGGATCGGCCGACAACGGTGGGATCGGCTGCTGGAGGCATCCGAATCGCTCGATGTCGCGGTCGTGGAGATCGGTCCGAACGCCCCCACCATCGAGGGTGGGCACGACGCGCTGCGGCGGGTGCTCGCGGCCCGGCCGTCCGCCGTTGTGGCATTCAACGATCTGATCGCGATCGGGCTCATGCAGGCGGCGTCGGCCCGGGGCATGCGCGTGCCCGACGATCTGAGTGTCGCCGGATTCGACGACATCTTCGGCAGCGAGCTCATCGTGCCGTCTCTGACGACTGTGCGCAGCCGGCTGGTGGAGGCCGGCGAGCGGGCCGTTCGCGGCATCCTGGCCCGCACCGATCAGACTCCAGCTCCCGACGGCGGACTGTTGCGGACCGAGCTCGTCGTGCGCGGATCGACCGGTCCCGCGGCGTCTTAACGCTCCGACTCGGCCCGCGTCGCAGCCCGCCGGCCAACGAGACCGTCGGCCAGCGAGACTACACGGGCGGTAGCGAGACCGCGTGTTTTGCGAGCGGCTTCGATACTCCGGTTGCGGTCTCGCGGGCTCGAGCGCGGGTCGGGCGGGTAGTGTCACGGGATGGACAGGTCGATGGCCCGCCGTGTGCGATGGTCACGGGTGCTCGCGTGGGTTGCGTTCGCGGTGGCGTGTGCCGTGAACCTATACGCGCTGTATATGCCGTCGTTGCCGGGTGGCGCGACGGCACTCCCGGGGGCGGACAAGGTCGTTCACCTCGTCAGTTTTGCCGCGGTCATGGCGACCGGCGTGCTCGCGGGGCTGCGCCCGGTTGTGCTCGGTGCTGCGCTTGCCGTGCATGCTGTCGGCTCGGAACTGCTGCAGGGGATGCTCGTCGCTCAGCGCACCGCCGACCCGTGGGATGCGACCGCCGACATGCTGGGCATTGCGCTGGGGTGGCTGAGCGTGCGGGCGACGCGACGCGTCGTGCGGCGGGGCCGGTGATCCCGCGGCGTGATGCGGGGGCGATGGCCGACGTGGTGCTGCGGGCCGGGCGCTGGCCTATGCGGCGGGGCGCTGGCCGGGTGCGGCGGGGAGGCGTGAGCGAGCCTTGCCGTTGCCGGCGTCGCCCGGGTGAACGGTCCGGATGCGCACCGGCGCCACGGATGACGGCTTGCGCTGTCACACCGGCAGGTCGCGGAATTCGGCGATGCGGGTCGCTACGTTGGCCGGCGTGATCGCCCAGCGATCGTCGTCGTCGTACTCGAAGTCGGCACCGACCTGCCCGTCGCTGCCCAGGCGCAGCAGACACGCCTTCCAGGCGCGCCCGGTCGGGCTGGCGGTGGCCATGTCGTCGCGCAGCTGCTCCATCAGGTCGACCACCGGTGCGGTCGCTGCAACCGGCTGCGCGCGTCCGTCGACATCGTACGAGTACCCGCCCACTCCCGCTGATTGGGCGTCGACTTCTCCGACGAGCACGATCTTCTGCCACCCCGGCTGGGAGGTTGCTTTCGGGTCGCGCGCCACGGCTGACATCAGCGCGAGCAAGCTCTCGTTCTGGTCCATGCTGACGATTCTCGCGCACGTCGCTCACCCGTTGCTACTGCCATGGGGCAGTCCGCCGGCACCGTGGGGACAGGGCGCCGGGCTTCAGCCGTTCAGGCTCAGTCCGTGCCCGAAGCGGAAGAGCGGATCGGCCGTATCGAAGGCGACGTCGGGGCGGGAGGCGATGACGGCATCCATCGACCGCGGCACATCGAACGGGAGCTTGCCGGTCGCGGGTACTGTTCCGGTGAGCACGTCCAGGAGGGCGGATGCCGATGCCCCCCAGTTCGCGGTCACCGCCGCCGCGACGGCGACGATCGGTTCGAGGATTGCGGGCCGGTCCAGGAACACGTCCACGACAGTCGGGACCGCCGCCGCCACCTCGCGCACGTGCGCCAGGGTGTCCTCGGTGAAGTCCAGAGGGCCAGCGTGGAAGAAGTTCTCGAACACCGTGCTGCGCTGTTCGAACGGTGCCTGCAGGCGCACGATGGCGATGTCGGCGTCGGCGGGGGAGTCGACCACGGTGCCGTACCGCGCGGCGATCTCGGCGGGGATTCCTTCGACGTACAGCCGCGAACCAGCGGCGACGGGCAGTGCAGGACCCGCCGACAGCACGGTGATCGAGGCACGCTGGGCGGCGTCGCCGGCGGCTCGGAACGCGGCGGAGCCGACGATGTCGTCGGCGGCGTCGGCATCCACGAACGGCTGGTCGAACAGACCGAGCACGAACTTCTCGCGCAGCAACCGTCGCGCCGAGACGTCCAGGCGCTCCTCGGTCACGGCGCCCGCGCGCACCAGGTCCAGCAGCACGTCGGTGCAGTGCTCCCCGCCGAACTGGTCCACCCCGGCGTCCAGCACCTTCTGCACACGTTCGTGGCGGCTCAGGTGCTCGGCGCCCCAGGCGCGCGCCGGGTGATGGTCTCCGAGGATGTTGGAATCGGAGATCAGGCCCCAGTCGGTGCAGACGACACCGTCGAACCCGAAGCGTTCGCGCAGCAGACCCGTGATGACGGATCTGTTGAAACCGAACCCCACCTCTTCATACTCGGTACCGATCGGCATGCCGTAGTACGGCATGATCTGGCTGGTCCCCGCTGCGAACGCGGCGATGAACGGGCGCAGGTGTTCCTCGAACGCGCCGCCGGGGTAGACCTGCTCGCGGCCGTACGCGAAGTGCGGGTCCTCACCGTCTTGCTGCGGGCCGCCGCCGGGGAAGTGCTTGGTCATCGTCGCCACCGAGGCCGCGCCGAGCGCGTCGCCCTGGAACCCACGGATGTATGCGGCGCCGAGTCGACCGGTCAGGTCCGCATCCTCCCCGAACGTCTGCAGCGCCCGCGCCCATCGCGGTTCCGTCGCGAGGTCGATCTGCGGGTGCAGGGCGACCCGTAGCCCGACCGCCAGGTATTCCTGCCGGGCGATGTCACCGAAGCGCTGCACCAGGTCGGCGTCGCGCGTCGCGGCCATACCCAGCGGTTCGGGCCACTGCGAGAACGGGCCGGCCGCGAACGCCGCACCCGGGTTCTCTTTGAACGAGTGCCGCGGGTCGGTGGAGACCGTCACGGGAATGCCCAGCCGAGTGGATGCCGCCAATTCCTGCAGCCGGTTGTGCCAGCGTGCAATCTCGCCGGCTGAGTTGACGCGGCCCAGCAGGTTGAAGTGAGTGAGGTGCTTGGCTTCGACGTACTCGGCTGTCGACGGTAGACCGAACTCTGCATTGCCCGCTGACAGCTGACCGTTCTCGCCCGTCGAGATCATCGAATGGAAGAACAGCCCGACCTTCTCTTCGAGGGTCATCTCGGCCAGCAACAGCTCGACGCGCTCGGCGACGGGCAACTCGGCGTTCATCCAGGGGCGGCCGGACATGGGGGTTCCTCTCCAGAGGTGGGATATGCGGGGGTTCCCGGGTGCGCTGTGTTACGACGAGAACCGGGTACCGGCGACGCTAGCAGGAAATTCCGACGTCGACGCGGTCGTGCGCGATTGCGGCCGTCACCGCGCCGGACGGGCGGGTGCCGTCGGGTCGTCGGACACCCGGATCGGAGTGGTCTGGGCGATCTGATCGCTGAACTCCTCGGGCGCGACGACCGGGATGGGCCGGGTCTCGTCGAGCGCGAGCCGGAACCGGTACTCCCGGTCGCGGTGCAGGCGACCGGACGCCAGCAGCCAGACCATGCCGATACCGCACGCCAGCAATGCGGCGCCGGCCCCGAGCAGGATCGCGGTGCGCGGACCGAACTCCGCCGCCACCCAGCCGACGATGGGAGCGCCCACGGGGGTGCCGCCCATCAGGATCGCCATATACAGCGCGAGTACCCGCCCCCGCAGCGCGGCGTCGGTCGTGGTCTGCACGTACCCGTTCGCCGTGGTCAGAGTCGTCACGACCGCGAATCCGGTGACCATGAGCGTGGCGGCATAGAACCAGTACGTGGGCATGGCGGCCGACACGAGGGCGGTCACGCCGAACAGCCCCGACCCCATGATCACCATGCGGATGCGCGCCCGGTCTCGCCGCGCCGCCAGCAGGGCACCCGCCAGTGACCCGATCGCGAGGATCGAGCTCAGCAGACCGTAGCCGTCGGCATCCTGCCCGAACTCGAGCGCCATTGTCGAGGCGAAGATCGGGAAGTTCATTGCGAACGCACCCAGGAGGAAGACCATCACGAACGTCACTGCCAAGTCGGGGCGGCTCGCGACGTAGCGGAACCCGTCGGCCAGGCGCGCGGCACCGGGCGCTTTGACGCGCGGAATGAGCTCATCGGTGTGGATCAGGATCAGCGCGACGATCATCACGACGAAGGTGAGTGCGTTGATCAGGAACACCCATCCGGTGCCGAACGCGACGATCACCAGGCCCGCGACTGCCGGTCCGATCAACCGCGCCGCGTTGAAGGATGCCGAGTTCAGCGCAACGGCGTTGGAGGCGTATTCGCGGGTCACGAGGTCGGAGACGAACGCCTGCCGGGCGGGCGCGTCGAACGCGGTGGCCACCCCCAGAGCGAGTGCAAAGGCATAGATCATCGGCAGCGTCATGACCCCCCACAGCAGGAGGAGGCCGATCACCACCCCCAGGAGCAGCTGCGTGGTCTGCGTCGCGATGAGGAGCAGGCGCCGGTCGAACCGGTCGGCGACCCACCCGGTGATGCTCACGAGTACGAGCGGCGGGCCGAACTGCAGACCCATCGTGATGCCCATCGCGGCCGCGTCGTTGTTGGTCAATTCGGTGAGGACGACCCAGCTGAGTGCGGTCGCCTGCATCCAGGTGCCGGTATTGGACACGAGCGCGCCGATGAACCACACCCGGTAGTTGAACATCGAGAACGAGCGGAACATCGCCGGCGTCCTGCCGGCCGAGCCCGGGCGTGCGGTGCCGCTCACCGGGCGGCCATCGCGGTCATCATCGCGGCGGCCGCCGAGAGCGTCGTCCGCTGCGCTTCGGTCAGCTCGTCGAGCGCCGACTCCAGCCAGGAGTCGCGGCGGCGCACCGTCTCGTCGACGACGTCGCGCCCGCCCGGCGTCAGCGCGATGATCACCTTGCGGCGGTCCGCGTGATCGGGCGTGCGGGTCAGATATCCGGACTCTTCGAGACAGTTCACGGTGCGGTTCATCGACGGCGCCGAGACGCGTTCGCGGTCGGCCAGCTCACCCAGGGTGTGCGGACCGTGCACGGTGAGCGCGGCGAGGACGGCGAACTGGCCGTCGCTCATGGAGTCGACGGCCCGTTCGGAGCGGAGCCGGCGGGCGAGCCGGAACGTCGCCATCCGAAGATCAGCGGCGGCGTGGGTTTCGAGAGCGGATGGTGCGGTGTTCATGCGATTGCTTAGCCTAGCTCATTAGTCTGGCTAAAGAGACGTCATGCCGACGCCGTAGACTCGGCCCATGGCTTCGTCCCCCCACGGCCCCACGGCGCACTCCTACCTCGACACGCGTGGCATCGAGATCTTCTACGACGTGTACCCCGCCGCCGGACCCGCCCGCGGGGTCGTCCAGATCCTCCACGGCGTCGGGGAGCACGCCGGTCGCTACGGGGTCGTGGCGGCGGCGCTGACAGCGGCCGGCTTTCACGTCTACGCCGACGACCACCGGGGCCACGGTCGCACAGGCATGGGGCAGCACGGCGACGCCGCACGCCTCGGGCGGCTCGGTCCCGGCGGGATGCCGGCGACGCTCGCGGCCTGCTGGCAGTTCACACGCCTGATCCGTGACGAGCATCCCGACCTCCCGCTGGTGCTGCTGGGGCACTCGTGGGGGTCGTTCCTGGCGCAGATGCTCCTCAATGACCACGCCGACGCGTACGACGCGGTCATCCTCTCGGGGTCGGCGCTGCGCTGGCCCGGCGCGCTCAACGCCGGCGACCTCAACGCGCCCTGGGCGGGCGCCGATGCCATGGGTACGGAGTGGTTGTCGAGCGATCTGTCGGTGGGGCGTGCGTTCCTCGACGACCCGCTGGCGACGACGACCCCCATCCTGAGACTGTTCGGCGTGGTCGACACGCTGCGACTGCTGGGCAAGCCCCGCCGCGCCCTCGGGCGCGACGTTCCGGTGCTGCTGATGGTGGGCGGCGACGACACCGTCGGCGGCCCCCGCAGCGTGCACCGTCTCGCCGCGGCGTACCGGTCCCGCTCGGCCCTGTCCGACGTCACGACGCTCGTCTACCCGGGGGCCCGTCACGAAATCTTCCAGGAGACGGTCCAGGCCGAGGTCCGCGCCGACCTGCTCGCCTGGCTCGAAACCCGCGTGCCCGCTCGCGGCTGACGGCGGGTCGGCGGACGGCACGCGCCCGGTGCGGGGCCGCGGCGTCGGCCGTAGGGTGGAAGGATGCACGGCGAGTACAAGGTTCCGGGCGGCAAGCTCGTGGTCGTCGACCTGGAGGTCCGCGGCGGCGTCATCGCGAACGCCCGACTGTCGGGCGACTTCTTCCTCGAACCCGACGATGCGCTGGATGCCATCGACGCCGCCGTGTCGGGGATGCCGGTGACCGCCGACGTGGCGACGATCGCCGACGCGGTCAGGGCGGCGCTTCCCGCACACGCGCAATTGCTCGGCTTCTCGCCGGAAGCGGTGGGGACGGCCGTGCGGCGGGCGCTGGTGACCGCCCCCGACTGGCGGGACTTCTCGTGGCAGATCGTCCATGAGAAGGCCGTGTCGCCGCACCTGAACCTGGCCCTGGATGAAGTGCTCACCACCCGGGTCGGCGGTGGCGTGCGCGAGCCGACGCTGCGGATCTGGGAGTGGGACACCTCGGCGGTCGTCATCGGATCGTTCCAGTCGTACCGCAACGAGGTCGACCCCGACGGTGCGACCCGGCACGGCTTCGACGTCGTGCGGCGGATCTCCGGCGGCGGTGCGATGCTCATGGCCGCCGACGCGATCATCACCTATTCGCTGTACGTGCCGGCATCCCTCGTGGCCGGGATGAGCTTCGCCGACTCGTATGCCTTTCTGGACGACTGGGTGCTGCAGGCCCTGCGTTCCCTGGGCATCGAGGCCGTATACCAGCCGCTCAACGACATCGCGTCGCCGCACGGCAAGATCGGCGGGGCAGCGCAGAAGCGACTCGCCAACGGAGGTGTGCTGCACCATGCCACCCTGGCGTACGACATGGACGGCCAGGTGATGACGGAGGTGCTGCGGATCGGGCGGGAGAAGCTCAGCGACAAGGGCACCGCCTCGGCGGCCAAGCGCGTCGACCCGCTGCGAAGCCAGACCGGTTTGCCGCGGGAGCAGATCATCGCGCGGTTCATCGAGACCTTCACGGCGCTCCACGGAGGGACGCCGGGGAATATCACCACGGAGGAATATAGCGAAGCCGAGCGTCTCGTTCAGTCGAAGTTCGCGACCGACGCGTGGCTGCACCGGGTTCCGTGACGGCACCGACGGCAGCTGATCACTCCGACGCAGCGGTGCCGGCAGCGGTGCAGATCCGGCACGGCGAGAACCTCGACGTCGCCCGCACGCTGCCGGACGGCTGCGCGACGCTCGTCTACCTCGACCCACCGTTCAACACGGGGCGCGCACGCGGACACGCGGTGGAAGCGGCGGTCAACGCCGAGATCACCGACCCGCACGTCGACCCGGGTGAGCGGACCGTCAAGAGCGGTTTCCGCGGGGTCGCCTATGCCCGCACGCGTGGGATGCTTCGCACGTACGACGATCGTTTCGACGACTACTGGGCGTTCCTGGAGCCGCGGCTGCGGGAGGCGTGGCGCCTTTTGGCCGACGACGGCACGCTGTACCTGCACCTCGACTACCGCGAGGCGCACTACGCCAAGGTCATGCTGGATGCTGTGTTCGGGCGTGACAGCTTCCTGAACGAACTCATCTGGGCGTACGACTACGGGGCGAAGTCGCGTCGGCGATGGCCGACCAAGCACGACACGATCCTGGTGTACGTCAAGGACCCGGCCCGGTACTGGTTCGACAGCGCGGCCGTCGACCGCGAGCCGTACATGGCGCCGGGGTTGGTGACACCGGAGAAGGCGGCGCGCGGCAAACTGCCCACCGATGTGTGGTGGCACACGATCGTGCCGACCTCGGGGCGGGAGAAGACCGGGTACCCGACCCAGAAGCCCGAGGGGATCGTGCGCCGTATCGTGCAGGCATCGTCCCGCCCGGGGGATCTCGTGGTCGACCTGTTCGCCGGCAGCGGCACCACGGGCGCGGTGGCCTCGGCGCTGGGCAGGCCCAGCATCCTGGTCGACCACAGCTCCGATGCCGTCGCGGTCATGCTCGCCCGCATCCCGCACGCGACGCGGGCCTGAACGCGAGCGCGTCAGCCGTGCGCGTCAGCAGCGCGGCGGGCCTCCCAGCCGGTACGGACCATCTCGTCCACGGTGTGGCGGTTGCGCCATTCGAGGTCGCGGGCGGCGAGGTCCCCGGTGGCCACGATCCGGTCAGGATCGCCCGCGCGGCGGAGGCCGACTTCGGCCGTGAACGCGATGCCGGTCACACGGGCGACGGTGTCCATGATCTCCCGCACCGACAAGCCGTTTTGCGACCCCAGATTGTAGGCGGGCGCGATCGGCCCACCGGCGGCGAGTCGGCGCGCGGCGACGACGTGCGCGGCGGCGATGTCGCGGACGTGGACGTAGTCGCGCACGTTGGTACCGTCGGCAGTGTCATAGTCATCGCCGTTGATGCGCGGGGTCTGTCCATTCAGCAACTGCTCGAACACAATCGGGAACAGGTTGTGCGGACTGGTGTCGTAGACGGTGGGGTCGGCTGAGCCCACCACGTTGAAGTAGCGCAGCGAAGTGTGCCGCAGCGGCGCCGCGGATGCCGCCGTCGCCACCGCCTGATCGCGGATCAGCCACTCGCCGATCAGCTTCGACTCGCCGTAAGGCGAGGTCGGCAGCGTCGGGGTCTCCTCGGTGACCGGTGCGGTCTCGGGGGTGCCGTACACGGCGGCGCTGGACGAGAACACCAGGTTGCTCACGTCCGAATCCGCCATCGCCTGCAGCACCGTGCGAGTGCCCTCGACGTTCTGGGCGTACGTGTGCAGGGGCCGGTGCACGGACACGCCGGCGTACTTGAAGCCCGCCACGTGAATGACTCCGGCTGCCCGGTGGTCGCGCAGCGTCGCGCTGACCAGGTGCCGATCGAGGATGGACCCCCGCACGAATGCGACACCCGGGGGGACGAAGTCTGCGTGGCCGCTGGAGAGGTCGTCGAAGACCACAGGGGTGATGCCGTCGTCCCGGAGCGCCCGGACGATGTGCGCTCCGATGTAGCCGGCGCCGCCGGTGACCAGCCAGTTCATCGGTCTCCTCGTGTTGGTGGGTCGTGCACGTTCAACCTAGCGCCCGTCTGGTCGGGTGCACGGTTCGCCGGGAGGACGAACGAACAGTCGGAATGAGCGAAAGTGTGCGAAAAGTGATCAAGTGACCGATCGGCCGATCCCCTCGGGGCTACCGTTAACTCATGTTCGGATGACTGCGCACCTCCCCCGGCTGCTGTCACTGAACGGGTCGAGGAGGAATCATGCGTTCGCGGGAGCGGCGCGAAGTCATCATGCGACTTCTGCGCGAAGAGGGATCTGTCACGGTCGCCGATCTGGCCGAACGCCTTGAGGCGTCACCGGTCAGCATCCGGCGCGATCTCGCCGACCTGGCCGACCAGGGCCACGCTCGGCGGGTGCACGGCGGGGCGGTGGCTGCGGAGGCGCCGCCGGTGGCGCCGCTCGGAGCCGAGCCACCGCACCCGCACTTGCCTCACCGCAACCAGCCGGTGATCGGCGTTGTCGTACCGACCCCGGGGTACTACTTCGCTCGCGTCCTCGACGGCGCCCGGCTCGCGGCGCGCGCCGCCGGCGTGAGGCTGGTCCTTGCGGTGTCGGACTACGACGGTGAGCGCGAACGCGCCCAGATTCGGAGTCTGGTCGAGGTGGGTGCCCGAGCTCTCATCGTCACCCCGGTGGCGACGCCGACCACCGACCCGACCACCTATGATCTGCTGGCGGGCCTGGATATTCCGGCGGTCGTGATGGAGCGTCCCGTCGATGACGCCCACCACATGCTCGACTGCGTCCGCTCCGACCACGGTCTCGGCGCCCGACTCGCGTTCCGGCACCTGCTCGCCGCCGGTCACGAGTCCGTCGCATTGATCACTCGGCCGGCAACGGCCACCTCGCGGTGGCTGGAGGCATCGTTCGACGAGTTCGCGGACCAGTTCGACCAGACGCGATCGGGCATCATCTCGGTCGCGGTCAACGACGCAACCGCGCAATACGATCCCGTCGAGGAACGCGCCGAAGCGGCTTTGACGCAGTGCCTGGAGATGGGTGCGACCGCGGTGCTGATCCACCCCGACGTCGAGGCGATCTCCTTCGCGGAGCAGGCACGCGACCGTGGGGTGGACATCCCCGGCTCGCTGTCGATCGTCGCGTACGACGACGAGTTCGCGGGCATGGCGGATCCACCGCTGGATGCCATCTCGCCGCCGAAGGACTCGGTGGGCTCAGTCACCATGTCGATCTGCCTGGAGCGCATCCGCACCGGCGCGCGTGCGGCGCCGGCGCACGTGACGTTGCCGCCGCAGCTGCTCACGCGGGGTTCGGTCGGCCCGACGGTGCGCTGAGGGTTCGCCCGGACTCATTGACTGTTCGATCATTTGGTCGTACCGTCGAAGTGTCTCCACCCCCCGGGAGGCGGTTCGACTCAAGGAGTTCGCGTGAGCGCCTTGCTGTGTTCCCGTCGGCACTCGTTGCTGACCGGTATCGCCGCCGCAATGGTCATCGCCGTCAGTGCGTGCAGCGCCGCTGCGCCGTCAGAGCCGACGGCCGGCCATCCGGTCGCGGGCGCCTTCGACGCCCCGGCCGACGCACCATTGGAGGTGTTCTTGTTCGAGGGCGGCTACGGCGCCACGTACGCGGACAGCTTCATCGACGTGTACCGTTCCACCCTGCCCGGATCCCGCGTCGCCGTGCATGCGGTGCAGGAGATCGCCACCCAGTTGCAGCCGCGCTTCGTCGCCGGCGACCCGCCCGACGTGATCGACAACTCCGGCGCCGCGATCGAGCTCACCACCCTCGTCGGCAGCGGGCAGCTCTACGACCTCGGCGAGTTGCTGTCGGCCGCGTCGCTCGATGATCCCGGCACGAAGATCCAGGACACCCTCACCGCGGGTGCCGTCGAGACGGGGACCTTCGGCGACCGGTTCGTCGCGCTGCCCTACGTCAACACCGTGTTCGGTCTCTGGTACTCGCAGGCACTATTCGACGAGAAGGGCTGGGAGGTGCCGCGAACATGGGCAGAGTTCCTCGCCCTGGGCGAGAAGGCCGCCGACCGCGGCATCGCCCTGATCGCCTACCCCGGGCAGGCCATCGGGTACGCCGGTGACATGTGGGTGGGACTGGCCGGCAAGGAAGGCGGCATCGACGTGCTGCGCGACCTCGACAACCTCGAGCCGGGGGCCTGGAGCGACCCCGCCGTCGTGGCGGCCTTCGATGCGCTCGCCGAACTCCACGAGCGCGGGATGGTGCTGTATGGCTCGGAGGCGCTGACCCATACCGAGGCACAGACGTCGTTCGTCCTCGGCGAGGCGCTGTTCTACCCGTGCGGCTCGTGGCTGGAGAACGAGATGAAGAAGGTCACCCCGGAGGGGTTCGAGATGGGGGTCGCGCCGTACCCCTTGCTCAGCCCGGATGCCGTGCTCGACGCCAGTGCCGTCGAAGTGACCCCGCGCGAGTTGTTCATCGTCCCGGCCGAGGCGAAGAACCCGCGCGGCGGACTGGAGTTTCTCCGGTCGATGCTGTCGCGACGGGCCGCGCACGATTTCTCCCAGCTGACCGGTGCGCCCACGGTGGTGAAGGGAGCGCTCGACGACGCCCACATGCCGCCGGGGCTGGCGTCGGCGATCGGGCTGATCGACGCCGCCACCGAGACCGATCTGCAGGTTCACTTCCGGGCCTGGTACCCCGATCTGCGCACGGCGTGGTTCGAGGCACTTGCGGACGTGCTCACCGGGCGTGCCGATGCGCAGACGGTGAGCGAGCAGCTGCAGAGGGTCGCCGACGAAGTGCGCGCCGACAAGGACATCGTCAAGTACACGCGGGAGTGATCGCCATGGCACGCGGTCGCACCCGCTTCCTCGTCGCGTTTCTGGCGCTGCCGCTGCTGCTGTACGGGACGTTCGTGCTCTACCCCGCCGCGAGGGGCGTGGTGGTGTCGTTCACGGACTGGAGCGGCTACTCGCACGAAAGTGCGTTCATCGGGTTCGACAACTACGTCGAACTCGTCGGGGACGAGCGGTTCTGGGCCGCGCTGGTGCACAACCTCGTCTACTTCGTCGTCCTCCCGCCGGTGACGCTCGGCATCGCGCTGTTCTTCGCGGTGGTCACCCACATCGCCGGGGGGCGCCGCGGACGCATCGGGCCCGTCGCCGGTTCGAGGTTCTACTCGGTGGTGTTCTTCTTGCCGAACATCCTGCCGCTGATCATGAGCTTGATCCTGTGGCAGTTCATCTTCAATCCGCGCATCGGTCTGCTCAACGCGGTGCTGGAGGCGATGGGGCTGGAGGGATGGGTTCGGACGTGGCTCGGTGACCCGGACACGGCGCGCTGGGCGATCTTCTCGGTTCTGGTGTGGGGCACGATGGGCTTTTTCTATGTCTTCTTCTCGGCGGCGATCTCGGGCATCCCTCGGGACTACCTCGAGGCGGGGCAGTTGGACGGCGCGGGCAGGTTCCGGCTCTCGTTCAGCGTCACCCTGCCGATGATGCGCGAGTCGCTGCAGGTCGCCTGGGTCTACGTCGGGATCTTCGCGCTCGACGTGTTCGCCACGGTCGCCCTGCTCACGCCCAACGGCGGCCCGGACGGGTCGACGGACGTGACCGCCACCTACATGCAGCGGGTGGCGTTCGCGGAAGGGCGATTCGGGTACGGCGCGACGATCGGCGTCGCCCTCGCCGTGATCACGCTGGCGTTCGCGTTCCTCGCGTTCCGTCTCGGCCGGCGCGAGCGGATCGAATACGAGGAGGTCGGATGACGCTTGCCCCGTGCGCAGCGGCCTCCGCCCTGGCCGCGCCATCGCCGCGTGCGCGCTTGCGGCGATGGCGTCCCCTGCGCGCGCTGTCCGAGTCGCTCGGGCAGACGGTCGCCCAGATCTTCCTGGCGCTCTGGGCGGTCATCGCGCTGGTCCCGGTCCTGTGGGCGATGGTGAGCTCGCTCAAGAGCGATGCCGAGATCTTCACCTCGCCGTGGTCGCTGCCCGACCAGCTGCACTGGGACAATTACGCGCGGGCGTGGAACGAGGCGCACCTGGGCACTTTCTTCGTCAACACCGTCGTGGTCGTCGGCGGTGCGCTGGCGCTGACGATGCTGCTGGGCACGATGGCCGCCTACGCGCTGGGACGGTTCGAGTTCCGGTTGAACCGGGCGATCTTCCTGCTGTTCCTGGTGGGGTTGATGTTCCCGATCTTCCTCGCCCTGGTGCCGCTGTTCGACGTCGTCGATCAGCTGGGTCTGCTGGGAACCCGCATCGGGCTGATCCTGGTGCTCGCCGCCCACGACCTCCCGTTCACGGTGTTCTTCCTGGTGGGGTTCTTCCGGGTGCTGCCGCACACCGTCGCGGAGGCTGCGCGCCTGGACGGCTGCAGCCACTTCCAGACGTATTGGCGGGTCATGCTGCCGATGGCCCGCCCGGGGGTGACGAGCGTCATGATCTTCAACTTCCTCGGGCTGTGGAACAACTACCTGCTGCCGCTGGTCCTCAATCCCGACCCGGAGAAGTTCGTCATCTCGCAGGGGCTGGCCTCGCTCGCGGTGTCGCAGGGGTACGCCGCCGACTTCAGCGCCCTGTTCGCCGGGCTCGTGCTCGCCATGCTGCCGATCTTGGCGTTCTACCTCGCGTTTCACCACCAGATCCAGGGCGGATTGACCCTAGGGATACGCCGATGACCCGCCGCCCTGCCGTCGCGTTCGCGATGCTCTCCGAGTTCGTTCCGCAGCTGTTTCCGCCACAGCAACTCGCCCGCCTGCGGCAGTGTGCGACGTTGCTCAGCCCCCGCCCGCTCACCGACCCCCTCGCGCGGGACGAGGCGGTCATCTTCCGGGACGCGGAACTGCTGCTCACCGGGTGGGGTGCGCCCGTGCTCACGCGCGAGGTGCTCGACGTCGCCCCGTACCTGCGCGGCGTGGTGCACTGCGCCGGAACGGTCAAGGGCATCGTCACACCGGACCTGTTCGCCCGCGGCATCGCCGTGACCTCCGCGGCGGGGATCAACGCGTTCCCGGTTGCCGAGTACGCGCTGTCGGCGATCCTCTCCGCGGGCAAGCGGTTGCGTGAGGTGGAAGGGACTTTCCGCCGGGCGCGCGCGGACTGGGACCCCGCCATGTTGCCCGCCGACATGGGCAACCACGGTCGCGTCATCGGGATCGTCGGGGCCTCGCGGGTGGGGCGGCGGCTGCTCGGGATGTTGCGCGCGCACGACTATCACGTGCTCATCTACGACGTGTTCATCTCCGCCTCGGAGGCCTGGGCGCTGGGCGCGCGGAAGGTGGAGCTCGACGAGTTGTGCGCGTCGGCGTCGATAGTGTCGTTGCATGCGCCGGCGCTCCCCAGCACGCATCACATGATCGACGCCCGGCGGCTGGAGCTGATGCCCGACGGGGCGACGCTCATCAACACGGCACGCGGCTCCCTGCTGGACCAGAAGGCGCTGGAGCGGGAGCTGGTGTCCGGCCGGTTGCGCGCGGTCCTGGACGTGACCGAGCCGCAGCCGCTGCCCAGCGACTCCCCGCTGTACGAGCTGCCGAACGTCACCCTCACCCCGCACATCGCCGGGTCGATCGGCAACGAGCTCGAACGCATCGGTGCGGCGGCGGTCGACGAGGTCGCCAGGTACGCCGCCGGGCGGCGGTTCGCGCGCGAGATCGACGCCCACTCGCTGAGCACGCAGGCATGAGCACGCAGGCGTGAGCGCGCAGGCATGAGCGCGCGCGGCGTCGCCTCGTAGGCTACGAGGGGCGCCACCAGGGCGGTGGCCGGCGCGGCGGAGGGCATGAATGCGGGTCGTCAGCGCACTCGACAGTTTCAAGGAATCGATCCCCGCGGCGGCGGCCGTCGACGCCGTCGCCGCGGGGTGGCGGGATGTCGACGCCGCCGCCACTGTGGCCGTCCGGCCGATGGCGGACGGCGGTGAGGGGACCCTCGACGCGTTCGCCACCCTTGACGGCGCGGTGCGACGGACGGTGACCGTGACCGGGCCCCACGCCGGTTCGGTCGCGGCCTCCTGGGTGCTCCTGCCGAGCCGCACCGGAGTCGTCGAACTGGCTTCGACGAGCGGGATCGAGCTGCTCGGCCACGCACGTATGCCGTGGGATGCGGACACCACCGGGTTCGGTGAGACCATCGGTGCGGCGCTGGACGCCGGTGTCCACCGGCTGGTGCTCGGCATCGGTTCCAGCGCCTCCACGGACGGGGGCATCGGCATGCTTGCGGCACTCGGCGCGCGCCTGGTCGACGTCTCCGGTCGCCCGGTGTCTCGGGGCGCACGTGGACTGGAACAGGTGGCGTCGGTCGACCTGTCGGGGCTTCGCGAGCTGCCGCGTGGGGGCGTGCGGGTGCTCACCGACGTCACGAACCCGCTGATCGGTCCGCGAGGCGCGGCCGCGGTGTTCGGACCGCAGAAGGGAGTGCGTCCCGCCGACGTGTCGCGGCTGGATGCCGCGCTCGCCGCCTACGCCGCGGTTGTGGGCGGCGATCCCGCCGCCCACGGGGCCGGTGCGGCCGGGGGGACCGGCTTCGCCTTGCGGGCCTGGGGAGCCGAGCTCGTGTCCGGGGCCGGCGAGGTGGCCGCGCTCGTCGGGCTGCCCGACGCGATCGCCGCCGCAGACCTCGTGGTGACCGGGGAAGGAGCGTTCGACGCGTCGTCCGTGCAGGGAAAAGCGGCGGGCGCGGTCGCCGCGCTCGCCGCCGCAGCGGGCATCCCGGTGGCGCTGGTGGCGGGCCGGGTGGATGCGGGTGCCGACGTGTCGGCGTTCACCGAGGTCGTGTCGCTGTCCGCGCTCGCCGGCAGCGCGGCAGCGGCGCTGGCGCAGCCCGCGCGTTGGTTGCGCGCCGCGGGTGTTCAGCTGGCCCGCGGCGCGCGACGTCTCACGCCCTGATCCGGCGAAGCGCCATCAGCAGCAGACCGGCGGCGACGAGTCCGCCGGCGAGAACCAACGAGAACACGGGGGCGTCGCCGCCGGTAGCCGGCAGACTCGCGGCGGATGTCGCGGTCGGCACCGGGATCGGGGTTCTCGTCGGCGCGGGCGTCGCGGTGGCCGTCGCCGTCGGTTCCGGCGTCGGCAGGACGACGGCGCCGGTCGGCGTCGGACTCGGGGTCGGGGTGACGGCAGGTTCCGGTGGGGGCGTCACCGCAGGTTCCGGTGTGGGGGTGGGTGTCGGTGTGGGGCTGACGGTCGGTTCCGGTGTGGGGGTGACGGTCGGTTCCGGTGTGGGGGTGGGTGTCGGCGTCAGTGCAGTGTTGACGAAGGTGCACGTGACGTCGGCGCCCGCGGCGAGGGTGATGGTCGCGTCTGCGGTGAACGGCACCGGCTTGGCGGTGGCGTACGCGCAGGACAGCTCGGTCAGCTCGTACCCGTTCGGACCGTTCGCCTCGCTCAGCGCATACGTGCCTGCCGTGACGGTTGCAGCGGTGACCGCGTCGCTGCCGGTGAGGCCCGCGATCGTGGTCGGGCCGTCGGCCGCGAGTGTCCACGCGGCGGGGTCGGCGTCGCCGGCGACCGCATTCACGAGCGTCAGTTGCGCGGTCGTGAGTGCCCGGTTCGTGACGGTGCACGACGCAGAGACGCCCGAGTCGAGGTCGAGGTACCCGTCGGCGGTGAGTACCGAGATCCCGTCGCCGTCGACACACGCGATATCGGCCAGTTCATACCCGGCGGGGAGGTCCACCTCGCTCAGGCGGTATAGGCCCGGCTCGACCCTGCCCGCGTCGTGGGTCCCGGTGCCGCCGGTGGTGCTGATCGAGAATGACTGCCCGTTTGTGGGGTCATCGGCGAGAGGGACGAGCGACTGGTCCTGCTCGACCAGCCCGAAAGTGAAGTCGCTGTCGGGCAGGTCTTCCACCGACGCGGCCACGGCGACGGTGGCCGGGGTGAGGGTGCCGAGGATGCACATCTCGTTGTCCGCCCCCTCGGCGGTGTAGATCAGCGGACCATCGATGACGTGCGTCGGGTCGCACCGTCCATCATCGTCGAGCATCGCCCAGCCGGCGATCTGCACCGATACGGAGGTCTGGCCCCACTGCAGGGTCGGCAGTGCGCCGCCGGCGTCACCGATCGGGGAGATGTAGACGCTATCCGCACAGTCGACGCGCCAGGCGCCGGGGGCTTCGGCGGACGGGTAGGGCCCGACGTTGAGGTCGACGGCCCAGGCCGGGACCTGCGGCCGATCGGTCGCTCCGTGCGGGGCGTGCTCGTTGTATTTCGGGTTGCCGAATTCATCGACCGGTGAGAACTCGCACTGAGTGGTGGCAAGGCCGGCGGGCGGTGCGGGGGTGAAGCTGAATCCGTACTTCTCGCCGGACTCCTGGACCTCTATGCGGTAGGAGGCGTGCAGCGTGCCGGACTGCGTGGGATCCCACGGGTCGGTGAACGTGAGGGAGGTGTGCAGATCGGCCCAGTGCATCGAACTTCTCGCGCCGACGGTGCGGTTGTAGTGGAAGAAGCGACCCAGCTCGAAGTACTCGTTCGCGCCGAATGAGGACGACACTCCCGTGAACCCCAGGCCGGACGAATCCGACGGGTTCGGGTTGCACGGAGGGGTGCCCGCGATGGTGCTGCCTGCGCGGAGTTCGTTGTGGGCGCCCGGGTCGGTCCCCTGGTCCGATTCCGCGAGCGGCACGCTGGCCGTGCCGAACGTCACCGGGTCGCCGGTGCCGTAGCGGACGCACGGTGGGGTCGCGCCCCGGTCCGGACGGAGCGGATCGCTGAAGGTGCCGACGGACTCGACCAGCAGCTCGGTGCCGCTGACCGCGGCGGCGCGCTCGCCGGTGGCGGATGCCGCGACCAGGCCGACGGCGAGCATGCCGAGGACGAGCGCGGGAGTGACGAACGCACGGGTGAAGGACGCGGGCACAGTTCTTCCGGGGAGGTTGGCATCGGGTTACCAGAGAAACGATCATAACCGTGGAAACCTGAGCCATCTGAGCGAATGATCACTTCACCCTGGACGGGTTAACGCGCGTCGTGACGGGTCACTCCTTCAGCGCTGCCGTCACGACGGCACGCGCCTCCGCCTGGACCTGCGCGAGGTGTTCGCCTCCCTTGAGCGATTCGGCATACAGTTTGTACACGTCCTCGGTCCCGGAGGGGCGCGCGGCGAACCAGGCGTGCTCGGTCTGCACTTTGAGCCCACCGATGCCCGCGCCGTTGCCGGGCGCGTGCGACAGCTTCGCAGTGATCGGTTCCCCGGCCAGCTCGGTCGCCGTCACCGACTCCGGCGACAGGCTCGCCAGTGCCGCCTTCTGCGCCGGTGTCGCGGGCGCGTCCACGCGCTGATAGGCCGCGGCGCCGAACTGCTCCTCCAGCTCCGCGTAGCGCTGCGACGGCGTCTTTCCGGTGACCGCGAGGATCTCGGCGGCGAGCAGGCACAGCAGGATGCCGTCCTTGTCGGTGGTCCAGACGGTGCCGTCGGTGCGCAGGAACGACGCTCCCGCGGACTCCTCGCCGCCGAAGGCGACCGACCCGTCGAGCAGGCCCGGCACGAACCACTTGAACCCGACCGGCACTTCGAGCAGGGTGCGGCCCAGCGCCGCCGTGACCCGGTCGATGATCATCGACGACACGAGCGTCTTGCCGACGGCGGCGTCGACGGGCCACCCGGGACGGTGCGCGTACAGGTAGTCGATCGCTACCGCGAGGTAGTGGTTGGGGTTCATCAGCCCCGCGTCGGGGGTGACGATGCCGTGCCGGTCGGCGTCGGCGTCGTTTCCGGTGAGGATGTCGTATTCGTCGCGACGAGCCACCAGGGCGGCCATCGCCGACGGCGACGACGGGTCCATGCGGATCTTCTCGTCCCAGTCCAGCGTCATGAATCGCCACGTCGGGTCGACCTCGGGGTTGACGACGGTGAGGTCCAGGTCGTGCAGCTCGGCGATGCGTGCCCAGTAGTCGACCGAGGCGCCGCCGAGCGGGTCGGCCCCGATCCGCACTCCCGCGCGGCGGATGGCGTCGATGTCGATGATCTGTGCGAGGTCGCGCACGTACGCGTCACGGAAGTCGTAGCCGGCGAGCGTGTCGACGTCGATGTCGGCGAAGCGGGTGCGCTGTACACCGGCCAGCCCGCCCTCGATCAGTCGGTTCGCACGCTCGGCGATCCACCCGGTCGCGTCGGTGTCGGCCGGACCGCCGTGGGGCGGGTTGTATTTGAAGCCGCCGTCGCGCGGCGGGTTGTGCGACGGGGTCACGACGATGCCGTCGGCGCGGCCGGCGTCGCCGGCATCCCGGCCCCGGTTGTAGGACAGGATGGCGAGACTGAGCGCCGGCGTCGGCACCCACGAGTCTCGCGAGTCCACGCGCACGTCGATGCCGTTGGCGACGAGCACTTCGATCGCCGAACGTTCCGCCGGTCGTGAGAGCGCGTGGGTGTCGCGGCCCAGGAACAACGGGCCGGTGATGCCCTGCGCGGCGCGGTAGTCGGCGATCGCCTGCGTCGTGGCGAGGATGTGGTCTTCGTTGAAACTCGTCGACAGCGACGATCCGCGGTGGCCGCTCGTGCCGAATGCCACCCGCTGCGCGGGGACGTTCGGATCCGGCTTCAGGTCGTAGTACGCGGCGATGAGCTCGTCGACGTCGACGAGGTCGGATTCTTCAGCGGGGTGTCCTGCGCGACTCATGGGAACCAGTCTGCCTCTTCTGTGGGGGACGGGGAATGCGGGTGGGGGATCCTCAGGGCGAGGTCACGCCCCGAGCCTAGCGAGCCGGAGCGCCGCGGGCACGGCGACTAGGCTGTGCGGGTGACCACTGCCGAGCGCCGTACTTACAGCTACCTGGGCCCCGCGGGCACGTTCACGGAGGCGGCGCTGCGGCAGGTCCCCGAGGCGCGCGGTCAGATCTGGCATCCGGTCCGCAATGTGGGCGAGGCACTCAGCGGCGTCGTGTCGGGTCGCTCGGATGCCGCGATGATCGCGATCGAGAACTCCGTCGACGGCGGGGTGTCGACGGCGCAGGACGCGCTGGCGACGATGCCGGGCGTGCGGATCGTCGGCGAGTACCTCGTTCCGGTGAACTTCGTGCTGGTGGGGCGGCGCGGCACGCGACTGGGCGACGTGTCGCTCGTGGCTGCGCATCCGGTCGCCTACGCGCAGTGCCTGCAATGGCTGACCGCGACCCTTCCCGAGCACTCGCACCTGCCCGCCGCGAGCAACGTCGCCTCGGCCGTGGGACTGGTCGATGGCTCCAGCGACGCCGACGCGGCCATCGCGCCCCCCGGCATCCTCGACCACTACGACCTGGACCTGCTCGCCGAGGACATCGGCGACAACTCGCGCGCGGTCACCCGGTTCGTGCTGGTGGCCCGCACGGTGGCGCCGCCGGCGCCGACCGGTGCCGACAAGACCTCCCTGATCGTCGAGTTGCCCGAGGAGTATCCCGGCGCGCTGATGGAGTTGCTGGAGCAGTTCGCCACCCGCGGCATCAACCTCTCGATGCTGGCCTCCCGCCCCATCGGCGACGCCCTGGGCCGGTACCGGTTCGTCATCGATGCCGACGGCCACATCCACGACGAGCGCGTGGCCGACGCCATGCTGGGGTTGCGACGGTTCAGCCCGCGGGTGATCTACCTGGGGTCGTACCCGCGCGCCGACCGGCAGGTCGTGCACTACCCGGACCGCTACTCCGACGACGTGTTCGTCGAGGCGCGCGACTGGCTGCGCGGGCTCCTCTCCGGCGCACCCGAGTCCTGACGAGCGCTCACGCAGCGAGCAGCTCGAGGGTCTGGATGCGGCCGGAGGCGGCGTCGAGGGGCTCGGTGTCGCGCGCGGCGGCCACCGGCGAGATCATCACCTCGTCGACACCGTGCGCCGCGGCGAAGCGCGCCACCCGGTCGCGCACATCGGGGCCGGTGCCGATGAACCAGCGCCGGCGGATGCCGTCGAGCATCGGGCCGGCCAGCCCGTCGGACGCCTCGGCGGCGGCGGCCTGTTCCACCGTCTCCAGCGGCACCAGCGGGCGGTTGCCGCGCAGCCGGGCCATCATGCGCGCCTGCGGCAGCATGCGGGAATCCGCTTCGTCGTCGGACGCCGCCGCCACCGCGTTGGCGGTGAGGAACGTGTGGGGCGCGTCGAGCGTCTCGCTCGGCTGGAACTGCGATCGGTACAGGTCGAGGGCGCGCTCCAGTCCGTCGCCGGAGAAGTGGTTCGCGAACACGTACGGCAGGCCGAGGGCCGCCGCCAGCTGCGCCGAGTAGTCGCTCGATCCCAGCAGCCACAGCTCCGGGGTGCCCACGGCGGCCGGCGTGGCGTGGACGTCGTACGTGCCGCCGGAGGTGAACCGCACCGTCGCGCCCTCCGCGGTCAGCAGCGACGCGATGTCGCGCACGTTGTCGGGGAACCGGTCCACATCGCCGGTGGTGCCGGACTGGCGCAGCAACTGGGTGATCACCGGGTCGCTGCCCGGCGCTCGCCCGAGTCCGAGATCGATGCGGCCCGGGGCGAGGGCCTCGAGGGCGGCGAACTGCTCGGCGACGATCAGCGGTGCGTGGTTGGGGAGCATGACGCCGCCGGAGCCGACCCGGATGCGGTTCGTTCGCGCCGCCGCGGCCGATACCAGCACCGGCGGCACGGTCGAGGCGACGGCGGGCATGTTGTGGTGTTCGGCGAACCAGTACCGACGGTAGCCGAGGTCGTCGGCGCGGCGGGCCAGGTCGAGCGACGCGGCCATCGCCTGCGCGCTGGTCTGCCCGGTGCGCACGGGAACGAGGTCGAGGACGGACAGGGCGATGCTCACGCTGATTGCAACCGGCCCGCCGCTCCCGGCATTCCGCGGCGCATGCTGTCGTACGCGGCCAGTGCGGCCTGCCGGGTGGCGCGCAGGTCGACGATCGGGGGGAGAGATGCCGGAGCCGCCGCCCACCGGGCGACATACGCGCCGTCGGGGTCGAACTTCGTGCGTTGCAGGTCGGGGTTGAACACGCGGAAGTACGGGGCGGCGTCGGCGCCCGACCCGGCCACCCACTGCCAGTTGAACGGGTTGGCGGCCGGGTCGGCGTCGACGAGCGTGTCCCAGAACCAGGTCTCACCGTGTCGCCAGTGCACCAGCAGGTTCTTCACGAGGAACGACGCGGCCACCATCCGCACACGGTTGTGCATGAACCCGGTGTGCCACAGCTCTCGCATCCCGGCGTCAACCAGCGCGATTCCGGTGGAGCCGCGCTGCCAGGCGTCGCGGGCCGCGGCGGACGGCTCCGGCCAGGGGAACCGGTCGAACTCGGGCCGGAGGTTGCGGGTCGCCAGGTCGGGGGCGTGGAACAGCGTGTGCCAGGCGAACTCGCGCCACCCGAGTTCGCGCAGGAACGTGGCCGGGGCCCCGGCGGCGATCGCGGCGTGCCACACCTGGTGCGGGCTGAGCTCACCCCACCGCAGCCGCGGCGACAGCAACGAGGTGGCCTCGGCGGCGGGTTCGTCGCGGGCGCGGTCGTAGCCGGCGCTGTCTTCGTCGAGGAAGGTGCGCAGCCGATCGTGCGCGGCGGGCTCCCCCGGGCTCCAGCGCTTGCGCAGGCCGGCCGCCCAGTCGGGGCGTTGGGGGAGCAGGTCCCACGCGTCCAGGTCGTCGCTGCCGACCTCAGGCGGCGGGGCCGGCATCTCGGCCGGTTCCGGCAGGGGCCTGCGCGGCGGGGGCGCGGCCAGACAGGCGTTCCAGAACGGGGTGAACACGGCGTACGGGGTACCGGCGCCGGTGCGCACGGTCCACGGTTCGTGCAGCAGGGATGCTGCGAACGACATCGCTTCGAGTCCGTCGGCGCGCAGACGCGCCTTGATGCCGGCATCCACCTCTCGTTCCGGTCCGCCGTAGCGGCGGTTCCAGAACACCGCCGACGCGCCCGCCTCGTGAACGACGTCGGGGACGACGATCGCCGCCGGACCACGGCGGAGCACGAGCGTGCCGCCGCGCGCGGCGAGGGTCGCGGCGAGCGCGGTGAGGCTGCCGTGCAGCCACCAGCGCGCCGCGCTGCCGAGGGGACGGATGCCGGGGGACTGCTCATCGAGCACGAACAGCACGACGACCGGTTCGCCGCGGGCCACGGCGGCGTGCAGTGCCGGGTTGTCGGCGATCCGCAGGTCGTCGCGCAGCCAGACCAGTGACGTCACGAGGCGGCCTCGGCGGGGAGGGCGACGCGCAGCGCGCCGGGGGCCACTCGCACGCGCAGGTGGGTCGCTTCGCCGAAGGCGTCGCCGTCCAGCTGCACGGGGTGCGGGCCCTGCGCGGCCACGTCGATGCCCGCGCCGCGCGCGTAGCGCACGGTGTTGTCGCGGGTGCGCAACCGCAGGATGCGGCGGCCGGCGCGGAACCGGCGCAGCACGCTGTTGTCCCACGCGACCCGGCGCCACACCAGCAGCCAGCCGAGCGGGGTCTTGGGCTGGAAGACGGCGATGTCGAGCTGCCCGTCGGTGAAGGAGGCCTCCGGGATCAGTTCCAGCCCGGCGGGCAGCGAACCGCAGTTGGCGAAGACGACGCTGTGGATCTGGGCGCGCAGCATCCGCTGTCCGGGCAGCTGGAAGATGATGGGGAACGGCCGGGCGCCCACGAGCGACTTCGCCGCACCGTCGACGTACGCCACCCAGCCGACACGTTTTTTCATCTTGCCGCTCGTGTTGGCGATCATCTGTGCGTCCAGGCCCATGCCGCCCATCACCACGAACGCGCGCTCCTCGGTGTCGCCGTCGGCGCGGGTGAGCTTGGCGAATCCGACGTCGATGTCGCGGGTGCGGCCGGCGAAGGTCGCCCGCACCATCGGCCCGGGGGATTCCAGCGGGAGGCGCAGGTTGCGCGCCAGCAGGTTGCCCGTGCCGCTGGGGATGATGGTGAGGGGGATGCCGGTGCCGGCCATCGCCTCGCTCACGGCGCGCACGGTGCCGTCGCCGCCGGCGACCAGGACGGCATCCGGCCGGCCGGCCAGCGCCTGCCGGGCCACACCGTCGCCGAGGTCGTCGACGGTCGTCTCGAAGAAGTCGGGCGGGTCCCAGCCGTTGCGCTCCGACTCGGCGCGGACCAGCCGGCGCAGCGCCGGTCCGTCGGCCTTCACCGGGTTGTAGACGACCGCCGCCCGGTGTGGGCGGGGCGGGGATTCGTCCATTCCTTCACGATAACCCCGCGTCGCCCCCGGTTCGTCAGCCTGCGCGTTGCACAGATGAACAGGACGAGTGAGCAGGTGGTGGACAATCGAGAGAGTGGTCTATACCATTACGGCGGTATAGACCACTCGGAAGGAGTCGACATGGATGTCGCTTTGGACATCGTCCAGACCATCACGGACAACCTGTTCAGCCAGGTTGCGCTGCTGATCGGGATCATCGCGCTGATCGGCCTGCTACTGCAGCGCAAGCCGGTGGAGGAGGTGGTGGCCGGGAGCCTGCGCGCGACGATCGGCGTCGTCATCCTCAACATCGGCATCGACATCTTCGTCGGCGGCTTGCTGAGCTTCCAGGCCATCGTCTCCAGCGCCGTCGGCCTGCAACCGCCGACCGCGGCCTCGAGCCTGGCCGAGTTCACCGCCGGTGCCGGATCGGTCGTGCCCGTCATCATCGCGGGTGGGTTCGTCGTGCACCTGCTGCTGGTGCGCATCTTCCCCGCCGCGCGGTTCGTCTACCTCACCGGCCACCTCATGTACTGGATGGCCGTCGTCATCGCCGCCAGCTTCGTCGAGGCCTTCGGCGACGTCGACCGGTGGACGCTCGCCGGGGTGGGCGCGATCGTGATCGGCTGCTACTGGGTGCTGCAACCGCTGTGGACCGAGCCGCTCATGCGCAAGGTGATGGGTGACGACTCGGTGGGCCTGGCCCACACCACCTCGACGCTCGCCGTCGCGACCGGGTACGGTGCCCGCGCGCTGCGCCTGGGCGACCCGGTGCGCCACAACGCCGAGAACCTCACGCTGCCGAAGGCGCTGTCGTTCTTCAAGGACATCAACGTGTCCACGGCGTTCGTGATCGGCGTCATCATGCTCGTCGCGATCGCGTTCGCCGACCCCGAGGTCGTCAGCGCGCAGATGGGCTCCTCGACGGTGCTGCCGTGGGTGTGGGGGCTGCTGCAGGCGCTCCGGTTCGCCGCCGGTATCGCGATCCTGCTGTTCGGGGTGCGCATGTTCCTCGCCGAGATCGTGCCCGCGTTCAAGGGACTGTCCGAGAAGGCGCTGCCGGGGGCGCGCCCCGCGCTGGACATCCCGGTGACGTTCACCAGAGCCCCCACCGCCGTGATGGTCGGCTTCCTCACCTCGTCCGTCGTGTTCCTGCTGCTCATGGGCGTGTTCGCCGCCGCCGGCTGGTTCGTGCTCGTGCCGCCGATGATCATGCTCTTCTTCGGGGGCGGTGCCGGCGGCGTGTTCGGCAACGCGGTCGCCGGTTGGCGCGGGGCGGTGTTCGGCGGTGTGCTCAACGGCATCCTGCTGGCGTTCGGTCAGTGGCTGTCGTGGCAGCTCTACAGCGGCACGGCACCCGAACTGGCCACGCTCGCCGACCCGGACTGGTTCGCCGTGGGGTGGTTGCTGATCGGGGCCGGTGCGCTGCTGTCGCCGCTGGGCGCCGGGGCGATCTGGGTGATCGCCGGCGGCGTGCTGGCGGTCACCGTGGTCGTGCTGCTCGTGATGGGCCGCACCCGCACCGCGCCCGCGGCCACCCACGTCGACGAGGCCGCGCCCGTGGCCACGTCCCCCGTGTCCGGCGCCCGCGCGACGGCGATGGCGGGTGCCGCGCCCGGCGGCGCCGCCCCAGGGGCGGGTGCCCGCGCGGATCGTCCGAGCCCGATGGTCGTGCTCGCCGTGTGCGGTGCGGGCATGGGGTCCAGCCTCATCCTGCGCACCACCGCCGAGAAGGTGCTGCGCGAGATGGGCGTGGAGTTCACGATCTCCCACACCGATGCCGGATCGGCGCGCGGCATGACGGCGGATGTCGTCGTGGCGCAACCCACCTACCTCGACGAACTCGGCGACCTCGCCCCCGTCATGGTCCCGGTGACGAGCTTCATCGACGCCGCGCACGTGCGGACGCGGCTGACCGAGCACCTGGAGGAGAAGGGATGGCTGTGACCGACGACCTCTCGGCCTACGTCGC